>JBJMXF010000227.1:0-4779 GCA_045809725.1 Candidatus Udaeobacter sp. | reverse complement strand
AGCGTTGAACCGTTGAAGAGTTGGAGCGTTGGAGTGTTGAAGCGTGCGCACGCTGCGCGTCAGGGCGCACGCGGCGGGAGATGCTGGGGGCGAACATCTTGGGGGCAGAATTGTAGCCATAAAAGCGGCGAGTCGCAACTGCCGATTATCACGTAGCCCGGGGTGGTAGGACAGCGCACAGGCAGTAGAAGCAGCCGGGATCCGCAAGTCGCACCTGCGCGCCCGTTAGGTTCTTCTAATCATGGCGGCGGGCGAGCGCAAAAAGGCTGAAGAAAAGACTTCACAATCGCCGCACCACACACTATAACTCCGCCTATGAATATGGATCGCCGCTGTATTTTGCTCGTCGCCCCACTGGCATGTGCCCTGGTCAATTGGCTGCCAAACGACTTGTCCGCTGAGGATCTCGAGGAAGCAAAAGTTACTCAAATAGTGCAGGACGTTAAAGTGGTGCCATCCGGCGCAGCGGCGCGCCCAGTGGCAGTCAACGAGACTGTTCGCAGGGGCAACGCGGTGCAAACCGGCACCCAGTCCAGGAGTGAGCTGACGTTTAAAGATCAAACCATCACGCGTTTGGGCGAGAAAACGATTTACAACATCGGGGGCGGACGGACGATCGAGCTGGGCAGCGGACAATTTTTGCTTTACGTGCCAAAGAACAAAGGCGGCGCACAGGTCAAGATGGGTCCGGTCACCGCAGCAATTACCGGTACAACGGTGTTAGGCAACGTCCTTCCGACCGGTCTTGTGGAATTTACGGTGCTCGAAGGATCGGCGTGCATCCACCTGGATAGCGTGGGCCAGGCTGTGCAGGTCAACGGAGGTCAAATGTTGGTTTACGATCCGGTGTACAGGAGATTGGAAGACCCGGTTGAGGTTGACCTTCAACAGCAACTCTCTTCTCCTCTGGTTCGAGACTTTCGCGCGTTGCCCAGTGCGGGCCTGATTCAGGAAGAAATTCAAAGTCAGCATCAGGTTGCGGCGCCGAATGGCGATCTTGACCAGGCGGTCAGAGCAGCGGGAGCGGCGAATATCCAGAGCGCGACGCCAGAGCAATTTATGGCAGCATTTAATTCGCTTCTGGTTCGTTATCCGCCTAGCCAGCGTCGCACGCTCGTAGCCGGAGCGGTGAGAGCGCGTCCTGATCTTGCAGACAGGATCTCAGCTGCGTCCAGAGGGGTGATGCCAGTGCGGAGCTACTACGGCAAAGACGCAAAAGATTATAAAGATTACAAAGGATATAAGGAAATCGCAGCGCCGTGTCCGACAAATTACTTCCCGCCGCCGTACATTGTCACTCCGCTCACGCCACAAGTTAATTCGCCTGAACGACCGCCGGACAACGCCGACTAAAAGCGGCGAATAAGCGAGTAACAGTCAGTCACGGCGATCCTCAGTGTTGTCGTTGCATTGACAACCACAATGGAACCGTTACGGTTCCGTAATGGCCACTATCACGTTGAAGAACATTCCGGCAGATTTGCACCGGCAATTAAAGAAACGCGCAGAGGAACATCACCGCAGCCTAAATAAAGAAATCATCTCGACTCTACGAAGCGCCGCCAGCGGAACGCACCGTGTGGATCCCACTGAACTGGAAGAATCCGTTCGGCAGGCCAGGGCTCTATTTCGCCGTCCGATCACTGCGCGAGAGATTGATCGGTGGAAACGCGAAGGCCGATTGTAACCGCCGTGCGCATGTGATTTGCGTCGATACAAATATCGTCTGTTACCGTTACATGGCTTCGCCGTTTGCGGCGGCCGCCGACGCGGCCTGGGCGAAAGACGCAGATTGGATCATGCCAACGTTGTGGCGTTCGGAGTTTCGGAATGCCCTGGCCGGATCGATACGACGTCGTTCGTTAGGCCTTGAAGAGGCGATCGCCGTCGCGAATCTCGCCGAGGAAATGCTGGGTCGAAAGGAATTCATAGTTTCGACATCGGCGATTCTTCAACTCGTCTCGAGCTCGAATTGCTCCGCTTATGACTGTGAATTCGTCGCGCTGGCGCATGCGAAAGGAGTTCAGTTGTTGACCGTCGATCGCCAGATCCTGCAGGAATTTCCAGACGTCGCCATTTCGCTGGACAAATTCGTGCGAGACTAAGTTCCGAGCTTGCGTTTCCAGTCTAGCCGTTAGGCGGTGGCCCACTGCCGATGATCGGCAGGATTGGTTGCGGCTTAAGAAACCCGCCTCTACACTTTGCGCCTATGCCGTACAAAGACATTGTTCCGCCGACGGGCGAAAAAATTACCAGGACCGACAGACTAAGTGTGCCGGATCAACCGGTCATTCCTTTCATTCGCGGAGACGGAACAGGGCCGGATATCTGGGCGGCGAGTGTGCGCGTCTTCGATGCGGCAGTGGAAAAGGCATATGGCGGCAGGAAGAAAATTTCGTGGTTCGAAGTTTTCGCCGGTCAAGCAGCGAAAGACAAATTCGATGAATGGTTGCCGGACGACACGGTAGAAGCATTTCGCGAGTACCTGGTCGGCATCAAAGGACCGCTGACCACCCCGGTGGGTGGCGGCATTCGCTCACTCAACGTTGCGCTGCGGCAGTTGCTCGATCTTTTTGTTTGCCTCCGGCCAATTCAGTACTTCAAAGGCGTCCCCTCGCCCGTGAAACATCCGGAAAAAGTGAACATGGTGATCTTCCGCGAAAACACGGAAGACATTTACGCCGGAATCGAATACGCCGCCGGCACGCCTGAGGCGCAAAAAATTCTCGATTTCCTGCAAAACGATTTCCCAAAGGAATTCCACAAGGTTCGTTTCGGCACGAAAGAAAAAGCGAAGAGCTTTTGGAAGATGGTCGGCGCACAAGAGAGCGATCACGTGTGTGTAGGAATCGGGATTAAACCGGTCAGTTATTCAGGCAGTGTGCGATTGATTCACAGCGCGATTACCTACGCGATTCAAAACCGGCGCAAGAGCGTGACGCTGGTTCATAAGGGCAACATCATGAAATTTACCGAGGGTGCATTCCGCGATTGGGGTTTTGAAATCGCAAAAAAATATTTTGGCGCGGAAGAGTTCGACGGTGGTCCGTGGTGCAGAATTCCGATGGGAAAAGCCGGTGCGGGAATTGTAATCAAGGATGCGATTGCCGACATCACGCTCCAACAGGTGTTGACGCGGCCGGAAGATTTCGACGTCATCGCCACGCTAAATTTGAATGGCGATTACCTCAGCGACGCGCTCGCCGCGCAAGTGGGAGGAATCGGTATCGCGCCCGGAGGAAATATCAATTACATCACCGGCCACGCCGTTTTTGAAGCTACGCACGGCACTGCGCCGAAATATGCCAACCTGGACAAGGTGAATCCGGGCTCGGTGATTCTCTCCGGGGAAATGATGTTCCGATACATGGGCTGGACGGAAGCCGCCGATCTGATTCTCAAAGGATTGAGCGGTGCGATCGAGAGCAAACGCGTCACGTACGACTTCGCGCGGTTGATGGATGGCGCGACCGAGATCAAGTGCTCACAGTTCGGGGATAACGTGATCGAGCATATGTGACCGCGGCTGCGGAGCAGCCGCGAAATGACGAAATCCGAATGTCGAATGACGAACTAATGACGAAGTGTGAACGCGTGAAAACGAGCGTTTGTCATTCGCAATTTCCAGCAGCCATAATCCTGTCATGTTGAGCGAAGCGAAACATCTCAGACTTTTTACTTCTGGCGCCCGTCGGGACGAGAAACATCACGGATTCTTCTCCCGGGACTGCGGGATCAGAATGATACTGACCGGGTTATTTCGTCATTCGATCATTCGTCATTCCTTCGTCATTCGTCATTCGTGCTTCGTCATTCTCCTCGCGCTTGGCGTCACTCCACTTTTCGCGCAGAAGCGCGCGATCACTGAAAAAGATCTTTGGGATTTTGTCTGGATTGGTGATCCGCAGGTGTCGCCGGATGGCGCACGCGTTGCATTTGTGCGCGTCACCGTCAACGAAAAGAAAGAAGGTTATAACACTTCGATTTGGTCAGTTCCTGTAGCGGGTGGCGAAGCGCCGCGTCAACTGACAAAAGGGGATCATGACACGACGCCGCGCTGGTCACCGGACGGAAAATTTTTGCTGTTTCTGCGTTCGACCGAAAAAGATGGCAAGCCTGAACCGCCACAACTCGCAATGCTGCCGATGGCCGGCGGCGATTCCTTTGTTTTTATGGACCTGCCGAGAGGGGCTGGCAGTCCTGTCTGGGCGCCAGACGGAAAAAACATCGCCTTCCTAAGCGATACCAACGCGGAGGACCTTGCGAAACAGGAAAAGAAAAAATCGCAGGAATCCGCTTCCGCCAGGGCCACGGCGGACAACCCCACGGCAACTCCCGCTGTTAAGGCCTCTCCGGCTAAAGATGAACACGATAGCGATGTGCGTGTGATCACGCGCGCGGTCTATCGACAGGACAACGAAGGTTACATCGATCCAAAACATCCGGCTCATATCTGGATCGTGACCGCACCACGCAGCGCCGAAGAGAAAGTGAAACCGCGTCAGATCACCACCGGTCGTTTCGATGAAGACAACGCGATTTGGTCGAAGGACGGCTCTCAAATTTATTTCACCTCGAGCCGGATCGACGAGCCGTATTACGAACTGCCGAGAACGGATCTTTACTTCGTCCCGGCCGCCGGCGGCAACCCTACCAAGATCACAACAATCGATCTGAACACACAATTCGGACCGGGCGGCGGCGCGTTGTCTCTCAGTCCTGACGGCAAACAGGTCGCATTCGTCGCAGCGACGAACCAGCCGATCAACTCATACACCG
>JBJMXF010000226.1:0-13233 GCA_045809725.1 Candidatus Udaeobacter sp. | reverse complement strand
ACACGGGACTGCATGGGTGGACGGGCGCAACGCCATTAACGGCGCATCGCAACAAGACGCCTACACCGACAGAGAGCTGGTCGGTTTTGCAGTGACTACTAGTAATCCGGCGTGTAACAGCACCATCAGCACCCAGCCGGTAGACTTCGTGATCAACCTGACCGACCCAGTGAATCCGGCCACTGTCCAGGCCAGCGATTTCACGGTGAACGGAATTCCGGCGAACACCGTCGCCTTAAGCAACGGCAACACCACCCTCACCTTCCACTTCAACACCTCTCCGGTAAGCGTGCAGGGCCCGCAGACGATGCACATTGCGGCCGGCGCATTTAACCGCCAATCGGACAACATGCCGAACTTCGAGTTCGACTGCACGTTCTGTTATGCCATCACGCCGCTCACGGTGACTAGTACCAACCCTCCCGTCGGTGGTACGTTTACACCGCCAGCGCCGGGCAATTACAACTACGACGTGAACTTCAACCAGCCTGTTGACGCGGCCTCAGTGCAGGACAGCGATCTGATGGTCACTGGCAACAGCGCTCCCAGCGTGACAGGACACAGCCTGATAAACGGAAATACAACTGTCCGGTTTACCTTGCACATGAACTTCGGAGGAACGTTGACGGCGACTCTTGGCACAGGAGCGATCACCGCCAATACTTGCAACGGTAACGCCTCCTTTACAGGGATGTATAACGTCCAAGGATGCCCGCCCGCAGACCATTACACCATCAGCCAGATCGGCGGCGCCATCGTGCCGGGCACGACCGATATCGGCAATCACGGGGATGACACGGTAACCACTGTCGCGTTGCCCTTCTCCTACACGTTGTACGATCAGACCTTCACGAACATCAATCTGTCCTCGAATGGCAATGCGCAATTCACAACCACCGACACGGCCTTTACCAACCAATGCCTGCCATGGACCGCTCATAACTACGCGATCTTCCCGTATTGGGACGACCTGTATTTGGTCAACGCTGGGTTCGGCATATTCACCTCAATCACCGGTACTGCTCCAAACCGGATCTTCAACATTGAGTGGCGTGCCCAGTACTTCCCCGGAAGTGGAACTGCGAACCACGAGCTGAGGTTGTACGAGGGGCAGACACGCTTCGACGTCATCTACGGCACACTCACTAACGGCAACACATCGGCCACAGCAGGAGTGCAGAAGAACGACACCGCCTTCGACCAATACTTCTGCAACGGTGCGGGCTCGCCGGCTACCGGGGGGCAAAGCTACATCCTGACGCCATGCGGAAGTCCGACACCAACGCCTACGGCCTCGCCAAGTGCTACACCTACTGCTCCATCCAGCGCGACACCTAGCGCTACAGCTACAGCGACGGCGACCGCGAGTGGAACAGCAACGGCCACACCTACTGGTTCGCCAAGCTGCACACCGAACTACACATTCACATCGGGGACAGGAACGATCGTGCCGGGAGTCGCTGACACCGGAAACCACTGCGATGACTGCTCCACTGTCATCTCATTGCCGTTCCCGGTCAGCGTGTATGGCACCACCTACTCCTCGGCAGCCGTAGGTTCCAACGGTCACTTCACCTTTGGCACGGTCAGTAACGCCTTTGCCCTTTCTTGCATGCCAGTGGCCACAGCCACCGACGCGATGGGTCCCTACTGGCGTGACCAGCGCACGGATGCGGTAGGCGGATGCACAGGTTGCGGCATCTTCACCAGCACCACCGGTACCGCTCCCAACCGCGTGTTCCACGTCGAATATCGGACGATCTATTTCGGGCAGAACTCCGCGACCCCGACACTTAACTATGAAGTGAACCTGAACGAGAGCGGGACCCCGGCTTTCGACTTTACCTATGGCTTGGTGACGCCCTTCACGGCCACTGGCAGAACTCTGACGGTAGGAGTGCAGCACGACGCCACAAGATTTACGGAGTACGGCTGTGATCCCACTGGTGGAACGAATCCGCCAGTTGCTACCGGCCAGAAGTTGACTGCCTCACTCACGTCGTGCGGATCGCCCACGCCTACACCAACAGCTACGGCAACAGCAACAGCGTCGGCTACGCCCAGTTGCACGCCTGGCTGGTCTGCGGGTGCGCCTCTGCCGACGCCTGGCGTCCGCGCGGTTGGCGTCTATTTCCCAGCCAACGGGAAGTTTTATGCCATGGGAGGCCGCAGTGCTGACACTGCAGGCAGCGATTTTATGCACCCGTTCGAATATAATCCTGCCACGAACAGTTGGACCACCAAGGCAGCCACTTACCCCGACAACCAGGTGAACAACATGGCTTGCGGTGTGCTCACCGTGTCAGGCACTGATTACATCTACTGCGTTGGCGGCTCGGCAGCCGGCGCGGCGACGGCGACTGCCCGCGTGTTCTTCTACAATCCTGTTTCCGATGTCATCACTACCCTAACCGGTGCAGACAACTGGCCTGGGGATGCCGCAGGCACGATCCTGCCTGGTGGTTTTGCGGTGACTGGCAACAAACTGTACATAGTCGGCGGGTTCAACATCAATGTAGCCGCGACCAACGAAATATGGCAGTTTGATCCCACTGCTGCGGTAGGGGCCAAGTGGTTACAGAGAGTGAACACGCCGGTACCGGTGATGTACGCGGCCACAGCGGCCATAGGTGGCATCATCTACGTAGGAGGAGCATCGGATTACCAAGGGGGCTTGGTGGTCGATACCACCAACTCGTTCAGCTTCAACCCTGCGACCAACACCACTGGCTCGATAGCAGCGATACCCAGGGCCACGGGCGAGACGCGGGCGCTTAATGTCAATAACCAGATGTATGTCATGGGCGGCGGCCGAGTCGCGCCCAATCCATCCAATGAGGTGGATATTTACAATCCGGGCACCAACAGCTGGTCACTAGGCACACCGTTTATGACCGGGCGGCGCAACTTCCCAGTGGACACTGACGGCTGCAAGATCTGGCTGGCAGGTGGCTACGATACTACCGGTGTTCCGACAGCGTCGATGGAAATCTTCTGCTGCGGCGGAGGAGCACCATCACCGACACCCTCAACATCGCCAACCGCTTCGGCTACAGCTACAGCTACCGCCACACTGACGCCTACGGCCACGGCTACGGCTACATTTACTCCAACAGCCACGGCTACCGCAACAGCAACGGCTACACACACGCCTACAGCGACACCAACAGTTACAGCTACAGCTACGGCTACGGCTACAGCCACAGCCACAGCTACGGTGACGGCTAGTGCTACCCCGACGGCTACTGTGGCGCCGACGGCGAGGCCTACTCCAACACCGAGGGCTCGTCCCACACCGGTTCCACGTCCGTAAGGCGTTTTGATTGTTCATTAGTTGAGAACTCGCGAGCGAACCTCGCGAGTTCTCGCTATCGCAGCAGACATCTGTGCCACGGTTCAAAGCAAATCCCGCGATTTGCGGGCAGCGCTAAATGTGGTCGAATTCAGGCAACGCCAACAACGCACCGAGTCACCGTGTAAGGAACTAGCGGATCCCGCTATCGCATTCCCACTCGACGTTGGTCATCTTACCCGGCTCAACATCAGCTTCGAACGGGCCGATATGGCCGATGCTGGATCTCCGTCCTTTTAGCGAGATTTTGTAGTGGCCGGCGGGCAATTCGACCCGAAATCGGCCTTGCTCATCCGTAATGAATGAGGCCACCTCGTTATTATTTTTTTCCACCGCAAACGTCAACTTCGCCAGCGGCATTGAAGCGGCAGCACCAATTCTGGTTGGCCCCGGATTAGCTGGACTAATGGTGATTACTCCTTGAATTCCTGATTGTCCTGCAGAGGGAATTTGGCCGGTGGAAACGCAAACAGCCATGACGATTAGTCCGAAGGCGGTGAGTAAGTTGCGAGATCTCACTGCGCACTATATTCGCGCGGCTCGGTAATGGTCAATCATTCGAACGCAAAATGAACCTTAACACGGCTGGCACTTGACGAAGGAATTGTGGCGTCGAAATTCTCGGCTTCTCTCGCGAATGAAACGCTATCTGCCGTTTATAATTGTAGTTGTTGTCGCATTGGCCACGTTCGGAAGCGGTGCGATGCTCTATCGCGCAAAGCGTCCGCAACTCCACGCTATTCCCGAAGATAAGGCTGTCTCGGCAAATAGCGGCTCCGAATCAATGCACATTCGAGGCAATCCCGACGCACCGGTGACGCTGGAAGAATTTGGCGATTTTCAGTGCCCTCCGTGCGGCAGTTTCGCCGCGTTTGCCGAGCAACTGCTGAAAGAATACGACTCGCGCGTGCGACTGATCTTTCGCAATTTCCCCCTCAGCGCCCACGAGCACGCTCGCGAGGCCTCGCTTGCGGCTGAAGCCGCTGGGCTGCAAGGCCATTTTTGGGAGATGTACGACGTGCTGTATCGCGAACAAGCCGTCTGGAGCAAGGCTCCTAACACGCGCGAATTGTTCGAATCGTACGCTGGTACGATCGGACTGAATGTTGATCAGTTTAAAAAGGACATGGATGGCGAACAGGCCAAAGCCCGAGTCGATTCCGATGTTGCGCGGGCTGAATCACTCGAAATAAAGGTCACCCCCACGTTGTATATCAATGGCCAGCCCGTCGACCCTAAGGATAAAAACCCGGAAGGTGTTCGCGCTGCCATCAATGCAGTGTTGGCGGGGAAACCGCAGGCATGACCGTCTCGCGATTTCGCACTGCTCTTTACACGATTGTGGCCATTGTTGCGCTGGCCGGTCTGGCTGATGCAACTTATCTCACCGTGCAGGCGCTAACCGGTGAAACCCTCAGCTGCGGGGGTTCGCCGGATTGTTTTCGGGTGTTGGGAAGTTCGTATGCCAAGCTGGGCGGAATTCCGGTGGCCATGCTTGGAGCGCTCGCCTATTTCACGTTGTTCAGTTTCGCCACATTCGCAGCGTTCGGCTATTCCTGGGCGCCGAAGTTTGTTGCCTTGCTTGCTGCCGCGATGTTTTTGGCGACACTTTGGTTCCTCTATGTGCAGGCCTTTCTGCTGCATGCGTACTGCCGATATTGTTTATTCTCAGCGGCACTCACATTTCTTATCGCGGGGCTGCTGATCGCCGTACCGCCCTCTCGAAGCCGCTCTAGCGCATGAGCCACATACTCGTATAGGGAATCGGCCTTATGCGCATTTTGGTGATCGAGGACGAAAAGAAAACCGCCGCTTTTCTCGCGAAAGGATTCCGCGAAGCTGGCTTCGATGTCGATGTCGCGCCTGATGGAGAAACCGGCTTGGAGCAGGCACGGGCGACCAAATTTGATTTGTTGATTGTCGACATCATGCTGCCGCACAAGGACGGCTGGGATGTGGTCGCAGAACTGCGACGCGATGAAGTTCGTACGCCGATTTTGTTGCTTACAGCCCGCGACAGCGTCCGAGATCGTGTGAAAGGACTGGAGCTGGGTGCAGACGATTATCTGGTCAAACCTTTTGCGTTTTCAGAATTACTTGCCCGTGTGCGTTCAGTGTTGCGGCGAGCTCCCCAGCAGCAGCCGGAACATTTGCGCATTGAGGACTTGGAACTGGATACCGAGCGCCACAAGGCCATGCGCTCGGGCGTTGCGCTGAACCTCACGCCAAAGGAATTCCTTTTGCTTGCGCATCTGGTTCGCTCAAGCGGGGCCGTAGTGTCGCGCGACGAGATTGCAGAACACGTTTGGGAGGTGGGATTCACCACAAACACGAACGTTGTCGATGTAGTTGTTCGTCGGTTGCGCTCTAAAGTGGACGATCCGTTTAAAGTTAAGCTGATCCACACAATTCGCGGCGTCGGCTACGTTCTCAAAGGACGGTAGTCATCTTCATTGTCGTTCTTGAACAAACAGCGCTCCGTTGCATTCCAGCTAATTCTGCTGTTTACGGTGGCGTCGGGCCTGTTGCTGGCATGCGGGCTCGGCATTTTCTACTCGATTGTTGTGCGGCACGCGGTCGCCGAAGACAACTCCGTTTTGGCGGACAAAATGTTCGCTTTAAGCGCGGATCTACACGAGAACGGACCAGAAAGCCTTGGTGAAGAGCTGACGGCGCGCCGCGCCGGTCAGCACACACCTTATTGGATCAGGATTCTCGACGCACAAGGCCGCGCCATCGCCGAAACACCGCAAATGGATCAATTGATTCCGGCACAGTTTTTTCCAACAGCACGAGAACCGGCCGATGCGATTCGCAGTCGAAAGGATTATCGAAACGCAGGAAAGCTTTTCTCGCTGGTATCCTTCAATGAGCATTCCGCTGGCAAGGCTTACACACTGCAATTGGCACAAGACCGCTCAAGTGACGAGCAAGTTGAAAGGAATTTCGCTCTCTTGTTCATCGTCGTTCTCTTCGGCGGTGTTGTGGCCTCGGCCTTGATTGCGATCGTCGTTACCCGACGCGGATTGCGGCCGCTGCGCGAAATGACCGAGTCACTTCACCGAATCGGGCCGGACCAATTAAAGGAACGTATCGGTTCCATCGGATGGCCGCAGGAGCTGCAACCGCTGGCCATCGCGTTCGACCAAATGCTTAAACGCCTCGACGATTCCTTCACGCGGCTCTCCCAATTTTCCGCCGACCTCGCGCACGAACTGCGGACACCGATCGCCAATATGCTGGGCGAAACGCAGGTTGCTCTCACGCGCGATCGGACAGCAACCGAATACCGGGAGACCCTGGAATCCACCGTCGCCGAATGCGAACGGCTTTCCCGGATCGTCGACAATTTACTTTTTGTCGCACGTGTGGATGCGGCGAGCGAGCCGATCGCACGGAAGAAATTCGATGCACGCGCAGAAGTTGCAAAAATCGCAGAATTTTATCAAACAGTCGCAGACGATCATCATGTGACGATCACCTGCAGCGGTAACGGACAAATCTATGCAGACCCAGATCTATTCGAACGCGCCGTTGGAAATCTGCTCGATAACGCACTGCGATTCACTCCCGAGCACGGTTCAATTCAAATTGCACTGCGCGAAAAGGAATCTGATTTTGAAGTCGCCGTCAGCGATAACGGCTGCGGAATCGCTCCACAACATTTGCCACGCGTATTCGATCGATTTTATCGTGCCGAATCATCGCGAACTTCCGATGGCGCAGGCCTTGGCCTTGCGCTGGTAAAATCGATTGTCGATCTCCACGGCGGTTCGGCTCTGATTGAGAGCGAGCTCGGTCGCGGCACAACGGTCAAGCTGGTATTCCCGCTGTCGGCGAAATAAAAGTCAATGCAACACTCCGTCTCTCTGTCGGGTCCGATGACAAAAACGTAATTGTAAATCGGTTGACATGATCTCGTTTCTGCTCGGAACTCTTCCTAATCAATTGGAGGAAAATAATGAATACTCGAGGATTGCTTGTGACCATCCTTGCGGTGGCGCTTGGCATCGGTTCACAACTCGTTAGTACTTCAAACGCGGCAGGAACGTATTCTGCCACGTTGATTTCGCCGAGGAGTGGGCAGGTTCTCTATCCTGGGCAGCATGTCAGGGTTGAATGGAGAACAGTGCTTCCCAACATAAACTTGGGGCCCTGTGAGATGGAAGTGTGGCTATCGGTGGACGGCGGCAACACATTCGCCATGTGGATTAGTCCGTGGCTGAACGCGAAAGCCCAATCTTTCGATTGGATCGTCCCAAATATCGTTACAAACGCCGCCGTCATAGACATTCGCTTCGGGTGTGAACAGTTCTACCCCGAAACCTATGCTCCACAGCCGGCGTCGACTTTTGTGATTGCGAAGGCGCCATTCGGATCGCACTAAAGTTCAAATTTCACCGGTCACGCTTGCAAGGAGACGCTCGAAATCTGTTGGAGTAGATCTGCTGCAAAACCTTGTCCGCCGCGCAAGCGAATGCCACGAACGCAGCGGAAATTCCCGCGAATGTTGCGTCGAGAGTCGGCGCGACGGTTCTGCTCTGCTGTGACACCTGCAGAGCATCAAGCAGGAGTTCGAAGGGACTGCCCGGGCAACTCTTCCCTGCGTGCGAGATTCCGTTCGTGTGAAGCCCTGAAGTCTTAAAACCTGCCGCGAAAACACAACTTTCACGTCGCGTTCGCTAACGAAGAACAATACACTTAAAATTTTAATGCCACGCCCGCGTAGCCCGAGAGCTGCGGAGCCGGCTCGATCGAGCCATTAAAGAACACTCGCGAATAATATTTTTCGTCAGTGAGATTCGAGATGCCACCGAATATGCGGACATTCTTGGTGATGTAGTATTCGCCCGATAAATCAAGAACTGCATAGGCAGGCAGTTTAGCCGGAGTCGGTGGTGCGCCGGGAAACGGCGCGGCATCGCGGTTGGCATCCGACCAGAATTGCTCCGAAACGTAAACCGCGCTCAACATGATGTTGAAGCATTGCTCCTTGCGGAAGCTGATGCCGCCTTTCCACAGGAAATCCGGGGCGAACGCCGGTGTCTTACCAACCTGATCCGGAATATCGCTTTCGGTGAATGTAGCATCGAGCAATTGTACGTTGCTGAAGACGACGAGTTGCAACGGCCGGAATTTTTCGATGGCGCCCGGTACGAGGACCGGATTTTTGTCGACAAGATTTTTCTCATCAACCGGCATCGGCTGTGGAACTAGCGGGTGCTGAAAAGGCGCAAGAAAATCATACGAAAGCTCGGCTTCGAACCCGCGGTTTCGCGTGCTGCCGGTGTTTGCGATGATGAACTCAGTCGTGCTGAACTGTCGCGTTTCAGTGCGGTTGTCGAAAAGCATCCAGAACGCGCCGACGTCGTACCAGAAGCCACGCAACGGCGATCCGTGGACGCCGAGTTCGAAATCCAATGAATGAAATGGATCTGACGGATGCCCCGGCGCGATGTTCTGAAACGGCGACGAGATATCGAACCATCGCGTCGGTCGCCAGCCGGAAGAAGCGCTAAAATACGTCTCATTGTGATTGCCAAAATCGTTACCCAAACCGATGCCCCATAGCGGTACCCAATGGTCTGCTGAAGGAGTTGCGAGCGAACGTTGACCTGGCCCACCGGCAAAGGGCGAAACGTGCTCGTCCACTTCGACATGTTCGTGATCGAGCCGGAACGACGGGACGATGTGAAATTTCCCTAACCGAAAAATATTCTCGAAAAAGATGGCCTGGTAATCTGATTCGCGATCTTGATCGACACGGACGAAGCCGGTCTCGTCGTCGCGGTGAGTGTCGGGCGTGGCGAACTGCTGATTGTATGGGCCATCACCGTGATATGCCAAGCCGCCGAAAGTGAGGGTGCTGCCTTTGAACATGGTTGCGTCACCCCAATTCTTCCGCATACGCAAATCAACACCGCCGTTATTGAAGTTCTGATCGACAAGAAACGGCAATCCAAGATCGTCGATCTCCTGATGCGTGTACCACCCTTTGCCTTGAAAGACCCAGCCGTCGCCGAAATCGCGCTCGTAACGCAGAACCGCCGAATACCGATCGACCCAATCCTTGTTGAAGGGGGTAGTGGATTGGTTTGGGTTCTCATTAAACTGCGCAATGCTCAGGCGGCCAGGATTATCACCGTCAAAGCGACTCGCGTGAAATTCCAAGTCCAGGACTTGATGTTCGTCAGGTCGATAAGCAACGTAGAGATCGGTTTGCCAGATGTCATACGCACTGTGATCTCGTTGGCCGTCGGCATGGGCATAGCCGCCATCGAGCCGGAATTCCAAAGGGCCTGCGGCTTCTTCAATTACGTTGTACGTCGTATACAAGCCGTACGCTCCGCCGACCTGTTCAGTGTAAAATTCGCCTCGCGAACCGAGCGGCGGACGTTTGGTAATGAAGTTAATTGCCGGTGCTGGCTCGGGCCCAAATAGCAAACTGCTTCCGCCGCGGATAAATTGGATCTCACTCAGGGATTGCGGAAACGGCAGATAATACAACGTGGGAAAACCAATCCAGTCACTCATCAAGGGGACACCGTCCATCAGCACGGTGACGAATTCCGATTCCTGCGGATTGCCCAGGCCGCGATAACTGAAATTGAATTGACCCGGCGTGTGCTGCTCCGACACAAGCAAACCAGGCGCTTTGATGAATTCTTCCTGCAAATCGTTATTCTCGATTGGCGGTTGTTGTTCCAGTTTAATAACCGTCGCCTTTTTGGTGACAGTGATTTCGGTGCCCGATACTTCAGGCATGATGTGCTGCCGCATCTCCCGAAAATTGTCATACGGCGTCGGAGTCGCGATGGCCTCAGCAGTAACCGTCACTCGCCCCGCTTCTGCTGTCTGCGCATTACTAGAGTGTCCAGCAGCGAGAAGCAAAATCACCATCGCGACGATGATGAATCGTCGATGCGGCCACAGTGAATGTTCTAAACAGTATTTAACGTCATCATTTGCGAACATGGCGGGCTAGATTACAAATCTGTAATGCGCGTCGTCAATGACAATTTCGTACTTTTCGGGGGAATCTACGAGCGATGGTCGGGGCGGTGGTAAGCTCGCTGCAACGGTCATGGGGGGGCGGATGACTACCTGACACAACGCCTGTACCGCTCCATCACACTGAGATCGTGGCGGCACCTTTGCGATGCGATGTTATTCAGTCGGCCGCGGTAACCCAACAAACGCAGTGAACCAAGCGGTTCACTACACGAAGTATAGAGAATTCGGTCTTAATTCTCGACGGGGCAATGCCGCGAGAACGATCGCCGCTCGTTCGGCCTATTCGCTCCCAGTCATCTCCTGATCTCGGTCCGCTGCTTCAGCAATTTACCACTAGGATCAACCTCGAAACCCGACTCTTTCCCATTCACTCGAACGACTACTTCATAGTTCCATTTCCCAGTCGAGTCATCTTCCCTTTTTACACTAACGATCTGTCCGCCTGCCGCCTTGTCGTTAATGCTCTGTTGAACAGCGGCAGGAAGCGACTTTATATCGACCTTTTCTCCGGGTTGCTGTGTAGGTTGCGCAGCCGCACTGAAAGCGAGGCCGACGCCGATCACTGCTGCCAGCACTGCTGTTGGTGTGTTCATACTATTGGTTCGTTGCTTCGGTAGGACACGGTCGCGAAAAAATGTCTTGCTAAACATTACAATGTTGTAATGATTACCGGACCTGCAGGCTGATAACCGCGGAAGTGAAGCTCCGCGGTTAATGAAGTGGATAGGCCGCAGCTCGTTGTGGAGGCGGGCTGCGGCTGCCCTTTTTAGCGGGGATGGTCTACCAGACCTCGTATCACTGGCACCGACACGTTAGTAAAAACGGCTGAAAATTTGTCTTGTCAATTATTACAGGTTTGTAATTATGCGGGTCCTATGAAGGAAGCGTCGTTTTTTTCTAAAATTGCAGCGACGGGAATTATCCTGCTCATCGCATGCACATGTTTCACGTTCTTTGGCACGCCTAATTCGCTCTTGGCTCAAGGAACAACAGAGCAGCGCGTCGTCGTTACCGCCGAGGGACCACCCGGGGTCACGGTTCAGGAAGTGCCCAGCGCATACGGCGCGCCACCCGCCTTTTCGCGCAGCCGTTTCTCCGACACGGTAAATGCCTACGTGTTACCGCCATGGGCATTCTTCTTTGGCCAACTTTTCGAGGGCCAGGGCTTCCGCCACGGACCTCCCGATTATCTCTTCACCCAAGAGATAGAAATGGGTCTGCCCTTTCGTTTCAACGTAGCAGCCGAAGCGCAGTTCGAACGGTTCAATGGCGGCGGCGGCGCGAGAAGCGTGAGTCTCGAGGCGCGGTGGGCTCTTGCTGAATGGAACAAAATTCCACTTAACCCAACACTTTTTGCAGAATACAAATTCGGCGTCGGCACGGTTCGACATGAAGAAGTTGCACCTCCTATGGGTGAAGGAGGAGAAGAAGAGGAGGAGGAAGAGGGCGGCCCGCCCAAAGTTCCCGATGCCTACGAATTTCGTTTACTCCTCGCCCAGGATTTTGGCGAGCACGTGGAGTGGGCCATGAACTGGTTCTTCGAAAAAGAAAATACGGGCGATCGCGGACGGGAATGGGGTTTCTCGCAGGCCGCCATGACTCCGATTCTCCTGCCTAACGAGCGTCTGAAAATCGGTATAGAAATGCAATATAAGAATACCACCGTCAAAGATACACGGGGTGATCCGTTGCACAGTTTCACCATCGGCCCAACTCTCGCGTGGAAGCCGACAACACAAACCCGCCTGGATATCTCGCCTTTGTTCGGTTGCACCGCGGGTGCTCCGGTCGCTGATGTGTTTGTTGCCTTCTCCTGGCTCTTTGGTGGCGAACGCGGCGAAGCTGAAGCGCCAGTATCGTCACGGTTCCGTTATTACACCGACGCTGCCTATGCCCGATCAGGCAAGGATTCAGGAAAAGAAATGAAGCAGGTGGCGTATGTCCCGCCCTGTCCGCAATGGTACGGCGACCGCGAATGGAATCTGAACCTCTTTGGCACGTATGCATTCACCAACACCGAGTTCGCTCCTAATCCTTCGCTGGTCGACATCGTACAAAGCACCAGTGAAGGCGGTCCAGTGCTCGGCACCTATGACCGTTACATCGGCGGCGATCACGCCTGGGGTGGCGGCGGCGACATCAAATATTTCTTCTGTCGCTATGCTGGTGTCGGTCTTGAGGGATTCGTTCTGGACGGTAGCAAGCCTGGTTTCGATATCTTCGAGGACCAGTCGGTTCCCACATTCGTTCACCGAAGAATCAATCACAATCATACCATTGGCACTGTGCTTGGGACATTTACCTTGCGATATCCAATTCCCTGCACGCGTCTCGCGCCTTATGCATGGGCGGGTGTTGGCGCGATTTTCGGCGGCGGGGAAAGGGATGAACTTCACACGCAAGGACCACCCGACGCGTTCGCCGTCAATGCGCAGACCGAACATTTTGGTGCTGAAACGAAATTACTCGGTCAATTCGGTGCCGGGGTCGAATTTCGATTCGCGCGGAACTTCGGTTGGACTAATGACCTGAGTTTTGGCGTTATCGATGGACCCAGGAACAATTTCGGAATGTTCCGCAGCGGTCTGAATTTCGCCTTCTGAAATCTCGAGGGCTAAGGTCCTCAGAGCTGAAAACCCCGAAAGCATTCGGGGTTGATGAAGTGGAGACGCCGCAGCCTGGTGGAGCGGGCTGCGGCACACTTCTTTTTTGAAGTATTGCAGGCAGCGATGTCAAGGTTGCGTTCGCGCGAACCGCGCCCGGAAAGTTTCCAGTATGATCCTTGACCCTTTCTAGCCGGATCGATAATTTGGCTGCGGAAAGGAGCTTGTTGCGGTGAAGACCGAAGTATCAATCGAATACTGCGT
>JBJMXF010000225.1:0-10160 GCA_045809725.1 Candidatus Udaeobacter sp. | reverse complement strand
AAGGTCAAGAAACCAGTCGTAGACCAAACTGCTCAGGTTATTATTTTTTGTTACCATCGGCTGGTAGAGAAAATCCGGTACCCGGGCAAGGAGATTACCCCTGCTGCGTTTGAAGCGGAAATGAAGGAATTGAAAGACAAGGGTATCACGGTGATCTCCATGCAGGATTTGCTCGCCTGGAAGCGAGGGGAAAAGAACATACCACCACGTTCCGCTGTCATTACTTTCGATGACGGCTGGAAATCGCAATATGAAGTGGCGTGGCCGATTCTGAAAAAGTACGGCTATCCGTTCACGATGTTCATTTACACTGAAGGCGTGCGCGGGGGTGCTCTCGGCGGAGGAGAAGCGATCACCTGGGAACAACTCGCGGACCTTCGCGACAATGGCATTGATATTCAGGCGCACTCAGCCACGCACCAGGATTTGCGCGAAGGGCATAACGTCACCGTGATTGAACCAGGCGGAAAACGAAGCAGGAAAAAGCTAACTGGCGCCGACTATGAAAAGTGGATCCAAAATGAAGTTGTCGGTTGCAAGGAACTGCTCGAACAGCGGCTTGGCATTAAGGTGAATTGTTTTGCGGTGCCGTTCGGAAATTACAACGAACATGTGAAGGAACTGGCGCGCAATGCCGGTTACGAAGCGATGTTCACGGTGTACGGCCAGCCGATTACTTTTACTTCTCCGATGGATGCGATCGGTCGCTACGCCATTGAAGCGAATAAGCCGAAAGTGTTTGCAGACGCAGTGAGCATGATTGGCGCGTCGAGCGCAGGCGGGACGGCAGTAGCCGAAATCGGCGCGAAAGATCTCACGACACAACCGGCAGACGGGGAAACGGTCCGCACCGCATTGCCGCTAATCAAAGCGAATCTTAGCAGCGTAGGGCAGATCGAGCCGGGCAGTGTCCAAATGCGTGTGAGTGGCCTCGGCCTGGTTCCCGCCAACTTCGACGCTAAAACCGGAACCGTTTCGTATCAGGTGCCACAAAAGCTGCGCGAAAAGTCGTGCACCGTAATCGTTAGCGCGAAATCTGAGGGTAAAAAAGTCGAAGCACATTGGACCTTCGGAATCGAAGAAGCCGCAGCAGCTACCGCCGCAACCTCGCCCGCGACAGCCGTTAAAAAGTAGCCGCGGGGGATGGAACGTGTTGTCCTCAACACGTGGATGATGCACCCCGCTCGCGGACGATGATATCGTCTTCGGAGAAGACGAACCACCTGAGAATATGTTTCCTCAACTTAGCGACAAACTTCAGGAGATTTTCAAAGATCTCCGCGGACACGGTGTTATCAGCGAGACGAACATCGATGCTGCGTTGCGCCAGGTTCGAATGGCATTGCTCGAGGCGGATGTCGATTTTCAGGTCGCCAGAAAATTTATTGCGCGAGTAAAAGAGAAAGCTCTTGGCGAAAGTGTAGTACGCAGCATTACGCCTGGTCAGCAGATCGTGAAAATTTTTCATGATGAATTAACCGTGCTGCTTGGCGGTGACGCAGAGCCGCTTCGTCTGGAAGATCAAACACGCATTTTAATCGTCGGCCTTAATGGCTCTGGTAAAACAACGTCGGCGGCCAAGCTTGCGCTGCTGCTAAAGAAACAAGGTCGCCTGCCATCACTGGTGGCCTGTGATTTGCAACGGCCGGCGGCGATCGAACAACTCGCCACGCTCGGAAAACAGATCGACGTGCCGGTTCATGTTCCTGAGCCGGGTGAAAAAAATGTGCAGAGTGTCGCAACAGCGGCGCTCGAGAAGGCGCGAAGTACGGGCGCGCCGAGTGTGCAGATCTTCGATACCGCGGGGCGACAGCAAATCGACGAAGTCCTCATGGATGAACTCAAGGCGCTCAAAGAATTTTTGCTGCCGCACGAGATTTTGCTCGTTGCAGACGCGGCGACCGGGCAGCAAGCCGTGAGCATCGCCAGCGGGTTTGACGCTGCTTTGTCTATTACAGGAATTATCCTGACCAAGCTTGATGGTGACGCTCGAGGCGGCGCGGCATTGTCCATGCGCGAGGTGACGCATCGACCAATCAAATTCGCGGGCACCGGTGAAAAGCTCGATCAGTTTGAGTTGTTTATACCAGACCGGCTGGCGGGGCGCATTCTTGGAATGGGCGACGTTGTCAGCCTCGTCGAAAAAGCAGCTGAAGCCGTCGACTTGGACGACGCTGCCAGGCTCGAGCGCAAGCTGAAAACTGCTTCGTTCGATTTCAATGATTTCCTGGCGCAGTTCAAAATGATGCGCCGCATGGGGCCGCTCGAAAATATTATTGGCATGTTACCCGGAATGGGTAACATGCAGGGCCTCTCCGTTGACGAGAAGCAGCTCAAGCGCACGGAAGCGATCGTGCTTTCGATGACAAAGGAAGAGCGGACGCGCCCCGACATTCTGAATGCCCGGAGGCGTCAACGCATCGCGCGCGGCAGCGGTTCCACCGTCACGGAGGTAAATGATTTGCTGCGGCGCTTTGATCAGATGCGGAAGCTGATGAAGAACGCAGGAAAGATGAAAAAAATGATGGCGCAAATGGCACGAACGAGAACTTAATTTATCATGGCAGTTTCAATCAGATTACGCAGAGAAGGCAGCAAGAACCGGCCGTACTACAGAATCGTAGTCGCCGATAGTCGCGGTCCACGCGACGGCAAATTCATCGAGATCCTTGGCACCTACGATCCCAAAGTAGCTGGTCAAAACAGTTCGTTCAGTGTTGAGCGCGCCGAGTACTGGATGAGCAAAGGCGCGCGACCTTCCGATACCGTCCGCAGCTTGATCAAGAAACAAAAGAAGACGGTTACTGCCGAACCAGCATCTGAACCCGAGCCGGAGAGTTCAGAACCGGCTGAAGAAGATGCATCGCCCTCCACCGAGACGGCAAGCTAGCCAGCGTTTGAGGTTGTAGCGTGCGCTGTCCCCGAGCGCATTGTCCCGTTTACGCGTAATCCCATTCCGCTGAGACAGCGGACGCTACAACAGCACGACGGTTAAGGGAAAAGTCGCGTTTATTCGGCGTCCACTTGTCCCGCGTAGCTGTTGTGCGAAGGCGATTCGTGGTTAGTCTTTTGCGGATGCGAGAATTTCTGGAGTTCATCATTCGCGACCTGATTGAATTTCCTGATGACATGGTGCTCACGGAAATTCCCAACGGCAGAATGATCACCTTTAAATTGCAACTTCGACGTGGAGATGTGGGCCGTGTCATTGGCCGTTCTGGTCAAACCATTCACGCTATTCGCGCTTTGCTAGCCAGTTCAGCGGCGCGTCACGGACAGCGGGCGGTGCTCGAGATTGTGGAATGATATCCGGGTGCGTCTGTGTCGGGCGCGACCGCATTTCCTCAGCAATGCCAGGCCAGTTTGGCATTGGACGTTGGGTGTTCAGCGTTGGACGTTTTCGTCGTTAAATGAGAATCGATATCGTCACGTTGTTTCCTGAAATCTGCCGCGCTCCTTTGAGCGAAAGCATGATGAAACGAGCACAAGAGAACCGCATCATTGAACTGCACATTCATAATCTGCGCGATTGGACAACCGACAAACATCACGTGGTCGATGATGCGCCGTTCGGTGGCGGGCAGGGGATGGTGATGAAACCGGAACCGATTTTTGCGGCAGTGGAAGCATTAAGGAAAACGCCGAACATCCGACGCCCAACGTCCAATGCGGAACATTCGGCAATCGAAAATGCAAAATCGAAAATCCTGTTAATGTCGCCTGCAGGACGCCGGTTGGATCAACAGATGGCGCAACAGCTGTCGCAGGAATCGCATCTCATAATCATTTGCGGGCATTACGAAGGAGTCGATCACCGCGTAATCGAACATTTGATCGATCTGGAAATTTCGATTGGGGATTACGTCCTAACGAACGGCGCGATTGCAGCGGTTGTGTTGGTTGATTCAATTGTGCGTTTATTGCCCGGAACGCTTGGTCATGAGCAATCGGCCGCGGACGACAGCTTTAGCAACGGTCTCCTGGAGGCGCCACAGTACACTCGACCCGCCGACTTCCGCGGTTGGAAAATTCCGGAAGTTTTGCTATCGGGCAATCACGCAGAAATCGCGAAGTGGCGTAAAGAGCAGGCAATCAAACGCACGCGCCAAAACCGCCCGGACTTGTTGAAGTAGAGCGAGCTTCCAGCTTGCTCAATCTTGATCGCAAGCGGGACGCATGCGCTACCTCATGCGTCCCAACACCACGGATGCGTTGATACCGCCGAAGCCGAATGAATTGCTCATCACGTAATTCAGCGCAGCCGCACGGCCATGATTTGGCACCACGTCGAGATCGCATGCCGGGTCGGGGTTTTGGTAATTGATGGTCGGCGGAATCCATTGTCGATCCAACGAGAGCGAGCACAGAGCTGCTTCGATTGCGCCCGTCGCGCCGAGCGGATGCGCATAATAGCCCTTAGTTCCACTTACGGGAATGCGACGCGCATGATCGCCGAATACTTGTTTAATTGACGCCGTTTCCGCGCTGTCGTTGAGCTGCGTCGAACTGGCGTGCGCATTGATGTAATCGATCTGCTCAGGCATCAATTGCGCGTCCGCGAGCGCTTCGCGCATCGCGCGAATACACGATTCACCACTCGGGAGCGGCGTGGTCATGTGGAAGCCATCATTATTCAAGCTGTACCCTAATACCTCCGCGTACATCCGTGCGCCCCGCGCGCGCGCGTGTTCCAATTCTTCAACAACGAGCGAAGCGCCGCCTTCGCCCATGACAAATCCATCGCGCATTGCATCAAATGGGCGACACGCCAGCGTCGGTTCACCAGACCATCTGCTCATTGTTTTGATGATGTCGAACGCGCCAATTGTGATGCCAGTCAACGGCGCTTCCGCTCCGCCGGCTACAATTACATCTGCAAAGTCGTCGCGAATGTAACGCAATGCTTCGCCAACCGAGACTGTGCCACTGGCGCAACTGTTTGAATTTGTCGTGCCGACGCCGCGAAAGCCGAATTCGATTGCAATGTTTGAATGCGCGGAACCACCGAAGACCTGGACGGCAAGGGTCGGTTGCACGCCACGCGCGCCTTTTTTTAGATATCTAATGTATTGTTCCTCGGCTTTGCAGACGCCGCCAAGCGCGGTGCCGAAGCTAACGCCCACGCGATCCTGCGGCTTTTCGCGAGAATACTCGGTGCGCGCGTCCTCCAGGGCGAGCCTTGCAGAAACGACTGCGAATTGAGCGTAACGATCGAGCCGTTTCAGGCGCTGCGGTGAAAAGTGATCTTCGGCGTTCCAATCGCGAATTTCACCCGCGCATCGTACATGGAACACAGTGGGATCGAAGCTTGTGATGCTGCCGATCCCGCTTTTCTCCGCGAGAATTCCCTCCCAAAACCGATCCACGCCCGTACCGATGCATGTGATCGGCCCGATGCCAGTGATGACCGCGCGTCTTCGATTCATGCAGTTACCCTGTTTGCCCTTGCTTCCACATAAGCCTTCATACAGCGCAACGTTTTATTTGCGATGTTATGAATAAAAAAATCTCCAATAACCATATCTACAATCGGCGCGAGCGCGCGGATCCGAAATCGCAGGTCGTGCGAGATTTCGACCAGCACGCCGGCCGGCGTATCCGAAAAAGTCCAAACCACATGCATTCCTTTCGTCCAGGCCCGTAGATGATGAAAACGAATCTCCATCCGATCACGATCGATGATTTGCTCCGACATCCATGAGATTGGAATTCCGGAACGCTTGGCTGCCATGATTACGATGTTCCTGTCGGGAGTGCGCTCAAGAAACCGGATGTACCGGTAGTGCGGAAGCATTGTTGGCCAGAGCTCCAGGTTTGCCGCTGTTTCGAAGATCACCGGCTTCGGAGCGTGCATGACAATGGAATTTACTTTATGCATGAAATCACCAGCGTGAGATGAAAACCCGCCAGGCCAGCGATGTTGCGCACGGTTAGCGGAATAGGAACAGTTCGTGCGAAAAGCGTTTTCGCAAAAGAGAAAAACGCCCGCCAAGCACGCTGGAGAAGTTATCCTCGCGGAAATGAACCGCCTATTCGGAGTCCGAAGGCAGGGGGTTCGAACCCTTACCTTCGAGTCGGATCTTTTGAAATCGCCGGTTATCTGTCAAAAACCGCGTGTGGCAGCATCGGCTTGTTGTGCCAGTTGGGTCATATACGCGAAAAATGCCTGCGATTGGCCGATGAAAAGACCCATTCTTGTTAGGAACTGCAGTGCAGCCATTGCAGCGCCCTCAGTTTTGGTCGGCCTAATTACCGAAACGATGGGAAGGCTTCGACTTAGGAACGGGCATGGCTCCGGCATGATCAGAGCCTTGTCCAACAGCTCATTTTCCACCTCCAAATCCGGGAACCTCACGGAAACGCCGGTCACCGGATCGACAGCCGTCAGAGGAGGCGCGTTACCAGCCACATCCGACCAGGTTTGGAAGTGCATGGTCTCTGTAGGTCCGATGCTCATCAGGATGCGCAGCACTTCAACATCGGTGGCCCTTTGCGCCAGTGCCGGGTAAAGGCTGTTGCCACCTTGTTCGATAGTCGGGAAGTGGAATGCCGCAGTATTCGCAATCGCCTGTAGGAAATTGGGATCGCTAGTATCGGCATCGGTTCGTGGAATGGCTGTGTGCTGATTCCTGGCCAGACTCGGCACCGCCTGGGGGAAGACGTGGTTTGGATCAAGATCCGGGTTATGGCTGTCGTCGCGATAGCGGGTCCACCAGCTGGTATCAATGGTAAGTTGCGTCAGGTTGGTGAGCCGTTTTCCGATCTTGCCCCGATTAACTCCCGTCGCGGTACTACCCATCAGAGTGCGAAACCTGTTCAGAACTGCAGGAGCCGCTCCCCTGGAAACCAGATACGCGTTGAGGAACTGGTGATGAGTGATCTCATCATCAGTGTTGTCATGGATGTAGTCTTGCATTTCATCCTCAATAACCTCCAAGGCGTCGGTGTAGGCTTCATTGCCATGGCCGCCTGGGACTTCCTCGTCCGGGATACCGCCGAGTTCGTTGTATTGAATCCAAAAGTCGGCCTCGAGTGTCTCCAGCGCCGCTGGGAAGCGAAGTAGTGCCGCGTCTCCCGGGGAGAGACTGGAACTTCCCTCTGCGGCTCGGACGCTGCTCAATAATCCTGCGCCGACAGTTCCTGCTCCCAGTGCGATCGTTTTGCTCAGGAAAGAGCGACGGCTAATAGATCGTTTCCGGGGTTTTGTGTTGTCCAAGTTCTCCTCTAGAGGGCGATTGTCGTCGCTACTAGAGCCGTTTCCTGTACGATCGACTGTTGTATTCATGACACTAACATCGCAGCAAACAAGCGTCATAGCTGTTCAGGAAAAGTAACGCAGCTGTTACTTGTACAACACTTAGCGACGGCTACATCAACGCAATGGCGAAGTAAAGTGGTGACTTAGCAGACTAACATGTCGAGCTGGGCCATACATCAATATGAGTAACTCTAACAAACGCGCCTCAGGTGAGGGCAATGGCATGCTGCGACTTTTTTGCAATGCCCGAGTCACCAGAGCCGTTACAGGCCCG
The DNA here is from genome assembly GCA_045809725.1 of Candidatus Udaeobacter sp. Taxonomy (GTDB): domain Bacteria; phylum Verrucomicrobiota; class Verrucomicrobiia; order Chthoniobacterales; family UBA10450; genus Udaeobacter. The sequence goes on along the minus strand of JBJMXF010000225.1, from coordinate 2,628 downwards.
TCATCGAGCAGATCATCTAGTCACGCGCCGCTTCTCACGATCTGCTAATTGTGCGATCTCTTTATCCATTGTCTGTTGCTGACCACCCCGCAAAAGATCATACGGCTGCAAAGAGTGGAAGAGGCGGTCCGGTTCGAGCGTCCCAATTCGTCGAATACCGAAATAAGTGAAAGGCTCCGTCGCATTGCCAGCCTTCGCAGTCGCTGCCCAATTAATGAATGAAAATGGAGTGGAGCCTAGGGGATTCGAACCCCTGACCTCCTCAATGCCATTGAGGCGCTCTACCAACTGAGCTAAGACCCCGGCGAAGATTCAGACTCTAAGTTTCAGATCGCGCATTGCAACCGGAGAAGAGAATCTTCGGGTGTGGTCACAGTGATGGAGTCCGACAGTCGCGCCGCTCACGAAACAAATAGTGTTGATAATTGCCTGAACAACTTTGCGGCGTTGTAGTCAAAGTTTGCAACTGCGAGGTATTTATGATGTTTAACGGACGGAGGCTAACAATGAATCAATCTGCATTTTCTGCATTTGTCGTGGCCGCAACGCTTGGAGCAAGTCTTTACGATGCGACCGGACAAATGATCAATCCAACTGTGCAAACTGCCTCGCCGCGTGTCGCCGCGAGCCGCAGCGCGCCAGTGGCGGCAGGAAAGGCAGTGGCAGGCGCACGCGTGGCGCCGCAGGTCGCCGCCCGACCAACCGGTGTGAACCCTCAAAGGTTTAACCAGAATCTGCCTCGCACGATCGCGCAGCCGCCAGCTAATCTGCAGCGCCCGTACTCGCCGATCGTTCGGACTCCCAATTACAGTGTTGCAACGTTAAACGCGCCGCGCACTGCAGCAGTGCAACAACCGATGGTAATTGACCCGGCGACACGACAAACTGAAATGCGCACATTGGCGGCAATGCGCCTACGACGCGGCCTTGTTATGCGCGACGGAAACATTGTGGATCCAACGACGCGACAAACTGAATTGCCCACATCAGCAACCATGCCTCACGGTCGCAAGTTCAGTGATAACAATCGGACTCCTGGGGCGGTAAATCCTCAACGGCACGTCACAAACCGCGATCCACAAGGCGGACCCGAGCGTGAAAAGCCTGAAAAGCCGAAAAACGCCAATGGCAAAAACTGGCACCACAAGAAAGATCATATCGGTCACGACGAAGCATTCCGCCGTCACTGGCACGAGTGGCATGACCGTAGCTGGTGGCACGATCATTGTGACACGATCGTCTTCGTAACAACCGGCTATTATTTCCTGGATGGGAGCTACTGGTATCCAGCCTACGGCTACGATCCATCACAGAGCTACTACGACTACGATGGACCGGTCTACACCTACAGTAATCTGCTGCCTGACGAAGTCATCGCGAACGTCCAGACTGCGTTGCAAGGCGCAGGCTACTATTATGGTCCAATCACAGGCTCTCTGAGCGTCGATACGCGGGCAGCTATCGCGAATTTCCAGCGTGATTATAACTTGCCAATCACCGGAGCAATCGATGAGTCGACAGTCGAAGCGTTGGGATTGGTTCAGGGCGACGACAGTTACGGTTTTCAGAATGACCAGGGCTACTAGGCCGATCTCGCCCGTAGCTGATTCCGACGCGCGCCGCGGATTGGCAGCCGGGTGCTAAAGCTGGCGGTCGCCGCGAACTGAACCTTAGTATTCCGTTGCACGCACTCTCGTCTGCTTAGCGCCAAAGGCGCGCCATAAATTAGGAGCCTGGGGCAACGCCCCAGGATGGTAGATGGTTCAAGCGTCAGCGCTGAACGCGCGATTCATGTCTGGCTAGCTCTCAAAACATTCACTTGATCGTCACAGGCGAAGGGCTTTATGAAAGCGGGTTGATGAGCGACAGCATATGAAAACGAAAAGCTGCACGTTCCTCGTAGCGTGTCTTCTGATCTCTGGTGGTGTTGCGCATTTGCCCGGTGCGAACATGCGCAGCTTTATCGAGTCGGTTCGAAGGAAAGCAGCCGTTGTCTATGTTGGCTCTATCAAAGAAGTGCGCGTGTTGCAGCGAACAAAATTCGACATCAAGGCAAAGGCAGTCGTAGACATCAAAGCAGTAATACGAACTCCGGGAAGCAATCCTCAGCAGGCGACGATCGAGTATTCAAGTTACGACGACAAAACGCCAATGCTCGCTGGCGGTCCTCAATATCAGCTGCGACCTGGCGTTTCGGTGATCGTTTTTGCGAACTCGTTCGACGCCAACATTCCACCTGGATATCTAGTGCAAGGCAGCCCCCAGGAGTTGCTGCAGCGAGTTGAAGTATTGCGCGATGCTCTTAACAAGATGTCTTCCGACCAACTCAAGGTGCACGAGATTACTGAGGACGATAGACGCGTTCAGATGAGCTTGTACGAAAAGCTTTCCGCCTACCTCCGTGCAGCGAAATAGCCAGATGCCACAAGAAGAAATAAAACTTCGCGACGGAAGAATCGTGCGCAGCGAAAGTCCGCTGAATCTGGAGATGCCATTTTCGACGGTCGACAGCTTTCTTACGCCGACAAAATCGTTCTACGTTCGAACGCATTTTCCAATCCCGGCAATCGATCGCAACGCCTGGTGGCTATATGTAGAAGGCGAAGTAGAAAAACCATTCGCCATCAA
>JBJMXF010000224.1:0-6824 GCA_045809725.1 Candidatus Udaeobacter sp. | reverse complement strand
CGACCGCGTTCTGTTCGACCCTGAATGGGGCGTGTTCGACATGGCGATCGGTGAACGGATCAGCTCCGTGTTCAACGGAGCGGCGGACAAGGACGCCTACAATCAAGTGGCGATCATTCCGAAGGAGCGAACAATCAAAGTTCCATCCGACGCTAAACGAAAGCGTCTTGAAAATCTCTATGCGCAGGTGCGGAAGATTCGCGAGAGCCAGGCCGGCTACGAACGGCTCGGCGAAATTTGGGAAACACAACAGGCCGAACATCCCGAAGACTGGCTGTTGTCGATGGAAATTTTCGAGATCCTCAACGCAACCGACCAACAGCGCGAGCTGAAAATCAAGATCGAAAAATTCCTGAACGAAAAGAAGGCGAAGACGAAAGATCTTTCGACCCTGATCAGCTGGGGATTCCGGTTAGTGGATTATCACCAGAAACCGGAATACCAGGGGACGTTAGAAGCGTCGTCGAAGTAAGGTAGCGCGAGCGTCCTCGCTTGCGCGTATGCAAGCCAGAGGCATGCACTACCATGCTTCGTCTTTAAAGTGCCGTTGGCCCTTTTGCGCCTTTGCGTATTCGTCCTTGCTTAAAATGTTCTCATCAAGCTGCATGTCGGTTCGAAGAAAGTTTTGGAACCAGGTCTCGATGCGCTGTCGGTCCTTAAGCACTTCCTCGGTGATGTAATTAGCGTCGATATTTATGCAAATCGCGCCAACGATTCCAAATTCCTTTCGTTTGATCGGGATCGTGGTGCATTTGAATTTTCGCGCGCCGATGTTCAGCTCGTAGTTCAGCTTCTCCTCGTTTAAGAGCTGGCGCCGCTTAAGATCGATCAGCAAATTTGTCGTGCCATCGCGCAAGTGCCGGCCAGTCACGTTGTTTTCGAGTGTAATCAGCGAGTGCGCAGGATCAGCAAGATTGTGAAGCAGAATTTCGATCCCGGTGTTTGGAAACGATTTTCCGATCAGCCGCACAATCCGCTCGTAGTTCTCCAGGAATTCGTGGGTGTCATCGGTGACTTTTTTGCCATCGTATTTCTCAAATAGCTGGGCGTAAACCTTCTGCTCCGTGGGTTCGAGTTGCGCGCGCACATTGTTTTGTTCGCCGATGAAGATGAGTTGTCGCGCGGCTGTATGATCTTCGTTCTTGAGGAAGTAATGCATTCCCAACCGGAAATCTTTCAGGCTGAACTCGCCAAAGTTCTCCCGAGTGACAATGAACGGATAGAAGTCGTACTCTTCCAGGTTTCGCCCGAACTTACGCTGCCGCTCCTTATATTTGCCCCACAGAAAACCGAGGCCCAGAAAGAGCAACGAGACAATGATCGAAGCGACGACATTGATCGTAAGCTCGCTCTGCAGGGCGTTAATCATATTCCGAACATCTTCTTACCGCTGTCATCATTGGCCAGTCGCCGCTCATCAGACACGGCGGAGCACTCTTTCGGGAACGGCTCACAGAGCCGTGGCTACAAAGTGTGCTGAGCCAAGTTGCGCGATAATCACAAATTTCCAACAAGACTGGAGAGCGTGATGTTTTCGACGAGCGTGTCCGTCGGGCGCGATAAAGCGAACACCACCGCGTCGGCCACTTGTGTTGCGCTCATCATTCGCTCACGCGGCCATTGGCCGCTAACCTGGCTCCAGATATCCGTGTCGGTTGCGGCGGGATAAACGTTGATCATGCGTACTTTGCGGTCGCGCAGTTCTTCTCGCACGCATCGCGAGAACCCCTCAAGCGCAAATTTGCTCATGCAGTAGGCGCTCCAGTTTGGAAACGCTGTTTTTGCCGCCACGGAAAGAATGTTGACGACACTCGAACCCGGCGGCATCCGAGGCGCAAAGCGCTGCGTTAACAGAAACGGCGCAGTAACATTCACGCCTATCGTTTGCTCCCATTCGATCGGTGTAATCTCGGTAAATGGTTTCACTACGGCAATGCCTGCGTTGTTCACGAGCAACTCGATCGGGTCGCGACCGGCTTCTGTGATGAGATCGGAAACGCCATGCGCCGTCGCAAGGTCGTGAATCAGCGGCGTCACCTTCGCACATTGCGCCTCGACAACTTTGCGCGTTTGCGCGAGCGCCACGGTGTCGCGTCCGTGCAACAGCAGTTCCACATCTTTGCTGGCGAGTTTTTCCGCAATCGCGCGTCCGATCCCGCGGCTGGCGCCGGTGATGAGATATCGTTTCATGAGGTAGCGCAATCGTCCCGCTTGCTCGGCAAAAGGGCAAGCCGGAGGCATGCTCTACGTTCTTCGCAACGTGAAGCGATTGTTTGCGGTTTCCCACAAGCGCAACCGCACAAGCTGGTGATTCACCCGATTATCGACCTTTGGCCAAAGCGCGCGCACGATGTTTTCGCCTGTCGAAGGCGACTCGCGAAACTCCTCTGTTTCGAGGTCTAGATGGCGATCCTGCCAGGGCCTCAGTGATTGATGAATCGCCTCGTTCAACGCAACGAAATCGTAAAGCGTTCCGCTGCGCTCATCGTATTCGCCTCCGATGGTTGTCTCTGTCAGGTAACGATGACCGTGGCCGGTAGGATTGTTGCACTTACCATAAAGGCCTATGTTTTCGGCGTCGGAAAGCGTCGCCGTATGTAGTCGGTGGGCAGCGTAAAACGGTACCTGCAGCCCGAAAAACATCGTGTTGTCTTTCCATGCTTCAGCAAAGAAATCGGCCCGCTCGTGCAAACGAACCCGATGCAGCGGCATCATTGAATTGACGCGTTCGTGGACGTATTCGGCCAGGCTCTCAGTGGTTAGCGGACGTTCTTTTAGTCCGGTTACGTCGTTTAAATACTGATGATCGAGTTCGGCGCGCAGCGCGCGGATACAGGTTTCGATTTCGTCGTAGCGAACCAAAGGCCACTTAGACTCCAGTTGTTCCGCTCGAAACGTGAGCCGACACCGATAATTATGTCCGTGTAATGCAGTAGCCAGTCCAAACAGCCGAGCGTTTTCTTCATGGCTCAAGTGTGGCGACATCGTTCGGCGCGCGGCTGAGAATTCGAACCAATAATTCACTTCGCAGGCGCCGTTGAAGTAGTAAGTCGCGCTGCGCTCGGGAGACTCGTCCAAATGACAAACACACAGTTTTGCTCCAACGTCCGAAAACAGCGGCGCGACATCGCAGTAAAGTTGACCGGCAACGTTCTCGGCAGTCGGCGGAGCGTCCTGAAATGAGGGATTATCCTGGTTTAAAAATTTGTGATCGAAACGATCACGAAGGACTTTTCCGACGCGCTCCTTAATCTCACTGATATTGATCAGCATCCCAGTTGCTGGATCGACCGGACCGGTAAAAACGAGATAGGCAGTGTAATTGCGTCCGCTGCCATAGCGCGCATTTGTTTCCGGCCCAAACGCTGCCGCGTTCTCCTTCTCAGTCCAACCGGCGACATGCAAGCGTCGCGATGCGGAAAATTCCAGACGTTTGCTGACGGTTAGGAGCATGGGGTGAGGTCGTCTGCCATCATGGACATCGAAAGGAACGCCGCTAAGCGGGAATTAGTCAAAGAGTTTTTTGACTTTCTCTTAACGTCTATGATCTTTGATCTAATGAAACATATAGGCTGGCGCGAGCGGTTGTTCAAAAGTACGCGTGGAAGAATCCTGGACCTTTTGCGCACGGGAGACAGGACGGTAAACGAACTTGCAGAAGAGTTGCACCTGACCGACAACGCGGTGCGAGCGCATCTTGCCAGCTTGGAGCGCGACAGGCTCGTAGTCCATTCAGGCACGAAGCCTGGCTTTCGAAAACCCCACGCTACCTATGCCCTCGGCTCAGAAGCCGAACAATTGTTTCCGAAGGCCTACGGCCGACTGGTCTCGCTTCTCATGTCGATGTTTTCACGGCAGATCAAACCCCAAAATTTGCGCGCCGGAATGCGTGCCGCCGGTCAAGCGGTGGCCCATGAGCACCTTCCCGAGTTACGTGGCAAAACGCGACAGCAAAGAATTGATGCTGCACTCGGCATTCTCAAAGAGCTGGGCGGCGCAGCTAGTTTCAAGGAAGAAGATGGAAAGCACTTCATTTACGGCAACGGCTGTCCGATCGCCGCCGCAACAGCAAACCATCCCGAAGCCTGCCTCCTGGCGGAATCGTTGCTGACCGAACTAATCGGCTCGCCTGTGAAAGAACATTGTCTGCGAGGCCCGACGCCTGCCTGTCGGTTTGAAGTAAAATAACAGCGTCGCACGCCCGCCCACACGTCCACTAGCCCGGGCACGTTCGTATCCGTACTAGGAACCAATTAGTCAAATAACATATTGACTTATTAGAATCAGATGAGATAAGGCATGTCTTATGAATACAACCGTTGATCAAATGCACGCCACAGCCAGAACGACCGCGGATAAAGTGGCATCTTCACCGTCCTATCAGGCATATCGGATCCTTCATTTTGGGTTGGTCGTTGCCCCGATCCTTGCCGGGCTGGATAAATTCTTTCACCTCCTGGTGAATTGGGATCAGTACCTTCCGCAAGTGGTGGCGAAAATGTCGCCCATTCCGGGGCATACGCTTATGCTCGTCGTGGGCGTCATCGAGATTGTCGCCGGAATTGGCGTGGCGATTAAACCTCGAATCTTCGCTTACGTGGTCGCCGCCTGGTTGGGAGTGATCATAATCAATCTGTTGCTGATCCCCGGCTACTTCGATATCGCGCTGCGCGATTTCGGGCTGTTGCTTGCCGCTCTTGCTCTGGGTGCGTTGAGCCAGCAGTTCGATCGTCGTTAGCAAGGAGTTAGACCGAGCGATCAGTGGAAGTCAGGCACCTTGCCTGACTCAGCTGGCAGGCTGCCAGCCTGCCGAGACAACCTGGAAGGTTGTCTTCCTTAGTCTTCCAGCAGCGAGAGAAACTCGGAACGGGTCCGCGCGTCTTCTTTAAAGATGCCGAGCAGACAGGATGTTTTCATCACTGAGTTTTGCTTTTCGACTCCGCGCATCATCATGCAGAGATGTTTAGCCTCGATGACCACCCCGACGCCGCGGGGCTGCAATGTTTTCATCAGCGCGTCGGCAATTTGCATCGTCAGGTTCTCCTGGATCTGAAGCCGGCGCGCGAACATATCCACGATTCGCGCAGTCTTCGACAGACCAACGACTTTACCGTTGGGGATGTAAGCGACGTGCGCCTTTCCGATGAACGGAAGCAAATGGTGCTCGCATAACGAATATAGCTCAATGTTTTTGACGAGAATGATCTCGCTCGCTTCAGATTCGAAGAGCGCGTTGTTGATGAGTCCATCCAGGCTCTGTCTGTACCCGGCGGTCAAAAATTCGAATGCACGCGCTGCGCGACCTGGCGTTCTAACCAAACCTTCCCGCTGTGGATCCTCGCCTATCGCTTCAAGCAAGCCGAGAAACGATTGCTCCATGGTGGCGACCCGAGCCGCACCACAAGGTTGAATCTTACTGATTCGACGTTCAGCCGCTTGCAACTCAGTTTCGATGTCGGAATTTCCGTCGCGCATGCGGTTAACTTAGCGTGAGTAGGCGCGCTCTCAAGGAGTGACGGCTTAAACGTGGCACAGCCATCCTGGCCGAGGGCCGGCGTGCGTCCCGCCTGCCGAATTAGTGAACGCCAGGCAAGATGCCTGGCTGCCCCACAGGCTGGAAGCCTATGGGACGAGTCAATCTAGCCAGCTCTTCGGATATTTCTCGTCGTCGAGCGCAACAGCTTGCTCGGTGAGCTCGAGCGTATGTTGCGTGTCGAACATCACCGCCAGCTCCTCTGTTCGCGTAGCGTTCTTGCTCGCCATGATTGTGCCGGGATGCGGCCCGTGCGGTATCCCACGCGGATGCAGCGTAATCGAAGCTGGTTCAATGCCGCGCCGCGACCCGAAATTGCCGCGTACGTAAAACAGGACTTCGTCCGCCTCGACGTTGTCGTGCACCCACGGAATTCTGACGGCCTCGGGATGCGTATCCAGCATTCGCGGCGCAAATGTGCAGACGACATAACCGCGAATTTCGAACGTCTGATGGATGGGCGGCGGCTGGTGCACGGTGCCGGTAATCGGCTCGAAGTCCTGCGCATTGAACGTGAAGGGATAAACGTACCCATCCCAGCCAACCACATCGAATGGATGATGCGCCATCGTGACTTGAGTCCAGCGCGGCCCGTCCTTCACTAAAATTTCCGTGTCTTCATCTTTGTCGACCGCCAGCGGTTCGGTTGGGCCATGGAGATCGCGCTCCGAATAAGGCGAACCCATTTTGATCTGTCCTTCTTTGTTCAGATAACGCTGCGGAATACGCACCGGCCCCACGGATTCGAGAATCAGGTAATCTTCTTCCTCCACTTTGTCTGGAACGACCCGGTACGTGATGCCCCGCGGAATCACGATGTAATCTTCCGAGCGATATCGCTGTTTACCGAAAACCGACTCGAGTGTGCCGCCACCTTTGAATACGAAGATGATCTCGTCTGCGCCGCCATTGCGATAATATTGAAATTTGTCGTACGCCTTTTCAGGGCGCGCGCGATACGCGATCACGTCCTGGTTAAACAAGATCGGGATGCGGCCGGTGTAGAGATCGCCTCTGCGAGGAATGTCGGCCGTTTTCAAATGATGATGCCGGAGCGGACTGTCAGTGACTTTCTTTAGCTCCTCGCATTTCAGGAGCTTCACGTTACGCACCCGCGTTGGCGGCCGCAGGTGATACATGATCGAAAACGCCTCGTTGAAACCTTCGGTCGTAACTACGTGCTCGTAGTAGATGCCCTCGTTATTGTAACCCGGTCCGGCACCGTTGCGGTGGAACCAGATGTGATGCTTTCGCGGTATCTCGCCAAGTTTTTTATAGTAGGGCATTGTCG
>JBJMXF010000223.1:0-2942 GCA_045809725.1 Candidatus Udaeobacter sp. | reverse complement strand
AAAGCGACAGGCAGTTACTTTATCATTGTGAGCGTGGAACAATCGCCAGAGGAACGCACGCACTGGGCGCTGGTGTATGGTTTCCGCTAGCTCTAGGATTCGTGGCAGCGGCATGCCACGATTATGACTGAATCGCGGACTTTGCAGTTCGAGAGCCCACGCGCTTTGCAGTCGCTCTACGCGAATGACATCAAGCTTTTGAAGAATCTCGAGGACTCGTTAGGCATCAAAGTGACGACACGCGAAGGCTGGATGAAACTGGAAGGCGATCCGAGCCGCCTCGACAAGGCCCAGCAGGTGTTTCAACAGCTTGAGCAAGCCAGGCAGCGCGGCATTGACATTCAGAAGCACGAATTCAACTACACATTACAGTCCGTGACCGAAGAACGCGATGAGAGTCTAGGCGACATTGTTTCGACCAAAGTCGTAACCTCTTCCCGCAAGCCTCCTGTCGTAGCACGAAGCGCGAATCAGCGAGCATACGTAGACGCGATTCAGACGCATGACATTGTTTTTGGGATCGGACCGGCGGGTACTGGCAAAACCTATCTTGCTGTCGCCATGGCTGTGGCGGCATTAAAGAAGGAACAGGTGGCCCGAATCGTTTTGACCCGCCCTGCGGTAGAAGCAGGGGAAGCACTCGGCTTTCTGCCGGGCGATTTGGAACAGAAGGTCCTCCCGTATCTGCGCCCGCTTTATGATGCATTACGTGAGATGCTTGAGCCGGAGGAAATGGAGCGAGCGATCGCGCGCCAAACGATCGAAGTCGCTCCGCTCGCGTATATGCGTGGACGCACTTTGAGCAACGCCTTTGTCATTCTTGATGAGGCCCAGAACACGACCACTGAGCAGATGTTCATGTTGCTGACGCGCATTGGTCTGAATTCCAAATGCGTCGTGACCGGAGACGTTACGCAGATTGATTTGCCGCCGAACAAACGCTCAGGTGTCCTCGAAGCTTTGCAGGCCTTGAAGAATGTGCCGGGAATCGCGACGGTGTATTTCACCGAGCGCGACGTTGTCCGACACGAACTAGTGCGCGCCATCATCGGCGCTTATCAGGCGCATCGAGGACCCGCCCCCGAATCTCGCAAATAACGATCGTTATGTTCGATTTCCTCAAACACGGCCGGCTCGTTAAACGCGGCCTTGCATCGCGCAAACGGCGGCGACGCCGGTCAAGCAGTGAGCTGATGCGAAATGTGGAATGCTCGTCGCACGTGAAGGTATTCATCTTCGCGTTGTTTGCTGGTGGTCTGGCGTTTCTCGTCTTTAGCGGTCAACAAGCGGAGCCGACAAAGAATTACATCATCGCGCTCCTGGTCCTTGCTACGGCCATCACACAGCTGTGGATCAATCAGCCAAAAAGTTTCGAGCAGAACTCGCGAATCCTTCTCGTCTTTGGCGTTATTCTTATGCAACTGGCCGTGACCAAACTGCTGCTGGTAGTTTGCAACAGTGGCAATTACCGCTTCTTGAGGCCAGAAACGGCGGGATTGATTACGCCATATGCTTTTGCACCGCTCGTGTTAAGCGTGTTACTCAACCGGCAGCATGGGCTTTACGCGGCGTTCTTCGTGAGCCTGTGGAGCAGCATGCTCTTTGGGCCTATCGATGCGCCTCTGTTAATCACCAGTCTGATCAGCGGATTTACAGCTGTCTCTCTCACGCTGCAGGTGCGACGTCGGAGTCGATTGATCCGCGCCGGCTTCTTCGTCGGACTCGCTATCTGGTTGTTGTCGCTGACGTTCGGTTTGATTGGACCGATTAATTGGTTTTATCCGACGGCTAATGACTGGGGTATGGTGGGAGTGCAAAGCGCGCTCGCCGTCGGCAACGGTATAGTTACCGCGATGATCGTGGGCGGCGCGTTGCCGATGCTCGAAAATCTGTTTGGAATTACAACCGACATTTCCTGGTTGGAAGCATCAGATCTTAATCACCCGTTGTTGCGTCGAATGACCATCGAAGCACCGGGGACATATCACCACAGCCTTGTCGTGGCCAATCTGGCCGAAGCCGCGGCTGAAGCTGTCGGCGCGAACGCGACTCTCTGCCGCGTCTGCTCTTATTTTCATGATGTCGGCAAACTCGTGAAACCGGAATACTTCACGGAGAATATGAGTTTCGAGAGGAATCCTCATGACGATCTCGCGCCGACGATGAGCGCCTTGATTATTATCGCGCACGTCAAAGAGGGAGTGGATCTGGCGCTGAAGCACCGGTTAAACCAGAGCATCATCGACATCATTCAAGAGCATCACGGCACATCCCTCGTCCGGTATTTTTATCAACGCGCTCTGCAGCAGCATGAAGACGCACTCGCAGGCGGCAAGATCATGAGGTTGCGCGAAGACGACGTTCCTGAAGTGCACGAAGAAAGTTTTCGTTACAGCGGCCCGAAACCGCAAACCAAGGAAAGCGCCATTATCAGCCTTGCCGATGCAATCGAAAGTGCTTCGCGCAGCGTGGAAAAGCCTACGCCGCAAAAGATCGAAACGCTGGTACACGAGATCGTCGAAGAACGCATCAGCGACCGCCAATTGGACGAATGCGATCTCACCCTGAGCGAACTGACAACGATCTCCGAGCGATTTCGGTTCACCCTCATATCGATGTTGCACAGCCGCATTGCCTATCCTAAATCGGGACAAAAGCACGCAGCGCCGCGCGACCAAACGTTGCGGCCGGACGTTATGGTCGCCACGCGTAAGCCTGAAACAGCGCCGCCGGTCTCCGCTGCATAAGCGCCACGGCGCGACCACCGCGCGCGCGAACGCACGACGGGCCTAACGAAAATAGGCTTAGCCATCGCTCTGGAAGCGAGGCTGCGTAACAATTGAGAATACACTAATCAAGGTCGACCTCGACGCGCGACACCAAAAGAGCGGTTGGCTGGATCCATTGGGTGCTGTGGGCGGGATCTCTGTCGATAGGACGGT
>JBJMXF010000222.1:0-48593 GCA_045809725.1 Candidatus Udaeobacter sp. | reverse complement strand
AAGCTCGGCTCGGCCAGGGCTGAATCTCATCAAGGGACTATGCACATCACCAAACCAAATCGCGCAACACACACTTACAGGCAAACACTGCACGCGCCACCTGCTAATGTCTTCCCGCTCTTGTGCCCGGTGCGAGAAACGGAATGGGCAGACGGTTGGTTACCGGAGTTGGTCATCAGTTCATCTGGCGTTGCCGAGCGCGATTGCGTTTTCGTCACAGCCGACAAACTCGAAAAGACGATCTGGTATATTACACGCCACGAGCCGGAGAGATGGTTTGTCGAGATGTTGAAGATTTTACCCGGAGTAACGGCCTGCCGCTTCGAGATTCAACTGTCCGAGAATGGCGACGGATGTTTTGCGGACGTAACTTACAGCCATACCAGCATGGGTGCTGCTGGCGATGACTTCGTGAGCAAATTCACGGCCGATGCTTACAAAAAATCCATGGAGGCTTGGGAGAAGGCATTGAACCATTTTTTGACTACTGGACGGTTGCTTAAAGATCCGATTTAACCGACCGGAGGAAGCAAACGGCTTCATTACGAAATAAGCTCAGCGTGGTTATCACAATACGGTGCTGTGACTTACCTCTGTCGTTAGGCGTATGAAAACCGTGCTTCTTTCACCGTTCCTCGCAATGACTTTCGCGGCAATGTTGCTTTCGTCCGGATGTGATAAGAAAACTTCCGCGACAGATCCCACTTCTCAAAGCGCACCCGGAAGCACAAAGCCTCTGGAGGCGGCAGATCTCGTTGGGTACGACGGAAAAATCCTCAGGAAAAGCGTCGATCACATCAAGGAGATCAACGAGAAGCATAACCAGGACGTAGAAAAGTTGAATGGAAGTGGGCCCCAGCAGTAACGCGCCCTGGAGAACTTCGGCGGGCTTGCCACAGAACTGCCATGGCTTCCCTCTTACGCATCAGGTTATCGGCTGCTCGTGCGCGTTCTGGGAGTAGCGCGCGGTCTTGCTGTCGCGGTTTTGCGTACGGTGATTGCTCCCTGGCCAGGCGCGGGCGATGGAGATTCTTCGGCGTACTTTTTTGTCGAGGGCCAAATCAGACGCCAAGGCTGAGTTTTTATCGTCTCGCTGAATTGCTTGATGTTTTCACCGGCCGGCTGGAGCTCGGTTGTCGCTGACTTTAATTTCTCTGACGATGATCGCAGGTTTTGCAGGGTCACCTTGATGTTGTCGTTCTCCGTCAGGCTCGTGCTGATTTTTTCGATGTTGGTCAGCGAATTTGAAAGCGCGCTGTCGGGCGCGGTCAGACCTGAGAGGTGTTCGCCGAATGTTTTGAACTGGGTGAGAGCGAGATTTAGTTCGGAATTTTCGTCGGTAAGCTTGTTGAGATTTTCAGCGGTGTTCTGGAGATCTTTCATCGTGTTGGTTGCTTCGTTGGCAACCGGTTTGATGACCTCCAACATTTTCGCTGCGGCCTCGCCGAGATCCGGAGTGCGTTCGCCTGCGAACATCTCGCCATTTTTTGCGCGGCCGGACTCTTGTGTGCCCTGAGTGAAATCGATTGCCATGTCGCCTAACAAACCGAGTTGAACCATTTGGGCCTTGGCATCGCGGTAAAGCATGGCGCTCTTATCCACTTGCACATCAACGCGAGCTTCGAACCGCGGAGATGGCGAAGGGCTCGCGCTCGGTTCAGAGGGGTGAATTGCGGCCGCCGCTTGCTGCGCCTGCTTCTCTTCGGCAGGCGTGAGTGGCGAAGACAACTTTTGGACCTGACCGATCTTTCGGCCCGCGAGCATCACCACTGCGCCCGGTTTAATTCCAGCGGCGTTGTCGAAATACACACCATAGGTGACCAGCGGCCGAAACAATCCCGGCGCGCCGAGCAAGACCAGAAGAAAGGCGATTATGCCGATCGTGCCGATCACGAGCACGCCTGTCAGGATTTCATTTCTTTCTAATTGCATCGAGTGAGCCTTCCAGAATCGGACCTTCCGTACTGCCGCTCAAAAACTGTGCGACCACGGGGTTTTTGGACTGTTTAAGTTGTTCTGGTTCACCTTGTTCAATAATCTTGCCCTCGTACAACATAGCCATGCGGGTGGCGATGCGAAAGGCGCTCTCCATTTCGTGCGTCACAATAATAGAGGTCGCTTTCGTTTTCTGAGTGAGGCTGATAATTAATTCGTCCACGACTGAGGCTATGACGGGGTCCAGGCCTGCTGAAGGCTCGTCTAACAGAACCAGTTCGGGTTCAAGGACCAGCCCGCGAGCAAGGGCTATGCGTTTGCGCATGCCGCCGCTGAGTTCGTCCGGCAGCAAGTCCTTGCTGTCCTGCATCCCTACAAGGTCGAGTTTTTGGTCGACGATTTTGTCGATCTCGCTTCGTGATTTATCGGTGAGCTCTTCCAGCGGCAATGCCACATTCTCACGGACCGTGAGTGAGCTTAACAGTGCCGAATATTGATAGACCATCCCGATGTGCTGTCGCACCTGTTGAAGTTTTCTGCGCTTCAGACGGTTGATCTCAAATTGTTTGAAAAAAATCGAGCCGGCATCCGGTCGGAGTATGCCGAGAATCAGGCGCAAAATCGTACTTTTGCCGCTCCCGCTCTGCCCCATGATCACCAGTCGCTCCTGAGGCTGGACGTCAAGTGAGACACCTTTGAGCACATTTTTTTCCTCGAACTGCATGTGCACATCGCGCAGCTCAACTATGTGCGACGGCGTGCTCACGTGGGGTAGAAGTTGGTGTAAATGACGTTGTAAACCGTGTCAGTACCGATCACCGTTGTGATAGCGGTGACCACGCTGGAGGTCGTGTTCGTGCCGACGCCAGCTGCGCCGCCCTTCACAGTCAGTCCCCGGTAGCAGGCGATCGCCGCGATGAGCAGGCCGAACATGAAGCTCTTCAAAATCCCGGTGATGATATCGCGAATGAGCAGTGAATCTTTTACCAGATCGAGAAAGTACAGAAATGTGATGCTGAAATAGGCTTTACACACCAGGCTGCTTGCAAATACGGCTGCAAGATTTGCAACGGTGGAGAGACACGGCGTCAGCAGAAATAGCGCAAGCATCCGAGGGGCGGCGAGAAAGCGTAGCGGCCCAATGCCCATGGCCTCAACCGCTTCGACTTCCTCATTAACCTGCATTGTCCCGAGTTCGGCCGTAAACGCGGCGCCGATGCGCGCAGCGACCATAATCCCGGTGAGCAGCGGTCCAAGTTCACGCGTAAAAGCAATAGCCACGAGACCTGGAATCAGGCGCTCCGTTCCGAAGCGTTGCAGCTGGTAGCCCGTCAATAACGCCATTGTCAGCCCGAGAAAGAAACAGACCAGCCCTACCAGCGGCACCGAATCCACACCAGCCCGTACGCTCTCGCGGAAAAAACTGGCTGCACGGAAGGGCGCGCGGCCCTGCTGCACGCGTTCCATGCTTTCCTGGAACGTATTTACAATGAACCAGAAAACGCTGCCGAGCTCGCGCAGAAAACTGCGCTGAATCTCAACGACCTCCAGCGCAGCTGGCATCGTGCGAGGTGATTCGGCGTTAGGCATGGAGGAGACATTGCCTCACTTCGCCCTAGGTAAAAGCGCAAACTTACTCCCGCCGATGTAGCACAGCCATCCTGGTGTGGGCCGCCACCGGTCATTTCGCCTGCCGGATATTGGCCAGACGCCGATGCGCGATTCCGCCGGAGCCATGACCTTAATGCTCATCGAACTCTCAAACCCTCGTCGACATTCCACGAGCTAGAGCGTTAGATTTGCGTTGATGAGATTTGCTCGAGCCTACGGGGTCAATTGCTTCTTTGCTCTCATACTCTTTAATGCTGCGGCGTCGGAAACACAGCCCGAGACGAATCCAAATATGGCAGCAAAAAAAATTGGACTCGCGATTCACGGCGGCGCCGGAACGATTGAGCGCAGTACGATGACACCGGAAAAAGAGCGTGAATATCGAGCAGGGCTTGAACGCGCTTTGAGTGCCGGTTATGAGATTCTGAAGCGCGGCGGATCAAGTCTCGACGCAACCGAGGCAGCTGTGCGCGTGCTGGAGGACGATCCGCACTTCAACGCCGGGCGGGGTTCTGTATTTACGAGCGCCGGCACAAACGAGATGGACGCGTCCATTATGGACGGAAAGACACTCAAGGCTGGCGCAGTTGGCAGCGTGCAACACATCAAAAATCCAATTAACCTCGCGCGCCTGGTAATGGAAAAATCTCCGCACGTGATGCTCGATTGCGCGGGGGCGGAAGCCTTCGCGAAAGCAAACGGGGTCGAACTGGTGGATCAAAAATATTTTTTTACGCAGCAACGATGGGACGATTTGCAGAAAATGAAGGCTGCGGAGAAAAATCGCGCCAGTGGCGACGGCACAAGTTTTTTCATCACCAACCAAGATCGACACGGCACCGTGGGAGCAGTAGCGCTGGATAAGGATGGCAATTTGGCCGCGGCAACTTCGACTGGTGGAACAACAAACAAAATGCCCGGACGCATGGGTGATACGCCAGTGATTGGCGCGGGCACTTACGCGAACAATCGCACCTGCGCCGTTTCCTGTACCGGCGATGGCGAATATTTCATTCGTGTCGCAGCAGCGCATGAAGTCTCTGCGTTAGTGCAACATCGCAGCGTAAAGTTGCAGGAAGCGGCTGAGACTGCTTTGGACGCCGTGAAACAACTCGGCGGCACCGGCGGTTTGATCGCGATCGACAAGAACGGTGAGATCGCACTGCCGTTCAATACAAATGGTATGTATCGCGGCTATCTCGATCCGAAGGGCAAGTTTGTCGTGGAGATTTACAAGTGATGTCGTGACTAGTTGAAGCGTTGAACCGTTGAACCGGCAAAGAAGCTGTCATTCTGAGCGAAGCGAAGAATCTCTGATTGTTCCGTTGCCGCACCGCTGAAAATGAAAATCCGAGATGTTTCGCTTCGCTCAACATGACAGAATGCCCTTGTAACGTTTCAACAGTTCAACCTTTTTTAACGCGTCCCAATGCTGCCGCCATTCTCCATCGTCATTCCCTGCTATAACGAAGAAGGCCGCATCGGCCAGACGCTGCGGCTCACACTTGATTATCTCGCCGCAAACGCGCCGGAGAGCGAATTGATCGTTGTGAACGACGGATCCACGGACGGAACGGGAGCAATCGCCCGTGAAAGATTGAAGTCAGCGAACGTCACTACGCGTCTACTCGAGAATTTTCCGAATCGCGGAAAGGGCGCTGCGGTGCAATCGGGATTACTTGCCGCACGAACACCAATCGGACTTTTCTCCGACGCCGATCTTTCCACGCCACTCGAGGAAACGCCGAAGCTGATCGAACCCATTGCGAATGGCGAAGTGGACATCGCGTTCGGTTCGCGCGCTCTGGATCGCAGCTTGATCGGCGTGCATCAACCGTGGCGCCGAGAGCAAGGCGGGCGTGTTTTTAATTTGCTGGTGCGGGTGGCTACTGGGTTGCCATTTTGGGACACGCAATGCGGATTCAAAGCGTTTCGTCTCGAAGCGTGCCGGCCGATTCTTGAAGCGGCGCAGATCGAAGGCTTCGCGTTCGACGTGGAGCTGCTTTATCGCGCGCATCGGGCTGGTTTGCGGATTCGCGAAGTTCCGGTGCGTTGGAACCATGCCACGGGCAGCAAAGTAAGTTTTTTCCGCGACAGCTTGCGCATGTTGCGGGAAGTGATCACGCTCCGCGCGAGCTCTTGATCCAGGTGGAACGCGTTGTGCCTTGGCCGCCGTCGCGTTGGCGAAGGCGGCTCAACGGGTTGGTTAATGCGGCCCTTGTCCCCTGATTTCCGACGCGCTGCACGGAAAGACATTATTGGCCTTCGGCGATGAACACCGTCTTCGGAGAAGCCGATCCACCATCGCTTTTCTTTCCTGCACGGACATCTAAATTATTTTGTTTTCGTTCCCATGCAGTCCTTCCAATTTCATCCAACGGTCGCCCGGTGGTTCGAACAAACGTTCGGTTCACCGACCGAACCGCAAGTGCGCGGCTGGCCAGCCATTCAGTCCGGCCGACACGCGCTGATTTCTGCGCCTACTGGATCGGGCAAAACGCTGGCTGCGTTTCTCGCTTCTCTCGACGCATTATTTCGACGGGGCGCGGAAGATCATTTGCCCGACCAGACGCAAGTCGTTTATGTCTCGCCGCTCAAGGCGTTGAGCAACGATATCCGAAAGAATCTTCAGGAACCGCTATCCGGAATTCGTACGTTATTGGCCGAGGCAAATGGCCACGACATCGATGTTCGCGCCGAAGTGCGCACCGGCGACACGACCGCGGCACAACGCCAGGCGCTGATCAAAAGGCCGCCGCACATTCTGGTTACCACGCCTGAGTCGCTATATCTGCTGCTTACGTCCGAATCCGGCCGGAGAATGTTGCGCACGGCGCGCACACTTATCCTTGATGAGATTCATGCGGTGGTGGATGACCGCCGCGGCGCGCACCTTGGACTGAGCGTCGAACGTTTGGCCGCGTTAGTGCAAGCTCCGTTGCAGCGAATCGGTTTATCGGCAACGCAGAAACCGATCGAAGAAGTCGCGCGTTTCCTTGTAGGCACTCGCGCCGTGGACGAAGCAGGCAATCCGGATTGCGAGATCATCGATATTGGCCATCGCCGCGAACTGGATTTGGCAATCGAAATGCCGAAGTCGCCGCTTGAAGCGGTGATGTCGAACGAAATTTGGGAGGAAGTGTACCATCGGCTCGCGGAGTTAATCGATGCGCATAGAACAACTTTGGTTTTCGTCAACACGCGTCGCATGGCTGAGCGTGTCACACACCGTCTCAGCGAACTGCTGGGTGCCGATGCTATCACGTCACATCACGGAAGTCTTTCTGCAAAACTGCGACTCGAAGCGGAAGACCGATTGAAGCGCGGCGACTTGAAAGCGCTCGTTGCAACGGCTTCGCTGGAGTTGGGAATCGATATTGGCTCTGTGGATCTCGTCTGCCAATTAGGCACGACGCGGTCGATAGCCACGTTGCTGCAACGCGTCGGTCGCGCTGAGCACAAGCGCGGCGGTTTGCCGAAAGGCCGGCTTTTTCCGTTGAGCCGCGATGAATTGATCGAGTGCGCGGCTCTACTGCGTTGTGTTAATCGCGGCGAACTCGATAGGCTCACGATTCCCGAAAAACCGCTGGACGTGTTAGCGCAGCAAGTCGTAGCCGCAGTTTCGGCGGAAGATTGGGATGAGACCAACTTCTTCGAGCTCGTCTGTTCGGCCTGGCCGTACCGCAATCTCACGCGCGGAGAATTCGACCAGGTTGTGACAATGCTTGCCGAAGGTTTCAGCACAAAGCGAGGACGGCGCTCCGCGTTGATTCATCATGATGCGATCAATCATCGTTTGCGCGGACGGCGCGGAGCCCGAATCACTGCGCTAACATCAGGCGGAGCCATTCCTGACAACACCGATTATCGAGTGATTCTCGAGCCGTCGGAAACTTTCGTCGGCACAGTAAACGAAGATTTCGCCGTCGAAAGTCTCGCCGGAGATATCTTTCAACTGGGAAACGCGTCATGGCGAATCCTGCGCGTAAATTCCGGAGTCGTTAGGGTGGAGGACGCAAAAGGTCAGCCACCGGGAATTCCGTTTTGGCTGGGCGAAGCCCCTGCGCGAACCAACGAGCTTTCGAGCGCTGTTTCGAATTTGCGGATGCAAATCGAGAAGCATTTATCTGTAGGGGAAGCTGACAGCTTCCCGCACAAAATCGAAGAATGGGTCGCCAAAGAATTCCACTTACCACAAAGCGCCGCGGAACAGGTCGCCGCGTATTTTGCGGACGCATATCGTTCTTTAGGAGCAATTCCTTCACAGCAAACACTGGTGCTGGAGCGCTTCTTCGATGAATCGGGCGGCATGCAGCTGGTTTTGCATGCGCCTTTCGGCAGCCGAATCAATCGAGCCTGGGGGTTGGCGCTGCGAAAACGCTTTTGCCGTTCGTTCAATTTCGAGCTCCAGGCGGCAGCGACCGATGACGCCATCGTGATTTCGCTCGGAACACAGCATTCATTTCCGCTCGATGAAGTTTTTCGATATCTCAATTCCAAAACAGTTCGCGACCTTTTAATTCAAGCGTTGCTCGACGCACCAATGTTCACCATTCGCTGGCGCTGGAACGCAACCCGTTCGCTCGCCGTGCCGCGTTTCCGAGGCGGCGCGAAAATCGCCGCGCCGCTGCAACGGATGGAATCGGAAAATCTTTTAGCGGCAGTTTTTCCGGATCAGCTCGCTTGCCTGGAACACATAGTGGGTGACCGCGAGATTCCGAATCATCCACTTGTGAAGCAGACAATTGACGACTGCCTCACCGAAGCGATGGACATCGATGGTCTAGAAGAAGTTCTGCGGAAGATTGAACAGGGTGACATCCGCTGTATCGCGCGTGATTTGCCGGAACCGTCGCCGCTCGCGTCCGAGATCCTGAATGCGCGGCCATACGCATTTCTCGACAACGCGCCGCTGGAAGAACGCCGGACGCAGGCGGTTTACACGCGACGAGCTTCGGAGAGAAACGGCAGCGACGGACTTGGCGTTCTCGATGCCGCCGCCATCGAAAAGGTCAAAGCAGAAGCCTGGCCTGAAGCAACGAACGCAGATGAACTGCATGACGCGCTAATGTTGATCGGTGTAATGACATCGGAGGAGATTCACCGAAGCGCGAGGGAAAACCGCGAGCAATTCTTCTCGACGCTCGGCACGGAGAACCGCGCCACGCGTCTTCTCATTCAGGGGCAGTATTGTTCTAGCCGCGAGGTTTTGGAGTGCGGCGCTGCTGCGCCGCTTTTGAACGGTGACCCAACTCTTGAAAAGCGCCGGAGCACCGGCGCAGTCGAAAACGCTGGCGCGCATAGCACGTTTTACGTCGCTGCGGAACGGCTTCCGATGCTCCATGCAATTTATACGAACGCTGTCTATGAGCCGGAATTGGTTTTGCCTGATTCGATACGTGGAAAAACTTGGGAACGCGCCGATGCGATTCGCGAATTGGTTCGCGGTCGGATGGAGGTTTGTGGACCAATCACCGTCAGCGAGCTCGCAGAGACATTGGCTTTGGAACAGTCGGAAATTGAGCCGGCCTTGCTGGCGCTGGAAGCGGAAGGTTTTGTATTGCGCGGCAAATTTCATCCCGATGTCGCCGAGCAGGAATGGTGTGATCGCAGATTGCTGGCGCGAATTCATCGGCTCACCATCGATCGGTTGCGCGCGGAAATTCAGCCGGTCTCCATTCAGGATTTTTATCGTTTTCTTTTTGCGTGGCAGCGCGTCGACCAGGAACATCGGACCGAAGGTCTGGAAGGCTTGCAATGGGTCTTGGAACAGCTCGACGGTTGCGAGTTGCCACTCGCTGCCTGGGAGTCGGCGGTGCTTCCCGCGCGTGTGGCCGATTACGATCCTGAGTGGCTTGACCGGCTCTGTTTTTCCGGTCGGGTTGGCTGGGGACGTTTGACCGCCCCGCAAAAGTCAAACTCACGCGCAGCGGCACCGTTGCGGACCAGTCCGATCGCGCTTTATCTCCGCGAAAATCTCGCCGATTGGCTGGCGTTGACTCAGCCCAACGCGGCGACTGAACTTTCGGTCACCAGTCAAGCTGTGTTTGAGGCACTGCAAAGTGGCGGCGCGCTTTTTGTTAGCGAATTGGTCAACCGCAGCGCCTTGTTACCTTCTCAAGTTGAAGAAGCTTTGTCACAGCTCGCGGCGCTCGGTCGGGTAACTTCCGACAGTTTTGATGGGTTACGCGCTCTTCTCGTCCCTTCAAATAAACGACCGACCTTTGGCCGAAATCCTACAAAACGTCGCCGCAAGACAAATCTTGCCAGTATCGAGTTTGCAGGTCGCTGGTCATTATTGCCGAGGAGTGGTGGTACTTTGGTGTCGAACGGTGCCGGCCCGCGCGAGGCGGCGATTGAAAAGTTCGCGCGGACATTGCTACGCCGTTACGGAGTCGTTTTTCGTCGATTGCTCGAACGAGAGAATTTTCCCGTTACGTGGTACGAGTTGGGCTGCATCTATCGAAGATCGGAAGCACGCGGAGAAATTCGCGGCGGTTATTTCGTTGGGGGAGTAAGCGGCGAACAATTTGCATTGCCGGAGGCGATCGGTCTATTGCGATCGATCCGCAAAAGCTCGTCAGACGGCGACCTGATCACGTTGAGTGCTGCCGATCCCTTGAATTTGCAAGGTATTGTCACACCAGGCGCGCGAATCCCTGCATTCACTGCGAACCGCCTCCTCTTTCGCCACGGATTGCCTATTGCTGCGCTCGAGTCACGCGAGATCCGAAAGCTGTCCGACGAGGACATCCCTGATGTGCAAATCGAAAACGCTCTTCGAATTGGAAAATTGCGGCCGTCGCTGCGGCCGTATTATCAGTGAGTAACTGTCATCCTGAGCGAAGCGCAGCGGAGCCGAAGGATCCCGCAACGTTACCGCAGCGCAATGCCGGCGTTCCTCGACTGCGCTCGGAATGACAAGTGCGCGCGAGGGTTTTATTTCTTCACGATCTCGGCGTTTTCGATCATGGCAATCCCGCCGCGCTCGGCCATTTTGCCCTTGAGCGTGATCGTTTTGCCGCAATAGCCAGCCAATTGATCGTTCATCGGCTTGTGTTCGCCGACCACCAGATATGCTTTGCCGTCGCTGAGTATGCCGACGGGACCGCCGCTCTTTATGCACTTATTTCCACAGGACTGCCCGTGTTTCTCGCCAAGACCATTGTGATCGACGTAGCACATCATATCGACCACTTCGCCGGTCACTTCTTTCGATGCAGCCGCGTCGTCGCCGTGCTCGTGTTCTTGCGCGATCGCCAGAGGCGCGCACGCCAGACCTGCAATGAAGATCGCAGTCACCGCAACTCTCAAGACGGTAGGTTTGTTAGTTGAATTGAACATGAAACAAATTTGGGCTGCACCGCCCGCTGGTCAATGAATCACAACCAGAATGACAAATGACGAATCTAATAACGAAAGAATGATCTAATGACGAATGTCGAAGAGGCGGCCCGCTTCTGACCTCTCATCATTCGAGCTTCGTCATTAATTCGTCATTCGGATTTCGTCATTACTTCTGTTTCTCGATCAGTTCCGCGAACTGATCGAAAAAATAGGTGGCGTCATGCGGCCCGGGCGCGGCTTCGGGATGATATTGCACACTGAAGATCGGCAATTCCTTATGACGCATTCCCTCGACGGTGCCGTCGTTCAAGTTGATGTGGGTCACTTCGACTGCTGACGGAAGCGACTCCGGATCGACTGCGAAACCGTGATTTTGCGCGGTGATCGCCACTTTGCCGCTGCGCAAATCTTTGACCGGCTGGTTCGCGCCGCGATGGCCGAATTTCAACTTAAACGTCGATCCGCTGAACGCGAATCCGAGAACTTGATGACCAAGACAGATTCCGAAGATTGGTTTGTTGCCCATCAAATCGTGGACGGTTTTGTGCGCGTAATCGAGCGCCGCCGGGTCGCCGGGGCCATTGGAAAGAAAAATTCCGTCGGGATTGAGTGTCAGCACTTCTTCAGCCGATGTCGCGGCCGGGACAACGGTCACCTCGAACCCTTTCTGCCGAAGCAAGCGCAGAATATTTTCCTTTATACCATAATCGTATGCGGCAATTCGGAAGCGGATTGGTGGCAGGTCTCGTCTTTCCTGGCCGTCCGGCGATTTTTGGATTGACCATGGCGCGCTGAGTTTGTCCTCGGGGTCCCAACGGTAAATTTTCTTCGTTGAGACTTCGCGGACGTAATCCATCCCAATCACGCCCTCGCCTTGAATGGCTCTTTGCGTTGCCTGTTGCGGGGAGATGTCTTCCGTCGTCAAGCACGCTTTCATCGCGCCGCGTGTGCGCAGATGTCGGGTGAGCGCGCGCGTGTCGATCCCTTTTGCTCCAGGGATGTTCCATTTCCGCAGATATTCATCGAGCGACATTTCCGAGCGCCAATTGCTTGGAACATCGGTTAGCTCCTCAATGACGAATCCGCGCACGTGCGGAGACCGGCTTTCGTCGTCGAGTGAGTTGATCCCGTAGTTTCCGATCAACGGATAGGTCATCGAGACGATTTGCCCGCGGTACGACGGATCAGTCAGCACTTCCTGGTAACCGGTCATCGCTGTGTTAAAGCAAATTTCACCAACGCACGTCTCGGTCGCGCCAAAAGAATCGCCCTCGAAATATCGGCCGTCTTCGAGAGCTAAAATCGTGCGCACGTCACCGCCGATTGTCGATGGTGCGCATGAATTTTCAAATTCGACCGTGACATTAATCGATTCTTGGTCGGAGCGAAGTCGAGGAATCCCGCGGCAGTACTCTGCGGCAACGCTTACGAATCCTTCGACTTCGTTGCGACCGCTCGGCATGACGGCTCATGTACAAAAAAACCCGGATCGAAATTCGACCCGGGTTTTTCAAATCTTACCCCGCCGATGCCGTTCAGGCGGATCACCCGTTCCCTTCAGTAACGGGTGGATGACCGTCGCCCCAGCTTCTGACTTCCAATTAAGGCATGTCATTTTCTGCGAACGACCTAGCCTCCTAATTTTCCAATAGCGGTTCGGGAATCACACCTCGTAATCTCGAACATCGCAGGGTAAATATTCGATCCCGAATCAATTCATTCGGGATCACCAAAGAGCCGTTGGTCGAGAGTTGAGAGAAAAGCACTGGTTTTCTTCCCAACCCTCAACGAACGGCTCTCAATCGGAAGATAAGCTTCCAGCTTGTCTCGGACGACGAGCATCTTGCTCGTCGAACTGTTCGTTAGGCTGACAGCCTGATAGCCGAGCCACCCAGGATCGCTAACTTCCACTCTCAAAGAACTATTCCCGCAGCGTCGCTCCGAGTTCACTCTTTAATCGTTCGCGAATCTTCGCGTGCGCTTCGGTAACTTCGTCGTTTGTGAGTGTGCGATTTTTCGCACGGTATGTCAATCTATATGCGAGTGATTTTCCGGAAGCGGTTGCGGTTTCACCTCCTTCTATTTGAAATAAGTCGAATAACTGCACGCTCTCAAGCAGAGGCTCCGATGGTTCTTGAATCGCGTGCAGAATGTCAACGTGACGCAATTTTTCCGGAACAATCATGGCGATGTCGCGCGTGATCGCTGGATATCGATCGAGTTCTCGAAATTTTTTCGCGGACGCAATTCTGTTCAAAAACCGGTCAGCATCTACCTCGGCAACGAGCACCGGACCCGGCGTGTTCGCTTTGCTTGCGGCGAGTTGTCCGCCGAACCCAATCCGCTCTTCAGCGGACCAAATGTCGACTGCGAGCGCGAAATCAGGGAATTGTCCGGATTGAAACGACAGATTTGGAACAATGCCTTCGAGTATGCCTTTGAGATCAAACAAGTCGAGGCTTCGCCTCGTCTGCGCGCGCCAATTCGGTGTCCCATTGGTATTTCCCCACAACAAGATTCCGAGATGCCGTTCTTCTTTTCCAGATGGCGGAATGAATGTACGACCGATCTCGAAGATGGAGACACTCTCAGCGCCTGCACGATGGTTTCGTTCGAGCACGTCGAGCAAACCGCTGATTAAGTTTGGCCGCAGTGCGACGTGATCTTCGCTTAACGGATTGCGCAGTTCGACTGCCTCGTTGGAAGCCATGGCGCTTCTCGAGATCAATTTTGATGTTCGAACTTCTGACAAGCCCAATCCGATCAATCGGTGTCGGAGAAAAAGGGCTTCGAAATCGTGTGAACGGTCAGCATTGCTCGTTGGCATGAAGCGTCCGCGGGTCCTTCCCGGAATCTTGTGGATGCCGTACGCGCGGAGGACTTCTTCAATCAAATCAACGTCGCGCCGTAAATCGCGGCGGTAACTTGGAATTTTCCAGGTCGCGGACTGATCCGTGCCCGTGGTTTTCTGCATTCCGAAACGCGTGAGAATTTCGTCAATTTTTTTCGTGTCAATTGGGACACCGATTACGCGGGAACATTTTTCATAATTCAAGGAGACATCAGGTGGATCGGCGGGAAGTTCGCCTGCAACTTGAATTTCTTTCGCTGGTGTTCCGCCAGCGATCTGATCCATCAATTCGGCTGTGCGTTGCGACGCTCGCAAAATCATGTCCGGATCGACGCTGCGCTCGAATCGATAGCTTGCGTCGCTTTGCAGATTCAGATCGCGCGCTGTGCGGCGAATACTTGCCGGGAGAAAATATGCGGCCTCGATCAAAATATTTTTTGTCGAATCATTCACACCCGTTTCTTCGCCGCCCATTACGCCCCCGATTCCTACCGCGCGTTCCTGATCAGCGACAACGCAAGTGTGCGGCTTGAGCGAGTAAGTCTTTCCGTCGAGCGCGAGAAATCTCTCGCCGTCGCGCGCGAGCCGCACATTTATACTGCCCTTCAGCTTGTCGGCGTCGAACGCGTGCGTCGGTTGGCCGAGTTCCAGCATCACAAAATTGGAGATGTCGACGATATTGTTGATCGAGCGAACACCGACGCTCTCAATCTTTGCTCGCAACCATTGTGGGCTCGGACCAACTTTTACATTGTCGATTTTGCGCAGCGAGAAGAATGGACATTCGCCGGTCGCCGCGATCGTGATGGAGCCGGCGCGCGCTGGCGCTGGTTCTTGCGTGGGGGGCGAGGGCGCCGCGGCTCCAGTCAGCGCCGCGATTTCACGAGCCAGCCCAAAATGGCTCAGCAAATCGCCGCGATTCGGCGTGATCTCGACATCCAGAATCGTGTCCGCTGGAAAAACATCGGCGATCGGCGCGCCAACTTTTGCATCGGGCGACAATATCAAAAGCCCGGACGCATCTTCGCCGAGACCAAGCTCGATCGGGCTGCAAAGCATTCCTTCCGACTCGACGCCGCGTAGCTTGTTCTTGCGAATCTCCGAACCGTTTGGCAGCTTCGCGCCTGGAAGCGCGAGAGGAACCTTGTCGCCGACCTTGTAATTTGTTGCGCCACAAACAATCTGGCGCTTCGTGCCGCTTCCATCGTCCACCTCGCAAACGGTGAGCCGATCCGCGTTCGGATGCCGCGAAGACGCGGTGATTTGCGAAACGATCACGTAATCAATGTTCGCGCCGCGCGTTTCAGTTTTTTTGATTTCAACGCCGGCGCGGGTCAGCAACTCCCCGATGTCTTCCGGATTTTTTGGAAGATCGACAAATTCGCGCAGCCAGTTAACGGAAAACTTCATTTTTTTGCACAGTCATTCCGAGCGAAGTCGAGGAATCCCGCGGCATTGCCTGAATGTAATGCAACGGGCTGTGTCGACTTCGCTCGACATGACGAAACCGTGCTCACGAGAACTGTTTCAAAAACCGCAGATCATTCTGCGAGAAAAGCCGGATATCAGGGATTTGGAATAGAATCATCGCCAATCGATCCATGCCAAGCCCGAATGCATATCCGCTCCACTTTTCAGGATCGTAAGCATTATCGCCACGCGCTTTATTGACCGCTTCAAAAACGGCCGGATGCACCATGCCGCAACCCGCTACTTCGATCCACTGTTCACCGCCTCTGAGAGCTTTTGATCGAACGTAAACCTCTAAACTTGGCTCCGTAAACGGGAAGAAATGCGGCCGAAATTGAACTTCGCTGTCGGCGCCGAAAAGTTCCCGCATGAAAAACTCGAGCTCTCCTTTTAAATCGGCGACGCTGACGTTTTCATCGACGTACAATCCTTCGATCTGATGAAATTGCGGGCTGTGCGTTGCATCTAGTTCGTCACGCCGATACGCCGCACCCGAGGCAATTACGCGGATCGGAGGCGGCGCCGATTCCATCGCGCGGATCTGCACGGTGGAAGTGTGGGTTCGCAGAAGTCGGCCGTCAGGCAAATAAAACGTGTCCTGTTCATTGCGGGCGGGATGGTCTGGCGGCGTGTTCAGAGCATCGAAGCAGTACCATTCGGTTTCGATATCGGGACCTTCCGCCAGCGCGAAGCCCATTCGTCGAAAAATCTGAATTCCGCGCTCATGCATTTGATGGAGCGGATGCAGAGAACCAGTGTCATGTGGCGTTCCCGGAAGCGAGATGTCGATGCTCGCCAGCGCGTCGGATTCTTTTTCAGCACGGACTTTTTCTACGCGTTGGTCGAGCGCAGCGCTAACGGTGTTACGCGTCTGGTTGAGCAATTTACCGACGACCGGGCGTTCGTCTTTGCCGAGCGTTTTCATTCGCTCGCCCCATTCGGAGATGCTGCCGCTTTTTCCGAGATATTTTACGCGCACGCCTTCGAGCGATTTCTCATCCCGCGCGGCTTCGATCTCGCGCAGCGCATCGTCGCGCAGTTGTTCCACCGGGTGCATGGCCGCGGAATTCGTTAGATCGTTACGTCGTCAATCGTGAAATCGAATTTCGATTCACCAATCTCGATCTACGATCACGCCGCTTTCTTTTTCGATTTCGCTTTGTCTTCCAGCGCGCTCTTCGCCTGATCGACAATCGATTTGAATGCGACTTCGTCGGTGACCGCGAGGTCAGCGAGAATTTTGCGGTCCAACCCGATCCCGGCAGCTTTCAGCCCTTCGGCCAAACGGCTGTAAGTCATCCCGTTCGCGCGTGCGGCGGCATTGAGACGTTGGATCCAAAGATAACGAAATGTGCGCTTGCGAATTTTGCGGTCGCGATACGCCCAAACCTGAGCCTTCATGACGGCATCTTTGGCGTAACGAAAAAGTTTGGAGCGGCGGCCGCGGTAACCTTTCGCTTTTTTCAGCATTCGTTTCCGGCGCGCACGGCTCGCCGGGGCATTTGTAGCTCTTGGCATTGTTGTTTTGCCCCGGAATGTTTCGGGGCTCCTCGTTCAGTGAGCTGTTGTTCCGTTATCGATCTTTCCGGCCTCGCTCACTGATTGATCCCGCAGACGCAGGATAGGCGGAAAGATCGCGGGCCGGAAACTAAATGCTAAGCAGAAAATGACAAACGCTTTTCATTCGGAATGCGGGATGCATTCGACATTCGAGATTTGTCGTTGGGTTTTCGCCAAACGAGCCACGCCAGGAGCCCATTGCTGCGCCTCCAAAGCGCGGTGGGACGAGACGGAACTCCTTCCTGCTCTGTGCCTAACGGGTGGTACTGGCTGTCTTAGGCCCGTTCGAAAGTTGAACAAGATCAGCAAGAATGTTGAGAGCCTCATCACGCTCTGGATCGATTTGAGGATCCTTGGTGTTGCTATCGCCGTCGGCTGGAGTGCTGTCAGGCAGATCGGAATCAGCGTCCGGAGCGGCGTCGGAGTCGACTTTAGGCACGATGCCGTTCTTTTTCGCCTCGGCCAGTTTCCCGGGATACATGATCAATTGCAGATTCGGCTTATCCACAGTGTCCAGCGTCACGCGATAGATACTGGGTTCTTCCTGGTGACGCGCCAGGCGCTCTTTTGACCGCGTTTCTTTGCGCAGTTTATCGTCAGCGAGCTCTTTCTTTCGCGTATCTTCGTTCAGTGAAATCCTGTTTTCATCTATCTTGTGGCGCAAGCGATTCATGTCCTCGGTGACATAGTGAAATTCGGGATCGTTTTTCACGCGCTCCTCTGAACGCCGGCGAAGCTGGTCGATGAAAAGGGAATGATTGTCCGACCATTTGGTATATTTCGCTTTTGTGACTTCGTCGTATGGCAGGGCATTCTTGAGCGCGCCTTCACCGAACTCAGGCAGATCGCTTAAGCTCGGCAAAACAATATCGGAAGCCACGCCGTGCAGTTGTGTGGAACCGCCGGCAACGCGATAAAATTTCTGGATGGTTAGTTTCAACGCGCCGTCTTCATCGGTGTGATTGCCGAGCAACGAAGCGAACCGACCAATCGGAAGGATCGTTTGCACGGTGCCCTTGCCGAACGTGTTCTTGTCACCAACGATGACCGCGCGGCCATAATCCTGGAGCGCAGCTGCGAAAATCTCGCTCGCGGACGCGCTTTGCCGGCTGGTAAGGACAACCATTGGTCCGGAGTACGCGATACCCGAATCCGGATCGAACGAAATCCTGATCGACCCGTTATAATCCTTCGTCTCAACGATCGGACCTGATTTCAAAAACAAGCCGGTCAGGGACAGCGCTTCTTCCAGTGAACCACCGCCATTTTTACGCAGGTCAACCACCAGCCCACTAATGTTTTCTTTCTTCAGTCGCTTGAGCAATGCCAACACATCCCGCGTGGTGCTCTTTTGGTGCCTGTCCATGTCGGCATAGAAGGAAGGCAGGGTCAACCAGCCGAGTTTTATCGGCTCGCCGTTCTCGTCTTTCCTAAGGATGATGTCGGCACGAGCTTCCTGATCTTTTAGCTTAATTTCATCACGAACCAGATCGACATTTTTTCGGTGCGACGGATCAGCTGCATCCGAAGGAATCACAAGCAAGCGGACGCGTGTGCCTTTCTTTCCGCGAATCATTTCGACCACTTTGTCGAGTCGCATTTCGCGAACATCCACAAATTCCGACGGACCTTGCGCCACGGCACTGATGCGGTCACCGACTTTGAGTCGCCCGTCCGTTTGCGCTGGTCCACCGGGCACGAGGCTTTCAATTTTGGCGTAGCCATCTTCAGAGCGAAGCATCGCCCCGATGCCCACAAGCGAGAGCCCCATGTTGATGCTGAAATTTTTCATGTCCGCTTTGCTCAGGTATTCCGAGTGCGGATCGTAAGCCTGGGCGAGGGCATCGAGATAAAGCTTCATCTGCTCGTCCTTATCCTGCTCGTGAACATTCTTTGCCAGACGCTCATAGCGGCGAGAGACGAGTTGCGGCGCCGGCTCGATTGGGTGCTCGCTCAAATGCTCCTGAAGCAGCTCGTTTGCGATCCGACCGCGCCAGAGTTGGTCGGCTTCAGCCTCATTTTTCGGCCAGGGCGATTTTTGACGGCTCAATTCGACTGTGGCGTTGCTTTTGAAATCGATCGGCTGTTTCAACAGCTCTTTTATTTTCGCCACGCGTTCATCGATGCGCTTGGTGTATAGCGCGTAAATCTCGTAGCCGGGCTTAAGCGTTCCCATAAGAACGTCCCCGGCCATGGCGTTGGAATACTTCTTAGTAACAGAATCAATGTCTTCCTGCGTGAAAAAGAGATGACTGTAATCGAGCATCTCCAGATACGTCTGCAGGAATTTTTTCGAGACCTCTTCGTTCAGTTTTTGCCGGGTATAATGGCCCTCCTCCAGGAGTCGCCCCACGGACATGGCCACCGTTTCTCTTGTACTCGCAAGCGCTGGCAGAGCCGCGAGCGCGGCCGTAAAAAGGATCGTGGAAAGTGCAAGTGATCGTCGCAAAGATGATCTCATTGGTAAAAAACAGGTTTAAGACATTCGCAGAATTCGGCCCTCAGCGCAAGATGACCAGACAAAATCGGCCCGCTTTGCGCCTTCGGCAGCCGATTACAAGCAATCAGGTCCGCCACCAAGCTATTTTGGCTTGTAGCTTTGTGCGATTTCACCTTTTGCATGAGAAGTAGCTGACCGGCGGCATTGTTGGGTAGCAATAGACAATCGACCGCGCTGAACATTCAAAAACTTCGTTATCATGGCATCTGCGACTTATAAGACGTTTTGCGGCGGGATCTTTGAAACCAATTGCTATCTGTTCGAAGCGCCTGAGGGATGGATCCTGTTCGACGCACCTGACGGTGCGTGCGAATGGGTCCGTTCCCTTAATATCCATCCCTCACTTTTGTTGCTGACACACGGGCACGTCGATCACGTTCAGGACGTTGCCAGAGTTAAACGCCAGTTTCATTCACAGATCGGATGTCACCCGCTTACCGCGCCCATGATTTCTGATCGCGATTTCTTTCGCAACTTCGGCTTCGCGCTCGAGATCGAACCAGTCGAACCAGATTTTCTGATCGAACAAACACCGAACCGGAGTTTTCTTGGGGCGGAGTTCCAAATTCTGGAAGTGCCTGGCCATTGCCCTGGCAGTCTTTGTTTCTTTTCGTCCAAGGACCGCGTGCTCTTTGGTGGCGACGTCCTTTTCGCCGGCAGCATTGGTCGCGGTGATTTGCCGGGCGGCGATATCGATCTGTTAATTCACGGGATCAGGGAAAAGCTTTTTCCGCTGGCCGACGATGTAACAGTGCTCTCCGGCCACGGTCCGCCGACAACGATTGGCCGCGAACGCCTAACAAATCCGTTTCTGCACGGATAAAGGCGGACCCGTCCGTCGTAGCCTTGGGGAAGGCGGATTACCACGGAATCTCTTTGCGATCACGCAGGAACTTACCAGTGAGATCCTGCGGCGCTTCACTCGCGAGCCACACAATTGTGTCTGCGCCTTCCTCCACTGAGCGGCTAGCCTTTTTGCCGCCCATGTCCGTCCGCACCCAACCAGGGCACACCGAATTGATAGCGAATTTCGGCAACGCCGCTGCGAGCTGCACTGTCATGCCATTCAGCGCAGTCTTCGAAATGCAGTAAGCCGGCGCCCAGCCATCCGCGCCGTCGCTCAGTTGACCGCCGCCGCTCGAAACATTGATCACTCGCGGCGCTTTGCTTTTCCGGAGCAAAGGCGCCAACGCGCGCGTCACTCGCAGAGGACCGAGAGTGTTCGTCTCCAGCGTCTTTCGAAACAGCTCGTCGCTGATTTCCAAAATCGCATGGTCACCATCGACAATGATCCCCGCATTGTTTACCAGCACATCGAGATGATCCTCAATATTCGTGAATTCACGCAAAGCAGTTGCGACGCTGTCATTGTCGGCAACGTCCATTTCCAAAAATGTCGCCTTGCCGCATTTCTTTGCGATCTCATCCGCTGCTTTACGACCAGCCTTTGCATTTCGCGCACCGACAAACACGTGAAATCCTTTGGCCGCGAGCTGTCGCGCGACTTCGTGGCCAATGCCTTTATTCGCGCCGGTAATCAGTACAGTTTTCACGTCTTATTCATCGGACGCGTCCGCATTGTCGGTTTGCAGAAAATCCTTTAGCAACGGCTGCGGATTCGACGGCAATTCTTCCACTTTATTGAGTTGCTTTGTGATCGCGCGCGATCGCACTGCGACCTTGTCCATATCGGTCGAAGCTTGGTCGAGCTTATCTTTTACTTTCGCTACCGCGTCACCGAATTTGCCGAATTCTGTCTTCACTGTTGCGAGCAGATTCCAGACTTCGCTCGATCGCTTCTGAATGGCGAGCGTGCGAAAGCCCATCTGTAAGCTGTTGAGCAGCGCAGCGAGTGTTGTCGGTCCGGCAAGAATCACGCGACACTCGCGCTGCACTTGCTCAACCAGTCCGATCCGTCGGATTGCTTCCGCATACAAACCCTCGGTTGGCAGAAACATCAGCGCGAAGTCGGTCGTCTTTGGAGGGTTAATATATTTCTGGCAAATGTCCTTGGCCGACTTTTTTAATTGGGCTTCGAGGCTTTTCGTGGCGGTTTCTACCAGAGCAAGATCGCCCTTCTCTTGGGCGGCCAGCAGCCGCTGATAATCTTCAGTAGGGAACTTTGCGTCGATCGGCAGCCACACCGGTACGCCGTCTTCATTACCGGGAAGTTTGATCGCGAACTCTACGTTCTCATTGCTGTCGTCGCGTGTCTTGACGTTACGCGCGAACTGGTCCGGCGTGAGCACCTGTTCCAGCAATGCGCCTAATTGTACTTCGCCCCAACCACCACGCGTTTTTACATTTGCCAGCACTTTTTGCAGGCCACCGACGTCGCTGGCCAATTGTTGCATCGCACCGAGACCTTGATGCACCTGTTCCAGTCGATCGCTCACAGCCTTGAACGCTTCGCCTAGCCGCCTCTCCAGTGTACCTTGTAATTTCTCGTCGACAGTTGCGCGCATGCGCTCGATGTGCGCGGCGTTATCATCCTGCAACTGCCTCAGCCGAACGTCGACGGTCGATCTCACGGACTCCAGGGAAGTCGCTAATTCCTCGCGCTGATTCTTCGCCGCCGCGCCTGCTTCCTCGCGATTGCGCGAAAATTCGTCGCGCAAGCTGCGATCGATCGTTTCCAGTCGTTTCGCCAGTTCCGTTGCTGCGCCTTGATTTCGACGCCGTGTTAGCAGAACGACCAGAGCGACAACCAACCCGCTCGCGACCAATCCGATCGCGAGGTAAAGCAGGTCACTCATATTAAACACGCAGCAGATTCCGCGACTTCGCTCGGAATGACAAGGCGACGACGCCCACGACTATTTCTCAAACAGCAGCTCGCCGGCGCGGCTCGTGGCTTTCACGACCGCTTTGATCAGAGTCACGCGCAGTTTGCCTTCTTCGAGTTCGAGAATGCCGTCGATGGTGCAGCCGGCTGGAGTAGTCACACCGTCTTTGAGAAGCGCCGGGTGATCGCCGGTTTCCAATACAACACTTGCAGCGCCTTTCATCGTCTGCGCTGCGAGCAGCGTCGCTACGTCGCGCGGCAAACCGACTTTCACCCCCGCCTCGGCCAGCGATTCCAGAATAATGTACGCGAACGCAGGGCCGCTTGCAGACAGACCTGTAACTGCGTCCATGTGCTTCTCATCAAGGACAATCGTCCGCCCCACCGCATCAAACATCGTGCGAGCAACCTCCAGATGTTGAGGCTCGGCATACGTTCCACCGCAGATTGCCGTCATGCCGCAGTCAACAGCGGCCGGAGTATTTGGCATTGCTCGCACGACTGCCACTTTGTCGCGCTTGGCGCTTGTAGCCGCGGCTAATTGCTGCTCGACGAACCCTGCCGGCACAGAAGCCGCAACTGAGACAATCAGCGTGTCGGCGCGAATTTCCGGGGCGATTTCCTGTAACACTTCCGCAACGGTTTGCGGTTTTATTGTCAGCAGAACGATGTCAGCGCCTTTGACCGCTTCGCGATTGTCGGTGGTCACCGTAATGCCGAGCTCTTTAGCGAGCGCGGTTGCTTTTTCGGCGTGCTTGACAGTCGCCTTGACTCTATCGGACAGAAACAATCCCTGCTTCAGATATGCCCGCAGCAGGATCCCACCCAATTTGCCGGCACCGAGTACCGTCAATTTTTTGTCGGAAAGTTTCGGCGGCATTGAAAAAGAGTAGCACACGCGTCTCGCTTGTGACCTCAGAAACTCGCAACCCGAAGCTCGCGCTACTCTAAAAACGCAACTTCACGCCACCGTATGCGGCGCGGCCGAGCGTCGGGAAACCGAAGACTTCCGAGTAATGCTCGTTAGTTAGGTTGTCGATCCGACCAAAGACTGACAAGTGCGCATTGAATTCATATTCGGCGGCGATGTTTACAAATGAATAGTCTTCGATGTCGAAATTTGGTCCGCCAAAATTCAATTCCTCGCGCGCGTTGACGAACTTTGCTTCGACCACTGTTCGTAGCCCTTTCCACCAAACATATGACGCTGAAACGTAAACCTCATTGCGCGGGCGACGCGGCAGACGCGCACCTTGCAACTGCGAAACGTCTTTTGAGGAAGTCTTTTCCGCCTCGAGGTAAGTGTAAGTCGCCGTCAAAACGAGATTGGGAATAGGTTGCGCGTGCAGTTCCGCTTCCAAGCCCTGGGTTTCAGCAGACCCAAGGTTGAGCGTATCAAACAGCCCGTTAAACCCAATGACGTTTGAGAGGTCATTGTGAAAGTAGGTGAGGCCCACGTCCACGCGATTTTGCCAGAGCTGCTGCCGAATTCCGATGTCCCAACCGAGGTCCTCTTCAGGTTTCAGGCCGAAGTTGTTTCCGAAAATTTTATCCTGACTGCTTGGCGGACTGAAACCAGTGCCGACGCTGGAATGCAGAACCGTGTTCGTCTTGTCGATTTTGTAACTGCCGGCAAAACGATACGTCCAGATGCCGCCAAATTGATTGAAGTGATCGAAACGTCCACCCCCGACGAAAATCAAATTCTCAACTGGCGTTAACGTCGCCTCCAGAAATTCAGCGGTTTCGTTTGTGTGATCGCTAATAAACGTCGGTCCAAACAAAACAAACGGACGCTCTTCTCCCGCGTTAATGCGGCTGTAGTAAAATCCTGAGGTTAGCGTCAACCACGACACCGGTCGCAGATTGTTTTGATAATCAACCTGCGTCCGTTCGAACACCGCGCGTGTCGCCCCGACAAAGCCGTCCTCATTCGGCTCGTTGATTTGGCGTTCGTGATCATACGCGACGATGAATTTGTGATCCCACCACTCAGTCGGTTTCCAATCGATATGTGGCCCGATCAACCAACGCTCGGTGAGAAAATGATCGATCGGCCGCGGATCAAAGATCGTATTCGGCAGTCCAATGTCGCTGACTGAATACGTGAACAAACTGCCGATTCGCAATTGCTCGCTCGCCACAGCGGAGCGCGTCCCGGGCGGAGCCGGCTTAGGCGACCATCCGACGTCGGCAATCGCGGCCGTGTTGCGATAGTTGTTATTTGGCCGTGCGTTCTCCGTGTCGAAACGGCTGGCGCCAACTGAATAATCGAAGTCAGCGACTTTGCCGTCGCTCTGAGACCACTCTCGAAACGAGTCGTAGGAGCCGCCTTCCGCAGCCAGCATCACGCCCGGTGTTCCACTGCCTTGTTTGGTGAAGATTTGAATCACACCTGCAAGCGCGCGCGGTCCGTAAATCGTGCTTTGCGGTCCGCGCACAACCTCGATCCTGTCGATATCTTCCGTGGTGAAGTCCGCAAAATTGAATGCGCCCTGCAAACCTTGATTGATCGGAATGCCGTCGAGCAAAACCTGCGTGTGTTCGCTGCGCAGCCCACGCGTAAACACGGACGTCAACTGGCCGGGCACGCCGGTCTGCACGACCGACAACCCAGGCACCTCACGCAAAGCATCGCTCACACGTTGGATCTGTTTTTGCTCTAGTTCTTGCGAGCTGATCACGCTTGCGCTTGCGGGAGATTGATCCAGCGGAATATCAAAACGCGTTGCGGAAACGATGACTGATTCCACCTCCGCTTCACCGGGTGAAGGAGTCGGCGACCGTTGCTGCGCGTGACAGACGATTTGGGCAAAGACGAACAGCGCACCGAACACGAGTGGGTAGCGCGCCCGTCGGGGGTGCTGGCGAGCGCGTCCCGCGATCGCGGACTCTTCTTCTGTGTTGCCGCTGACCGAGATCGTCGAATTAAGGAAAGACCGTTTCGGCGCGACGCCGAAACCAGCATCCGGGACGGATGCGCTACCCCGAAAAAACCAAACTGAACGATTTTGCATAACAAGTTTCCTCCAACCCAGAGAGTCGGACTTGTTAGGCTTCGAATGTTTACGAAGCGTCGCATCGCCCAGCTCTCATTCTTCTTTTTGCGCAGAAGTTTTTGCTGTAGCCGCGTCCCTGCTGGGACACGCAGGCGTCGCGCACAGCACGACGGCTACAGAATGAGGTGGACCGGACAAATATTCTGGCTCCTGGCTTATGATGCCTGTACGGCACCGCACCTTCTCCCCGCCTTCACCTTCGAAATGCTTTCGACGATTGGCCCAATGGGAAGTCGTATCCAGTTACAGCAGCGCAACTGCTCCCGATTCTCACGGGATTTCTTGCGCCGATCCACTTTCCTAAGCTCGCAAAGAACCGGGACGAGGACTAGCGGCTTGCACTCTTAGCGTCAAGATTATTTAATCACGCACTGATTGCTGCTGTCATGTCGAGCGTTGGTCGAGATATCCCGCGAGATTACCTGTCAATTGCGCCACGGGATTCTTAGACTTCGCTGTCAATGACGAAAATACGATGACCAAATCCAGCCCGAAGTTCCTCATCACCGGCGGCGCCGGCTTCATCGGTTCAAATCTGACGCTGGCGTTACAGCAAAAATTCCCGCAGGCGCATCTGACGGTGATTGATGATTTTCGATCCGGTAATTTCAAGAACCTCGCACGCTATAGCGGAGATTTCGTCGCTGAAAATCTGGCGACATTGGATTGGCAGGGAAAGTTCGGTGATCCGGCAGCTGCCGGATTCGACGCAATTTTTCATCTCGCATCGATCACCGACACGACTTTGCACGATCAATTCGTTCAGGTGCACGACAACGTGGAAAGTTTTCGACGCCTTTTGAATTTTGCGCGCCCGACAAAAACACGAATCATCTACGCTTCCTCTGCGGCGACCTACGGTCCGGCAACTGAAGCGAGCGTGGAATCAAACGGCGCAGCACCGGCGAATGTTTACGCGTTTTCGAAAGTCATCATGGATAACATCGCCCGACGCGCTGCAGCCGAATCGCAAGATTGGATCCTTATCGGGCTGCGGTACTTCAACGTTTACGGACCATGCGAAGCGCATAAAGGCGTGCCGGCGAGTATGGTCTATCATCTGGCGCAACAGATGAAAGCCGGCAAGCGGCCGCGCATTTTTAAACATGGCGAGCAGAAACGCGATTTCGTTTATGTGAAGGACGCTGTTGAAGGCAGCATTCGCGCGCTCGATGCGAAGGCGAGCGGAATTTACAATGTTGGGACGGGGCAGGCGCGGTCGTTTAACGAACTCATCGAGGTTTTAAACAAATGTCTGAGCACAAATTTTCAGCCCGAATACTTCGACAATCCGCACTCGCATTATCAAAACTTCACGCAAGCGGATCTCACTAGCGCGCGGAAAGCGCTCAGTTACGAGCCGCGCTTTTCGCTCGAAGAGGGCGTGCGCGATTACATGCAGTGGCTATTTGGGTAAAAAGCGCCGCGTTCCGGCGGTGGATCGGCTTCTCCGAAGACGATGGAATATTTGCCGAAGGCCTAACAACTTTAAGCGCGAAGCGCCTGAACATTGGCGGCAGAGCCGCATTGGTTTGGCAACGCGTTGAGGACAACGCATTCCACCTTTGCGAAACGCTTGCGTTACCCTTCCCAAAAAAATTTCGTCGGGCGATCAATCTCCGCAGGAAGGCTTTTGTGCACCGGACAATTGAGCGCGGTTTGCTCAAGGACCTCCCGTTGCGGATGATCCGGTGGGAGCGGGATGTGAACTTCTGACGGCAAAGCAACGATGCGCCGCGGCGGATCGTTCGACATTTCCTTTTGCACTGACACAGTCATGCCGCGCAGATCGACTCCGAGGTCTTCAGCCTTAATTCCCATGGTCGTGCTAATGCATGTGGCGAGAGCAGTGGCGACCAGATCCGTAGGCGAGAAAGCTTCACCTTTGCCCTTATTATCGCTCGGAGCGTCGGTGGAAATTTTTGCTTGCGACGGACCATGAGTGGCGTCGCAATGTAAATCCCCGGTGTACTTAACTGAGACTTCGACCATGCGAAATAATGTGACCACTCTCGACCTTTGTCACATCAGATTGAATCCGTCTTACGCGCGACGCGAACCGCATGTTTTTTTGGCCGGATGCCGGGACCATAGCGTCGCGCATAAACCTGCGTGAACTCTGCACCCAAAAAGCTGATCAATGCAGAGTAATAAACCCAGAACAGCAGGACGACGAGCGACCCGGCCGCTCCAAACGCACTGGCCGTCGCAGTTTTCCCGAGGTAAATACCGATGGCATATTTTCCTCCGGTAAAAAGCAGCCCCGTCACCGCCGCTCCAATCCATACGTCCTTCCACGAGATCACGACGTCCGGTAAAAATTTGTAAATCGCAGCAAAAAGAACGGCGATCACAAAGAAGGAGGCGACAACGTTAGCCATTTGCCAAACCCACGGAACACCGGGTAACCAGTTGTTCATGTAGTTTTGAAGCCAGCTGATGGCCGCGCTGATTACAAGTGAAACCAGGAGGAGAAATCCCACGCAAATCGCGATCGAAAACGAGCGCAACCGATCCACAATAAACGACATGATCACACCACGATCCGGTTTCGCTTTGACATCCCAGATCTGATTCAGCGCTGATTGCAGTTCTCCGAAAACCGCAGTCGCGCCCATAATGAGCGTGACGATTCCGACACTCACTGCCCACAGGCCCTTGCCAAATCCGCGGGATGATTCGATCACCTGCCGCACCGCAGTGGCCCCTGGCGCACCGATCATTTTTTCCATTTCAGCAACGATCTGATCGGTCGCTGTATCCGGCGCGAGAAAGAAACTGGCCACGCCAACGGCGATCAGCAGCACTGGCGCGATTGAGAAGATCGTGTAAAACGCGAGCGCGGCAGACAGTTCGAAAGCGTTGTCGTTCGTCCACTCTGCTAAAGTGAGCTTGAGCAGTTCCCAGGCTGCCTTCAGTTTGTTCGCGGGAATCTGCTGGTTTGCGATTACCGAGTCATCTGTCATTCCTACTACAATCGCCGCAGAATAATGCCCTTGATGGAATGAGTGCTACAAATGTGGCGATTACGTCTTGATGATCGGCGGAGGAGTGTCTTCTGTCTCACCAACCTCGATGCCGCGCTGCAGTTTGCTGTGCCGTACGCTGTACAGGAAATAAATTACGAGCCCGATTGCCAGCCAGACCACAAAACGAATCCAAGTCATCACCGGCAAGCTCAGCATGAGCGCAAAACACAAGATCACGCCCATAATCGGAAATAGCGGCACGAGCGGGACACGAAACGGCCGCGGTCGGCCGGCATCGGTCCGCCGCAAAACGGCCACGCCGACGCAGACGAGAATGAATGCGAACAATGTTCCAATGTTCGTCAAATCTGAGAGCGAACCGATGTCCACCAGCATTGCCACTCCGCCAACGACCACTCCGGTCCAAATTGTTGTCACGTACGGCGTGCGGAAGCGTGGATGAATTCGAGCAAAGTACTGCGGGAGCAAGCCGTCACGCGCCATCGCCATAAAAATGCGCGGCTGCCCGAGTTGGAAAACGAGCAGCACCGAAGTCATTCCAGCAAGCGCTCCGGCGCTGATCAATGCTTCCGCCCATGGTTTGCTCGCGAAAGCAGTGGCGGCGGCGGCAGGGTCGCCCAGGTAAACCGTATATTTTTTAATGCCGGCCAGAACCGTGCCCATAAGCACATAAAGCAACGTGCAGATGATCAAACTGGCGATGATCCCAATCGGCATGTCGCGCCGTGGATTTTTTGTTTCCTCAGCCGTTGTCGAGACGGCGTCGAAACCGATGAAGGCGAAAAAAATGATAGCTGCTCCGCTCATCACCCCGGCAAAACCATTCGGCACGTATGGATGCCAGTTCGTCGGATGCACCATGAAAGCCCCGAACGAAATGAAGAACACAACGACGGCGACTTTGATAATTACGATGGTTGTGTTCGTTTTTGCGCTCTCGCGAATTCCGTAGACCAGAAGCACCGTTACCGCTGCCACAATCACGAGCGCCGGAAGGTTCAGAGCGATCGGATGACCCGCAATGCTGGGAAGAGTGGTAGAGGAAAAATCTTTCAGCGTGTCGCCGCCATTCCTGATCAGGTCGCTGGCCGTGCGGTAATCGGTCACCGTCCACAACGGGAACTTCAATCCAAAAAGACTGCCGCACAGTTTAACGAAATACCCCGACCACCCGACTGCGACGGCCATATTCCCGACCGCATATTCCAGAATCAAATCCCAACCGATGATCCACGCGATGATCTCACCGAGCGTTGCGTAGGAATATGTGTAGGCCGAACCCGATACTGGAATCATCGAGGCAAGCTCGGCATAACAGAGCGCAGCGAATCCACAGGCCAATGCGGCCACAAATAGCGAAATCGCCACTGCCGGGCCGGCACCGGCGCGGCCGAGCATTACGTCCGCCCCTGAAAGCCATGCTTGGATATAATTGAGAATCGGCGTCTCGAGTCGTGTCGGAAAAGTCTGACCGGCAATTGCGGTACCGATCAGCGCGAAAATTCCTGTACCGATAATGGCGCCGATGCCGATACACGTGAGATCGAATGCGTTGAGTGTACGCTTCATTTGCCGCTCCGGCGCGGCGGCTTCGGCCATGAGGTGATCCGGACTTTTGGTTCTGAACAGTTGAAGTGCCACCGCACGAGATCGTCTCATCAAGCACTTCGCGTGGTCAATCCAAAGCTTTGGGTGAGATCAGGCTGTACGTGTTTATCCCGAGTCGACGCGATCAAAATAGTTTTGTAGCATCGCTGGCGCATGTCCGATGAACCGGCAAAAATTATTCTCGGCGACACGGCGGTTGGTGCATTCGAACGAAGTCGGGGTGAGCGCCGGTCAGGCCGGGGAGAAGACACAGGTCCATCGCTGACGCACTGTGAGAATTGCGGCGCAGAACTGCAGGGGCATTGGTGCGCGAAATGCGGCCAACCAGCCATCGAGTACCGCCGCTCTTTCCGGCACGTTGTCGCGGATCTATTAAACGAATTCCTGAATTGGGATTCAAAATTCTTCACGACCATCGCGCTTCTCATCCTAAAGCCCTGGCGCCTAACGAATGAGTTTTTGGCCGGAAAGCGCGTCCGCTACGTGAATCCCCTGCGACTGTATCTGCTC
Source organism: Candidatus Udaeobacter sp. (assembly GCA_045809725.1). Lineage (GTDB taxonomy): Bacteria > Verrucomicrobiota > Verrucomicrobiia > Chthoniobacterales > UBA10450 > Udaeobacter. The sequence continues at coordinate 18,367 of JBJMXF010000222.1, read as the reverse complement.
GCCAGCATCTTGTTTTTCTTTGCCGTAAATTACGGAGCAAAAGGGATCAAGGTTGACGCGAGCAAACTGGGGCCAAAGGACCGTGCGGACCTCGAAACCGAATTGAAGAAAGAAGATTTGCCACCGGTCGCGCGGGAGAAACTCGAAGCATTATTACGCGATTCTTCACCTTCTCCTGCTCCCTCGCCTTTGACGAACCCGCCTTCGCCTACACCCGCTCCCAGGGCCTCATCGGATGTGGCTTCTCAACCTACCGACCGTGCAAACGAACCGAACAAGAACTATGGCAAAATAGGCGAGCGACCTTTCGTTGTTTTCGACGATGCGAAATCGACCACCCCGTTTGAAAGCTGGATCGAAGGTCGGGCGAAAGAGAAGATGGGTGAACACGGGACGAAAATGGGGCTGTTTATCAGCACCCTACTCAGCAACCTGCCCTACATGATGCTGTGCTGTATCCCGCTCTTCGCTCTTGTTTTGAAACTTCTCTACATCCGGCGCCGTCGTTTCTATATCGACCACTTGATCTATGCATTGCACATCCACAGCTTCTTCTACGCCGCCGTCATGCTGATTGTGCTGCTGACCATTGGGCTTACTCGTTTTACGCCCGGTGCGATCGCAGGATGGCTGATCGCGCTCCTATGGATTGCATTTGTCACGCAAATTTTCCTATCAATCCGGTACGTTTATCGCCAGAGCTGGTTCTTCAGTATTTTAAAGTTCCTTTTTGGCGGCTTCATGTATCTGATAGTGCTCGTATTGGCCCTCGCCGCCACGTTTTTCGCTACCCTCCTATTGCCATGAAAGAAACGATGCTCCTCCTTTTTGCGCTCACAGCTTCTTCCGCGTCAGTTTTTTGCGGCGATCGGCACATCGCGTTTGAACGAGACCACGCTGTCTGGATCGCCAATCTCGATGGGACGAGTGAGAAGGAGCTAGCGGACGGCCTCTTCCCCGCGATTTCGCCGGATGGAACTCGCGTCGCATTTAATACAACCGAGAAAACGAGCGACACCACATACGCGCGTCATATTGCCGTCGTCCACGTTGCCACGGGAAAAATTGACGTTTTCAAAGATGTCCCGGGCGATAATTCTTATTACCCGAGCTGGACGGCTGACGGAAACCAAATCCTTTTTACTACGCGTCCTCACGAAGTCTGGGATCTTGCTGTCGTGAATTCCGACGGCACGAATTTCCACGTGCTTAAGCCCGGCGTGCAAAATGAAGTGACGCGTTATTCGCCGATTTGGGCTCGCGACGGCCAATCGGTTTTTTGCGAGGACATGGCGAACGTTTACCAGATTGGCCTCGACGGCGCGGTGCACACGCAATGGAAGATCGACAAGATCGTGCCGAACGGTGATATGAGCGGTGACGGTCGGATTGATGTGTCGTCCGATGGCAAACGGTTGCTTCTGAGCGTCGATATGGCTGAAGAATCGGGCCGCAAGAATTGGGAAGGGGCTTTGCCGGCGCTTTGGATGTTCGATGTGCAATCGCAAAAGGCGACCAGACTCACGCCGAAAAACTTATTTGGCTGGGACGGCGTCTGGCTCGACAACGACAACGTTCTTTTCCTGAGTCGCGCCGCGGGCGAGAAGGAGGATTCGATTGATCGAATGTCCACCGATGGAAAAAATCTTAAACGACTGATAAAGAACGCGCGCTTTCCGAGCGTGAGCGCGCCGCAAACATGACGATTCGCCGTCTTCCCTTTGTCTGCGTAGCATTGTCGGCATCGGACAACATCAACACGCCACTGTCATGTTGAGCGGAAGCGAAACATCTCTGAATTTATCCGAGATTCTTCGCCTTGGCTCAGAATGACAGTTGAGTGGCTTTTGGGTTCTGAAATGCCGTTTACGTGAGCAACTCACGCGCTTTCGTAAGTGCCTCAGTAACCTTGCTGGCGTCTCTCCCGGCGCCCTGCGCGTTTTCCGGACGCCCGCCGCCTTTGCCACCCACGATTGGCGCGATTTGTTGGATTAACTTGTTTGCCTGAAATTTCGAGGTGAGTTCGTTAGGCACATGCGCAACCAAAGCCACTGATCCGTCCCGCATGCTGGCAAGAAAAATCGGGCCTTTAAATTTTGACTTCAACGCATCCACAACTGCCTGGAGCAGTTTTCCATCGGCGCCTGCCACTTCCGCCACGCAGAAATTTTCTCCAGCATGCGATGCCGTCAGTTCGCCGGCGATTTTAGCAGCCGTGCTCTTGAGTTCTGTCTCAGCAGATTTCGCCGTTTTCTTTTCCCACTCGCGAACCTCCGCATCCGCTTTTTCGAGATGCGCCGCACGCGCGTCAATTTGTTTCAGCATCTCGGCTGTCGTCGCATTATCTTGGAAAGCCGGCAGCGCGGAAATGTCGGGTTTCTTGCGCGCAAGCCCGTCAAACTTCTCTTGCTGTCGCGCGGCTTCCTGCTTCGCCCATGTTCGCGCTGCGTCACCGGCGACTGCTTCAATACGACGCGTTCCTGCCGCGATTGCTTCTTCCTTCACAATACGGAACGGCCCGATCTCGCCTGTGGATCTCACGTGTGTTCCGCCGCATAGCTCCATCGAATAGCCATTAAGCGCTCGCGGCGATCCGCCTATTTGCAACACGCGAACCGAGTCGCCGTATTTTTCCCCGAAAAACTGAATGATATCCTTTCGCTGTTTTGCCTCGGTAAATGGAACCTCAGTCCACGAAACCGGCGCATTCTCCGAAACTTTTTCGTTCACCAATTTTTCCACATCGCGCCTTTGTTGCCGCGTGAGAGGCGCGCTGGAAAAATCGAACGTTAATTTGTCGGGGCCGACATAGCTTCCTTTCTGCGCTGCATCAGATGAAACGATTTGGTGCAGCGCCCAATGCAACAAATGCGTAACGGTGTGATGTCCCTGAATTAATTTCCGCCGATCGGCATCCACTGAGATCCGCACCGCTTCGCCCGGCTCCGGCGCGCGACCCTCCACGACCGTCGCCCGATGAACGAAAACGTCGCCGCGTTTTTGTGTATCGATCACACGCAACTGACCAACCTCTGTCCAATCGTGTCCCGGAACGTGAAGCAGTCCTCGGTCGCCAACCTGACCGCCCATCTCCGCGTAGAACGGCGTCCGATCCAGAACGATGTTCACTTCGTCGGGTTGTTTGCCGGGCAAGACCCTGTTAACAACCGATTCCGTCTCAAGAAAATCGTACCCGAGAAATTTGGTCGGCTCGACTCCGAACTCGCCTTCTTCAACACTGATTTTCTCTTTCTTTTGTGCGTTGCGAGCGCGCTCACGCTGTTCCTCCATCAACCTCTCGAATCCTGAGACATCCACAGTGAGCCCGCGCTCGCGTGCCATCAATTCCGTGAGATCAAGAGGAAAGCCATAAGTGTCGTAAAGTTTGAATGCGAAATCGCCAGTCAATCTGCGTCCGTCCCTTGCCGAGACAAACTCAGGCCGTACCACCGATCCCACATCCACCACTGCTCCAACGTTGCGGTCGTCTTCTGTAGGCGCCAACACCGTCGCCTTGTGGAAAAGGTCGATTCCGCGGTCCAACGTTTTATTGAAGGCTTCTTCCTCGCGGCGAATTGTTTCTGTGATTTTTGACTGTTGCGTCCGGATTTCTGGAAAGACGCTGCCCATGCTTTTTGCCACCACGTCTACGAGTTTGAAAAAGAACGGCTCGTGAAATCCCAATGTGCGTCCGTACCGGACTGCTCGACGCAAAATGCGACGCAAGACGTAACCACGGCCTTCATTTGATGGGATGATTCCGTCAGCGATCGCGAACGAGAGCGCGCGAATGTGATCGGCAACGACGCGGAACGCGACATCGATTTGGATCTGTTCTGGGGAGCGCACGCCGCTGGCGTGCTGGTCGCCGCGGCTCGCGGCGACTTTCTCGATCGGCGAGCCGCCGATCGCCACACCCGGGCCGGGTGTGCTCCCCTGCACAGTCGGCAGCGTGCCGGCGTATTTTTTTCCGCTCAGTTTTCCCAGCTCGTCGAAGATTGGGCGGAAGACGTCGGTTTCGTAATTTGAAGTCGTTCCGGAAAAATCCGTGAGATTTTGGGTGCCTTGAATAATGGCGACGGCGCGCTCGAAACCCATTCCGGTATCGACGTGTCGCTGCGGTAAAGGCACGAATGAGCCGTCCGGGTTCGCATTGAATTGGATAAAAACGAGGTTCCAAATTTCGATGCAGCGCGGATCATTTTGATTTACGAGCCCTCCACGCGTATCGCCGTCCGGCGTCAGATCTATGTGCACTTCCGAGCACGGCCCGCACGGGCCGGTGTCGCCCATCATCCAGAAATTATCGGCTTTTCCGCTGCTGAGAACGTGAACTTTTGGATCGAGATCGACTTCGCGGAACAAACGCGCCCAGTGATCGTAGGCTTCCTGATCGAACTCACTCGGCTCGTTAGGGGCGGGTTGATAAACGGTCGCGTAAAGCCGTTGGGGCGGAAACTTCCAACGTTCGACCAGTAACTCCCACGCCCATTCGATTGCTTCCTTTTTGAAATAATCGCCGAAGCTCCAATTGCCGAGCATCTCGAAGAACGTGTGGTGATAGGTGTCGAGCCCGACGTCTTCGAGATCGTTATGTTTGCCTCCGGCGCGGATGCATTTTTGCGTATCGGCCACGCGCGGCGGTTTCCATGACGCTTTTTGTTGTCCGAGGAAGATCGGCACGAACTGGTTCATGCCCGCATTGGTGAACAGCAGATTCGGCGCGTCGGGAAGAAGCGGCGATGATGGCACAATGGAGTGGTTTTTCTCGCGGAAGAAATCGAGAAATGATTGCCGTATCTCAGCCGACGTCATGGGTAATCACGAATAAACACGAATTTCAGGAAACCTGAAACCGCACCGCCTGGTAGAGATAGCGCGCTGCGCTGTCCGGACGCCGCAGCGCGGCGTCCCTACCTCACGTCGCGAGGCTACTCTTTGTCTTCGTCCAGTTTCACTGTGACGGCGGCCTCGATTTCGTCGTAAAGCGCTTTGTCGCTCTTCAAGACTTCTTTTGCCGCATCCCGGCCCTGGGCAAGCTGCGTCCCTTTGTAATTCAACCAGGAACCCCGTTTCTCGATGATCTGTTGTTCTAAGGCGACGTCGAGAAGAGCGCCGACTGACGAAATTCCCTCATTGTACATGATGTCGAACTCGGCCTCTGTGAATGGCGGTGCTACCTTGTTCTTCACCACTTTGACGCGCGTGCGGTTACCCGTCACGACGCCGTCAGTCTGCTTGATTGCTCCGATTCGGCGGATATCGACCCGCATACTGGCGTAAAACTTTAAAGCTTTTCCGCCGGGAGTGGTCTCCGGGTTTCCAAACATCACGCCGATTTTTTCGCGAATTTGATTTGTGAAGATGCAGCAGGTCCGCGCTTTTGAAATCAGCGATGTGAGCTTGCGCAATGCCGCGCTCATCAAGCGCGCCTGGGCGCCAACGGTCGTATCGCCGATTTCGCCTTCCAGCTCAGCCCTGGTCACCAGCGCCGCCACTGAATCGAGTACGATTACGTCCAGCGCATTGGAGCGCACCAGCGTCTCGCATATGCGCAGAGCTTCCTCACCGGAGCTGGGCTGCGAGACGAGTAAATCGTCGAGATTAACGCCAAGTCTTTTTGCGTAGGCAGGATCCAGGGCGTGCTCGACATCGATAAACGCTGCGAGTCCGCCACGCTTTTGCGCCTGAGCAATCACAGTAAGCGCAAGCGTTGTTTTGCCGGACGACTCCGGTCCGAAGATTTCTACTATTCGCCCACGCGGAAATCCACCGACGCCCAGTGCGCGGTCGATCAAAATGTTGCCAGTCGGAATGACATCGATATCAACGATCGTTTCTCCCCCCAATCGCATGATGGCCCCTTCGCCATAATCTTTCGCAATCTGCTGGATCGCCAGATCGAGATTTTTATTTCGCGCGGCAGCCATTTTATCAACGGCTGTTCTTTCTTCGGTCTTTGTCGCCATATCAGGAAGAATCTAACTACGACGCACGCGAGCATTCGCCAAGCACAAAAGCGACCGGCAGCAACGAAAAGGCCGCGAGTATGATCCTCGCGGCCTAAAATTTCGACGATCCTGATCTGTCTAGGAAACAGTGATCTTGCGGGGCTTGACGTGCTCGGCTTTGGGCAGAGTCAACATCACGAGACCCTGATCAATCTTTGCGGTGATTTTGTCGGCGTCGATTGACGGATCGATCTCGAACATGCGCCGGAAATTCTCCGAACGCGATTCGCGATGAATCAGCGTTCCTTCCACCGCGGGAAGCGAGCGCCGTCCGATGATTGTTAGCTCGTTGTTTTCGACCGAGATCTCGAGGCCGTCCTTTTTTACTCCGGGCATCTCGATCTCGAGCGTGTAGCCATCACTAATTTCTCTGACGCTGGCCGGCGGCGTAATAAACTGCTCCGCCTGGCTGCGATCAGATTCGCGATTTTCTCGGGTTAAAGTGTTCATAGTAAAAATCCTTTCAGTTCTGTTTAGTTCACCTGGATTTGTTTCGGTTTTGCTTCCTCAGCTTTAGGCAATGTCACCTTGAGGATTCCATCCTGGTAGGTGGCACTAACCTTATTCGCATCCACACGGGTGGGCAGCGCAATGCTGCGGCGGAATGTGCCGACGTAACGTTCAGTGCGCTGAGCCGTATCGCCGTTGTTGCTTTCGTGTTTGCGCTCGCCGCTGATTGTCAGCGCCCCGTCATGCAAAGAAATGTCGATGTCTTCCTTACGCATTCCAGGCAACTCGATGACCGCCACGAAGTGGTCGCCAGTTTCGTAAAGATCGAGCGCAGGTGACCAACCGGTAAAAAGCTGGCTCGTGCGACCAAAGCCAGACGAGAACGGCATTTCAAAGAACGAGTTCAACTCGTCCCGAAGATTGCTCCAGCGATCCAACGCCGGCCATGGCGTCGATTCGGGAGCCTGATAACGAATTAGATTCATATTGTGAAATCTCCTTTCTTGGATTGCTGATTTGAGTTCAGCGATTCAAGTAGCTCGCCTCGTGCCAAAGAGGACACGGCGAATACGTCATCACAAATTATAGAAATTCAGCCAGTTAGCCGATCCGCCTTTCGCTATCCGCAACGGGATCTTGGTCGAATTGGCACAGGCAAACTGCAGACACATCAGGTTTGGAGACAAAATTTCACGCCACGCTTCGCGTTAGCTTGCCGACAGCTTGACAATTTTATCCTGAAACGGTTACGAGTCGGATTATGACCTCGCTGAGCGAAAGTCGCTCCGAACTCGATGCAATGATCGCCGACATCGAGCTCACATTGGTGAGCATCATTCAAGGTGTCGCGCTGACGGTGTTGATCGAAGCCTCGCGCGAGCCGGTAGCCAAATTGGACTGGAAGATGTGGCCCTACGTTCTCTCAGGTTTGATCATCATCCTGGTCTTCTGGTCACGTGTCGTGCTGCACATTCTTACCGTGATACGATGGCCTTTAGAGTTCGGGCACAATTTTTTCTATATTGCTTGTGCGCTCGTGGAAGCGTTTTCATTCGCACAACTTGGCAATCCTGCGCGCTGGTTCGCATTCGTAGCAGCATTTCTTGCGGTCGGCTGGCTGTTGTTCGCATACGACCTGCGCCTGATTCGCATGCGAGTGCGGGATCGCACCGGAGATGTGAGTAACCGGCTGTATGCGCTCGTGACACGGGATCAGTGGCTCAACATCGGATTGTTGCTGCCAGGTTTCTTTCTGGTGAATGTTGGCTGCGCGATTGCCATTCATTTGCGACCAGAGTTTTTTCTGGTCCAGGATGGGCACGTCTGGCTCATCGCGCTGCAACTGGTCGCTTTCGCGGGATATTTGTCATACGTCGTAACGTTTTATTCCAAGCTAGCGCCATTGATTGCCGAAGCGCGTGCGGAATGGCGGAGAAAAGGCCGTGCAAACGAGACTTCCGCTTAGCTGACGAACAGGATTACGGAACGATTAGCGAACCGCGTCGCCTTCACTAGCGCGTGCGATTTGTTTCGCGTCTGAAGGCAGTTCAAGTTTGGTGTCCAGATAAAGGACGACGAACGCGATTCCCACCAAGGGCTGGAGAATCTTTTCGACGACGCTCAAACCGAAAGCGGCAATGTTAAAACCGCTGGCTTTCTGCGCCTCGGTCATTTGTTGCAACAACGCCTGCGGGTCTTGTGTCGTCATCAATTGATTCAAGTACTGGTGCAGCGTCCCCCATTGCGCAGCGAGCGTGATCGTCAGCACAACGGCAAACCACATGGAGGCGATGAATGCACCGCGCCACAATGGGCGTTGAAACCATGGAAGCTCGCGTCCACTGCGCGCCAAATCGCGACTTTCACGCAATGAATCGATGAACCCCGCGTTCTCGAGAACCGTAAACTGCTGCCAAAAAAGAACATTCACAAAGAAGCGGCCGAACATCCAAACCTGCAGAACGAGCAAAGCCATCGCGACAAGAACCAGCAACACCGACGACGACCCGGCGAGAGACATGGCTGCAATCGCCAACCCGAACACCGTCAGTAGAAAGAACACGCCGTAGACGAAAATGCACAGCGCGGCGACTCGCGGCCAAAACTTTACGGCTTCATTGAGCACCCCGATGAGACTGAATCGGTTTCCGCGCACAATTTCCGCCGCGAGAATTTGAACTCCGGCGATGTAAACCGGCCACATTACAATCGAAAGGATGAACATCAGAAACGCGAAGCCGCCCGAGAGAAAGGAAAGAATATCGACATTCGTGCCCTGCGGCGGTTTCACGAATGCAGTTGTTAGCTGACTGGCTATCGACGGCAGCAACATCAGCAGCGTGAGGCCGAGGAATTGCAAAAAGCCTTTTCGATAAATCTGCAATGTCTCCGTTAAAATTTCAGCAAAGCTGCGGCGGGAAACCTGTATGGGCGGTTGTGTGAAATCGCCGGGAGACGGTACCGCTGGCGGCATGCTGAAGAGCCCGGGGATTTCCGCTGCTGTTGTCCAAAGGTCTATGTCAGCTTGGCGGGCCTCGTTGGAAGGGAGCAACCTGCCCTCTGCTTTCCATTCGCGGAGAGTTTCGATGGTCGCCGGGCCGTATTCCGCGCCCTGCACACGTACAATCCATTCGTCGTTCACCCCTTGATCATCCAGCATCATGCATTCAGAATCCAGCATTAGCCCACGATGAGACTGCTGCTGATTGATGGTCATTACTACGTTTACCGGTCCTTTTTCGCCATCCCGAATCTCTCGAATTCCCGAGGCGAACCGACCAACGCCATCTTCGGTTTTACGAAAACGCTGCGGTTAATGCTCAAACATTTGCAACCTGACCTGGGCGCAGTCGTCTGGGATGAAGGCCTTCCGCAGAAGCGAGTAGAGCTGCAACCTGCTTACAAGGAAACGCGCAAAGAAATGCCCAAACCGATGATCCCCCAGCTCGAGTTTATCCAAAAGCAGCTTACCGCCTTGCTAGGCTTTCGAAATATTTCCCTTTCAAATACTGAAGCCGACGATTTGATGGGTTGTTATGCGATTGCGGCGTGCAAACGCACCGGCATGGATGTGGTGCTGGCAACCAACGACAAAGATTTGTTTCAACTCGTCGGCCCTTGCGTGAAAATCTATACAACCGCCAAAGCCGATCTCCCGTCGCCGAAGGACGCATTCGCGTTACTCGGTGAAGAGCAGGTCACAGCTAAATGGGACGTGCCGCCCGGTTTGATAGGTGACGTCCTTGCATTGACCGGCGATTCGGTGGACAACATTCCGGGGATCGGAATAGGTCGTAAAAGCGCCGCTGCATTGATCGGCGAATTCGGTGGGCTCGAATCGCTGTTGAACAATTGCGACAAGGTGAAAAGCGTCCGCACCCGCGAGAAATTGGCCGCCGCTCGCGAGCAGATATTGCAAAACCGGAAAATGGTCGATCTCGATTGTCAGATGGATTTGCCTGTGCCGATCGATGATTTGCGAGTCGAGCCTGATTATCCTGCGCTGATAGCGGCACTGGAAAAATGTGAGTTTAGATCGCTCCTTCAAGAAGTGCGCGACGAAGCAGCCAAACTTGCGACGCTCGTGCAGGCAAATCTTCTGTAACGCCACAGGTAGCTGCGGGGCATGGTCGACCCAATGGCCTGCTTTAACCCTCTAAATACCGAATTTCTGACCATGCACGAATTTTTCGTAAAAAAGTTCGAACGCAGGCTGCCGCACGCTGTCGAATATAACAGGTTAAGGCGATTCGGGCGGTTGCACGAGTTCTTCTAGAGTTGTTTCTCCTTAAGCGTGCGCTGCCCGAATCATTTTTTTGCCCAAATCCGGCGGACAGCAGCGGCGCTTTGCTACCGTGTTCGATAGACGCCATGGATTTTCTACGTATGGTGGCGCCGCCGCCCCTCAATGGAACCTGACGATTACGATCCGATCGCTGCAGCGCTTCGAGAAGACATAGGCAAGGGCGACGTTACTACCGACTTTTTTGTGTCCGAAGGACTGCATGCTAGCGGACGCATCGTTGCCCATGAATCAGCAGTCGTTGCGGGAACTGGCACGGCCGCGCAAGTTTTCCGGACGATCGATCCTGCGACGGACGTTCAGATCGTCCGTCCCGATGGCGATGCGGTAGCTGCCGGCGAGATCGTGATCGAAGTGCGCGGCCTTGCGCGTTCGATTCTCAAGGCGGAGCGGGTGGCACTAAATTTTCTTCAACGCCTTTGCGGCATTGCAACGCTCACCCGCCAGTTCGTTGACGCCGTCGGCAATCATCCCGCCAAAATACTCGATACCCGCAAAACGACCCCTGGGTTGCGCGCATTGGAAAAGGCCGCCGTTGTCGCTGGGGGCGGCGTTAATCACCGTTCAGGCCTGTTCGATATGGTCCTCGTAAAGGACAACCATCTTGCAGCTCTCGGAGGGCTTGCCGGTTTTGCCGACCAAATTCGCCGTCTTCGCAAGGAACGGCCAGACGTTCGTATTGAAGTGGAGGCTGATGATTTGGAGCAGGCGCGCGCGTTCGTCGAGATCGACGGCATCGACGTTATCCTTCTGGACAACATGGAGCCGGCGCAGATTCGAGAAGCTTTGGCGTTGAGAAGGAACAGCATCAAGTTCGAAGCGAGCGGCGGCATCACGCTGAAAAATGTCAGGCGAATCGCAGCCACCGGCGTCGATTACATTTCCATCGGCGCATTGACGAACTCAGCACGCGCGGTCGATCTCGGGCTGGAAATGACTCATGTCCACGGTTGAGAAGTTGGACCGGCTGATCGCTAGCCAACTGCAAGCCGCCCTTCCTTTTGCCTTAGTGGGCCGGCGAATTGTCGTGGTCGAGCAAACTACTTCTACTAACGACGCCATTTTGCAGATCGCATCCCCACAAGGAGCGGCGGTCTCCAGCTTGCCCGCCGTAGCCTCGGCGAACGAGGGTCCGCGGTCGCACGATGATGACGGCCTAGTCTTGTTTGCCGAACATCAAACCGCAGGGCGCGGTCAGCGCGGAAATCGCTGGGAATCGGCGCCAGGAGAAGGACTTTGGTTTTCGATACTTTTGCGTCCGCAGATCCAGATCAACGAATCGTATCAACTTACTGTTTGGGCGATTGAAGCTCTTTGGGACGTGATTCGAGCGGAGTTTTCGCTCGACGCGACGATCAAGATGCCGAATGACGTTCAGCTTCGCGGGCGCAAAGTCGCCGGCGTGCTCGTGGAAATGCGTGCCCAACGAAGAGCCCCGCACGTCGCCGTTGTAGGCATAGGAGTTAACGCGAACCAATCGGATTTTCCGAGGGAGCTGCAACACAAGGCAACCTCTCTCGCGATAGCTTTGGGTCGACGCGTTAATCGACAGGAGTTTGCCATCGCTCTTCTGCGGCAATTGGATCGGACTTATCGCCAGCGCTTCGTAAAAGAGGCTTGCTAACCTGTGGGGCGCAGACGCGGGACTGGCGTCGCCCGAGGGCGTGGAGCGGGACTAGATCTCAGTGATGGCGTGGGCCGCGGAGTGCTTGTTGGAATCGGAGTTGCCGTAGCCGTAGCACTCGGCGTCACTGTTGGTGTTGGCGTCGGCGTCGTTGCCGATTGTAGTTCAAATGAGCCTTTATCTATGCGACCGTTTACGACCCGGTTAAAACCAAGGCCGCGCTGATCGAACAAAGGCGGCGGAGTAAAGTTCGGATCGCCAGCATCGATAGCCGGACTGCCGGGCAACAACTGATGTGTGAACGTCGGACCGCCATTGTTCTGTAACGGCCCTAACAGCGGAATTGTGTTGATCTGGTCGCCGGTACCGTTTAAGACGCCTCCGCCATCGTCGCTGCTGAGGTTGTAACCATTCGAGGTAACGGTGCCGCTGTCGTTCGAGATGTTGGGGCCCAACTCACCGCGGTCTAAAATCGTGCTTTTGATGTCGAGCGTTCCCAGCCGATTGAGTATCGCACCAGCGGTCATGCCGCTATTGCCGCTCAGCGTGCTGTGACTGATCGCGCATTGTCCGCCATTAAAAATGCCACCGCCGTGTAACTGAGTCGTATTCCCGCTCAATGTGCTGTTGGTTACTGTCAGCGACGCGTCAGGAGTGAAGCCATTGAGAATAGCACCGGCAGCGAATTCACCTCGGTTACCGGTGAACGTAGTGTTGTTGATGATCAGCGTTCCATCGTTCGCTATGCCACCACCATAATCGCCGGCGTAGTTATCAGTGATGGTGCTACTGTCGATCGTAAGCATCGCGTTAGCATCAGCGCACATGCCAGCGCCGGTGCCACCTGTCGAGTTCCCGCTGACCGTGCAGTTAACCAAAGAAAGCGAGGAGCCTTCATCGAGAATGCCGCCGCCACAATCGAATTCAGGAGCAACCCCGTTGCTGATCGTGAGGCCTTGTATCATCACCGATCGTCCGGGCATCAGATGGAAAATGCGGAAAGCCGGAGCGTTTTGCGCTCGCAAGACCGTGAGGAGGTTTGGGCCAAGGCCGCTAATGATGATGCTCTTGTTGATGACAAGCTCGGCACTGGTCAGACAGATGTTTTGCCCCTTAAGCGAGCTATCGAAATCGATCGTGTCGCCGTCATGCGAATCAACTAACGCCTGGCGCAACGAGCCCGAGCCGGTGTCATTCGTGTTGGTGACGGTTAGGGTGGTCGCGTGCGCGGAGATTCCAATTGCGCAAACCAAGCTCATGGAAATGGCAATACGATGTATCATTTCCGGCGTGCCCTGATCTTATTCTGCGTCACTCAAATAGGCGACACAAATTCGGGCAAAGAAAAAGTCACTGTTCATTCAGCCATTCGCGATAGACACGCGGTGAAATCTCGGACGGTTTGATTTCGCTACGCCCACCCCAAAACACGTTGGTGTAAGAGACTGGAATTCCGCACGAATCAAGATGCCGATCGATAGCGGCTTTGTGTTCCAGCAGCAGCTGTTTGTCGGTGCCGTGCGCCACTGCCATGATGTTAACGTTCCTGAATTCCGGGCCGGCCTCGCGCCAGTAACAATGCGTCAGGATGTGATGTCGCCCAACTTCGCCACCCGTTTCAATTTCACGGCCCGGCGGAATCGCCCAATGGAACAGCGCGTTGAATCGCGTCACCCGCACGCCGCCTGCTGACGGTTTGACGTGTTCAAGGAAAGTTGAAAAACGCCCGACAATCCTTCGCGCATTCAAATCTTCGGCTACGCGACAGAATTCCTCTAAGGAGACGCCGGCTTCGTTTGCCCGAGAAACCCACGGCGAAGGCTTGATCTCTTCGGGCGTGAACTCGCGCTTCAGGGCAAGCAAAACATCCCATTCGTGGTCGCTCAGTTCGACGCGCTGCACCGGCATCATTTTCGCCGGCTGATCCGCTTTACTTCCAGGTTCAATCATTTTACGCCGGACATGCCCGACACCGAGTGTGAAAATGCCTTTCGCCGGCATTACACGAAAGCGTTCCGCGCCAATTTTTTTAGACAGCAATTCGCAATGCGTTTGGAGCGAGAAGCCCTGAGGAGCTTTTACAGTCGTCCAAAGTTTGTAATCCGATCCGGCGCTGACGGTGTCGGTCGACCGGAGCACCACATGACCCGAAAACGGATCGCGCTGAAACATCCAATCGAACGCGGTATCGATCTTTTCTTCGGGAACTTTCCACGCCACCAGCGCGCCCGCCGCCAGGTTGGTCGCAAGCAAAGTTTGTCGGACACGCCGGATCGTTCCCGCGCGCAACATCGCGCCGATGCGCGCCATCACCACCTCGACACCTGCGCCTGAGCGATTGGCAATTTCCTCGAACGGCTCGCGGACAAATCCTTCGATCTTATCTTCCGAAACCGCGAGAATTTTCGCGTTGATCGGGTCGTTATGCTCAACCGGCAGCATCCCAATTAATCCGCCGCGCGAGCAAGCTTGTCCAACTACACGCGCCGCTTTTCAGATTGCGCAGATAAACACCGCCGCGAAATGACAGCTCGTGCCGGAAGCACGAACAGATGCCAGACCAAATGGCCATAACTAGCCGCGCGCGTCGAAGCGTTGCGAAAGCAGGTTGTGCGCTGAACGTTTGCATTCAAGTGATCAAAGCGATTCTTTTCGACGCGGCGGGCACGCTCTTTTATCTGACGAAAACAGTGGGCGATCATTACGCTTACGTCGGTCGTGAAGTCGGATTAAATCTCGACGCGCAGGCCTTGGATCGCGCATTTCACGCAGCTTGGAAACGAATGCCGCGACGGCCGGCAATTGACGGTCCGCGGGAAAATGATGACAAAGGTTGGTGGCGCGAGCTCGTTGGCTGCGTATTCGATCAGGTCGCGCCTTCAATGAGCGAATTTGATCGCGATAATTTTTTCGAAATCGCTTATGAACATTTCGCTGAAGCAGGTGTGTGGAAACTTTACCCAGAAGTCCTCGATGTCCTGGAGCAATTGCGAGAACGGTTTCAGCTCGCCGTCATTTCCAATTTTGACGGACGTTTGCGATTGATTCTTCAGAATCTTGGAATCTCGAAGTATTTCGCTCACGTGTTTATCTCCAGCGAACTCGGCGCCGACAAACCGGATCCGGAGATTTTTCGGCGGGCATTAAAGCTTATGCATCTGGATGCGGAGGAGGTCCTTCACGTCGGCGATGATCCACAACGCGATTGGAAAGCAGCGAAGGAGGCGGGCTTGCAAGTTTTTAAATTAGATCGGCCAAAAAATTCGGTGCGTGATTTGCTTGAGCTGTAGCCGCGGCCCTGCGGACCGTGCGCGGGTTTCATAGAATGGGTCGGCCGGGACTCGAACCCGGAACCAACGCCTTAAAAGGGCGCTGCTCTACCGATTGAGCTACCGACCCGCGCAGGGGTTCACTTTGTAATGCCCGCGAGATTTTTCAATGTAGAATGACGCCGCTTGATGATCTCACACAAACACAAATGCATCTTCGTCGAGGTGCCTAAGACCGGCTCAACCAGCATCCGCGCAATTCTCGGCAAAGCGTGGAAGCCGCATCTGAATTTGTGGCAGATCAAGCAGCTAATGGAAACGTCATGGACTGAATTCGGCGGACGAAAGAACCGCATCATAGCCGCCCTTTATTTGCTGCAGCCAGAAGAGCGCCGGAGAGAAACCGGGCGCAGACAATTCGAGTCCTATTTCAAATTCGGATTTGTTCGCAATCCGTGGGACCGGGTTGTATCGCTGTATGAGCGTGCGGAAGCATTACAGCTGCGGAACGACATGAGCTTCGAACAATTTGTCGATTGGATTCAGTACAGCAGTGCCACATGCGTGCATTCGTCTCCGCACCGTTATCAACTCGACTGGTTCGTCGATGCAAACGGAAATCTGTTAGCGGATTTCATCGGAAAATTTGAGCGACTCG
The DNA here is from genome assembly GCA_045809725.1 of Candidatus Udaeobacter sp. Taxonomy (GTDB): domain Bacteria; phylum Verrucomicrobiota; class Verrucomicrobiia; order Chthoniobacterales; family UBA10450; genus Udaeobacter. The sequence goes on along the minus strand of JBJMXF010000222.1, from coordinate 2,553 downwards.
ATGACGATTGGGCTTTTGTGGCGCAGAGGCTCGGGGTAGAGGAGAAGTTGCCGCACCGACGTGAAAACCCGCGGGAGCGTCATTACACTGAGTATTACTCTTCTCGAACGAGAGAGATTATTGCAGCGAAGTTCAAAGTGGATATTGAGCGGTTCGGTTATGAGTTCGCCGGGTAAAATAAAAGCCATCGTCCTCACATGTGACCGCTTTCGAGCGATCACACGACATCTTATTCTGAAATACGAGCGGCTGTGGCCAGATCACCCGTTTATTTTTCACGTTCCGTACCAGGAACTCCGCGGAACCGACACCGACCGAGTCAAGTACCGCGCGGCGCCCGAGGATATTAAAGGGACCATTCTGCATTTGCTGGCAGACATGGATGACGAAGAATGGATTTACTGGTGCGTGGACGACAAATATCCAATTCAGCTTCCCACCGACAAAGTCGCCACCCTGATTTCTCACGCGATGCGTTCACCTGGAATTGACGGCCTGTTATTCTGCCGATGCAGGGCACTGTTGAGCATTCCCCGGCTCACGCTCTACCCTCACAAGGTAAAAAACCTGTTCGGCGATGTTTATCTCGAACGAAAAGGTTGGTGGCAAATATGGATTCACCAGATCATGCGCGCCAAGGTGCTTCGATATCTCTTCAACAACATGCCCGATCACATTCCCAACGCGAAGGTAATGGATGACCTTAAGGACGACATTCCCAAGCTGCCTGAGCACAGATTGTTCGTGACGGAGAAAAATTATGCGGTGTTTGGCGAAAGCACCCGGCGCGGCATGATCACGCAAAACTGCTACGAAAGTATCGTGGACTCGGGAATTGAGCTGCCGGAATGGTTCCAGCAGCCAGACGGCGAATACGTGACGCTCGGGAAATTGTGAGCGACCGGCGCGCCGCATACTGAAATGTTTGCTCCTGCCGATTTTCTGGACCTCGAACACACGGCTCATTCGAAGCTGTTTGAGAACCAGAACTACGTCTGGGACGCGCTCAAGCAGATCGCGAGTTATCTGCAATTTCGCCTGAAGCCAGCCGTCTTTGCCGAGTTAATCGGCAAGCCATTCATCAGCAACGGTGTGTTCATCGGCAGGGGAACGGTGGTTGAGCAGGGCGCGGTGTTGAAAGGCCCGGCGTGGATCGGCGAAAACTGCCAGATTCGCAGCGGTTGCTACGTGCGCGAGAACGTCATCGCCGGCAATGGCGTCGTAATGGGCAATTCATGCGAATTCAAGAACTGCATTCTGTTCGATGAAGCACAGGTGCCGCACTTCAATTATGTCGGCGACTCGATCCTCGGCCACCACGCACACCTTGGCGCGGGCGTGATTCTCTCAAATGTAAAACTCAATCACGCTGAAATCGCGGTGAGCACTCCGGATGGTGACATTTCAACAGGGTTAAGAAAATTCGGCGCAATCGTCGGTGACCGAACCGAGATCGGCTGCAATTCGGTTATCAATCCCGGTTCGGTTATCGGCCGCGATTGCATGATTTATCCCGGCGTAAATTTCCGCGGCTTTCTGCCACATGGCAGCAGGGTCAAGTTGCGGCAGGATTTGCAGGTGATCGAGAAACACTGACGAGGCGAGCGCGCCTTCGGCACGTGGCGTCATTCCGATCGGTAAAGGCAACGGTAGGCGAAAGTGCAAAAAATTCTGATGCCCGCCGGATTTTTTCTGATCCAAGAAGCGTCTCGATGAAGGGTTGCGTGCGTAATAAGTGTTGAAAGGGAAAATTGATGGTACGCCGTGCCCAAAAAAACTCTGCGCCGTTGTACGTTGAACCTGAATCAAAGGGCGGACCTGCTAGGGGAGAGCTGATTAAGCTCATCAGACACCGACTGCACGAGCCACTGGGTCCGACATTGCTAGTGTTGCAGCTCCTGCTCCGCGAAGAATCGCTTTCGCCCCAGGGTATTGCTCTTATCCGAATGCTCCAGCGCAGTATCAAAGAAGAGGTTCGCGCCATCCACGAACTGCTGAGCATCATAGAAACTTTCATTCAAGAACCGACCCAGGCAGAAAGTCAGATAGAACAGCGATAGCAAAATCGTTCCTATCCTGTGCGTCTGTAAGCGTTTCGACCTTCGCGCACGTGCGGAATTCGCGCCGGTTGCACAACTCATCACGAACCGACAACAACGCCACAAGGAATCATTCCAGCGAAACGTGCAATGACCCAGCATCAACGGTTCCGTCGAGGCCAATGAAATACCGAATATTCACCTACTCCGGCGACGCACTACCCATTGCTCATAAACTTCAGCAGGAAGCTTGCGAAGTGGTCGTGGGCATGGTCCACGACAAAAAAACGATCCATTCGGCGAAAGAGGGCGAGCTCCGACCGGAAAATCCCGAAGCGCGTCGGCGGCGACTGAGTTTGTTTGACGGACTTGTTAAGAAGCGCCCGGCGGATGTTCTGATCGACGAAATGCGGGGTTATGAGAACCCGGAAGGTTACTTCGTGTTTTTCGATCGGAATCACTTGTTCCAATTCAGCGATCAGATCGCCGGAATGCCCTTCCACGGCAACTTTCC
>JBJMXF010000221.1:0-5440 GCA_045809725.1 Candidatus Udaeobacter sp. | reverse complement strand
GTTTCCTTCTTCCGTTTTGGTATTTTGGCCACTGCCTATCTTATCTGAACGGCTACTACCGGCATTACGGGGGCAACCCTGACGAACCGATTGCATGGGGCGTGAGCACCTATGGTAAGCTCTATAACTGGACATGGTTCTACAACGGCTACCACGCCGAACATCATTTCCGTCCGAAAGTGCATTGGACTCGAATGCAAACGTTCCGGGATCAGATTGTCGAGCAACAGCGCAGGGCTGGCGTGCGTGTTATCAAGGTGCCGCACGCGCTCGGTTTTCTTGAGTCCGATTTGCCCGCGACTGATCTACAAGAAAAGCATCGAGAACTACATTCCGAGTCGGTTGCCTAGCGGCATAGCCGAAGATCGGACGACGCAGAGCCCTGCCTAAAACAACAACCGAATAAATCGGCACTCAGCGGTAGTTGCATCAATGAAATACCACGGACGTCCAACGCTGGTCCTTTGCGCGCTCGTCGTGTTAATCGAAGCGTCAGCGTTTTGCGGCGTGGCGGAATTTCAGCCGACCGTGCCTAACAAAAGTTCCCGGCCAGGTAAAGCGCCTCAAGGGATGGTATGGATCCCCGGCGGCGAATTCTCCATGGGCGCAGCGGTCGCCGGCGAGGGAAGTCATGCAATGCCGATGGCTTCCAATGACTCACAGCCGGTCCATCGTGTGTACGTAGATGCTTTCTGGATGGACGCGACTCCGGTGACCAACGCGGAATTTGAGAAGTTCGTTAGGGCGACGAATTACGTTACAATTGCTGAACGCGCGCCCACAAAAGAAGAATTCCCGACTGCTCCCGAGGAGAATCTCGTTGCAGGCGCAGTGGTTTTCGCGCCGACCGATCACGAAGTTCCGCTCAACGATCATTATCAATGGTGGAGCTACATCAAAGGCGCGAACTGGCGTCACCCGTTCGGTCCGCAAAGCGATATTAAAGGCAAGGACAATCATCCTGTGGTGGAGATTGCGTATGCTGACGCGGAAGCGTATGCCAAATGGGCGGGTAAACGTTTACCGACGGAGGCGGAGTTTGAATTTGCGGCGCGCGGCGGTTTATCAGGGAAAACATACGTATGGGGGGATGAATTTCGTCCCGACCGAAAATGGATGGCCAACACGTGGCAGGGAACATTTCCAATGAAGGATGCAGCGGAAGACGGTTACGCCGGCATCGCGCCGGTGAAATCATTTCCAGCGAACGGCTATGGGCTCTACGACATGGCCGGAAACGTTTGGGAATGGTGCAGCGATTGGTATCGGCCAGATTGCTACGAGACGGTGGCGAACAAAGGTGGAGTGACGCGCAATCCGCAAGGGCCCGACTCCCCGTTGGATCCGGCTGAGCCTAACGAGAAAAAGCGTGTCCATCGCGGCGGGTCATTTCTTTGCAATGAGCAATATTGCTCGCGGTACATCGTTGGCACACGCGGCAAAGGCGAAGTGAACACCGGCACAAATCATCTCGGTTTCCGCTGCGTGAAAACGCCATCGCAATTGGCCAAGTGAACCCTTTGGCGGCCGGCGAAACCCACTGGAGCGTTTTTAGATTTGCTTCGACCTTCCCGGTTCTCGCTTTATAACTGCGGGGTAGTAGCGACGCTCACAGTTTAACCTGGTAGCGTCGCGTTCCGTTATGAAAGAGGACAACCTTTCCGCAGACGTTGTGTCGACCCGGCAAAACCTGCACGCAGAGCGATCGAGCGCCCGAACGCGTGAAGACACGCACGCAGGCGAAGGTGGTGAACCGTGCGCAGATGAGCTGGCGACGGCGCTTGCGATGATGCATGCCACGCTCGAGTCCACCACGGACGCCATCCTCGTTACTGACGAAGCGAATTACGTCAGGGAATTCAACGAGAAGTACGTCAGGTTTTGGGGAATTCCGCCTCACATGATGATATCGGCTCATGCTGGCGAGCTGTGGAATTACGTGAGCCCGCAGCTGAAAGATCCAGCCGGATATCTCGCGCGGGTCCAGGAAATTATCGCCTTGGCGGCACCTGAGACTTTCGATGTGTTGCAATTGAAAGATGGCCGTGTTTTCGAACAGAGTTCGGCAATGCAATTGATCAAGCAGCGAAATGTTGGCCGTGTGTGGAGCTTCCGCGACATCACCCAACGCAAACGTGCGCAGGACGCACTCGCCAACGAGAAAACAGTGCTGGAAAAAATCGCATCCGGCGCATCACTCGCGACCGTGCTGGATGTCTTGGTGCGCGGGGTCGAGGCCCAATCATGTGATGGAATGATGTGCACGGTGCTGGTTTTTGACGAAGCGGCGCAATCCCTGCGCCACGGAGCGGCGCCCAGCGTGCCTGCAGAATACAATCGAATCGTCGACGGAGTGCATATCGGTCCATGTGTCGGCTCTTGTGGGAGCGCTGCTTACAAGCGCGAACCTGTGTTTGCGACAGATATCGCCACTGATCCTCATTGGGCCGACTATGCTGAGCTCGCTGCGACCTTCGGTCTCGGCGCCTGCTGTTCCACGCCGGTTTTCTCTAGCGAAGGCGCGCTGTTGGGGACCGTTGCCATGTATTATCGCAACCCGCATCAACCCAGCGAGCACGATCGGGAGCTGATTCGCATGGCCACTCATTTGGCGGGCATCGTGATTGAACGCGCGCGCGCTGTAGAGCAACTGCGCCTGGCCAAAGTCGCGGCGGAGCAACGCGCTCAGGACATCACGCAGGCATACGATACTCTGCGCACGACGCAGCAAGCGCTGAATGCGGAGCTCGCGGGCGCAGTGGATTATGTGATGTCGCTTTTGCCGCGACCCATCACTGAGGAGCGGCTCTCAGCAGACTGGTTCATGGTTACTTCCGCGCAACTTGGCGGAGACGGGCTTGGTTATCATTGGATCGATGCCGAGCGGTTCGCTTTTTATCTCCTCGACGTATCCGGTCACGGGGTGAAGTCGGCGTTGCTGGCCGTTTCCATCATCGACACGCTGCGCACGTGCGGCCTCGCAGACACGGATTGGAACGATCCCGGGGCAGTGCTGCGCGCGTTGAACCGGGTTTACTTCTCGCAATCGCATGATCATCTCTACTTCACAATCTGGTACGGAATCGCGGATCTGGCACACGGAACATTACGTTATGCTGGTGGTGGCCATCCTCCCGCAGTTGTTCGCGCAGCGGGATGCAGGAATCCGAAGTTAGGCGCGAGCGGTCCGCCAGTCGGTTGTTTCGGTCATGCTAATTACCCGACATTGGAAGTTCCGCTGCTTTTTCCGACGGAATTGTATCTGTTTTCGGATGGGGTTTTCGAAACGCGGCGACAACAGGAGACCGCCTCTTTCGATCGGCTTGTCGAATTTCTTGCTGGGCCGGGTAATGGCGATGGCCCGAGCATAACCGAGATTCGCAATCGCACGCTTGAGCATCTCAATGGCGCACTACCCCCTGACGATTGCTCAGTATTGAAAGTGTCGATTTGCTAGAACGACGGATCCCAGGCTTCCACGACGGATGTTTTCAATCGTTGTTCTTTGCAATTTGGGTGACACGCGTAGGCAACGAGTGACTCCCATTCCTTTGGCTTGTGGGGCATAAGCCTAAGGTCCAATATTCGCCGCAAGGACGTTGCAGAATACGAGTTTAAAGTTCTAGCGTGCCACCTCAGATTCCATTCGATTTTTCAGGCAAAGTCGCGCTTGTAACGGGCGGTAGTCGAGGCATCGGTCGCGCGACTGCGCTGCTGTTTGCTCAAAGCGGCGCTAAGGTTGTGATCGGCGATGTTGATCCTGCGGGAGACGAAACCATCAATGCCATCAAACGCGACGGGGGCGAAGCGGTTTTTGTGAAGACCGACGTCACCGACGACGGAGATGTGAAAAATCTGATTGCGACAGCAGTCAAAACTTACGGCGGATTGCATTTTGCATTCAACAACGCCGGTATTGGGCCGCCGATGGGCACCCTCGCCGAGACGGACGAGTCAACTTTTGACAGGATCCTGGCTGTCGATCTGAAGGGAGTATTTCTATGCATGAAACACGAGATCGCGCACATGCTCCAAAGCGGCAGCGGCGCAATCGTGAATAACGCGTCAATCGCGGGAGTGGTCGCAGAGCCGGGAATCAGCGCCTATATCGCCGCCAAACATGGCGTCATCGGATTATCTAAAGCGGCTGCCGTCGAATACGCAAACCAGGGGATACGCATCAATGCGCTGGCGCCTGGACTAGTGAATACCGAGATGACAAAGGCTTGGTTTGATGACCCGCATATGAGCGCGCACTTCATCGGGAACACTCCAATTGGCCGTGTATCGGAACCCGCAGAAATGGCTGGCATGGTCTTATTCCTGTGTTCCGACCTCGCATCGTTTGCTGTCGGCCAGACGTTTATTGTCGATGGAGGCTACACGACTCATTGATTAAACGCTGACATTCGCGCTTGGCTGCGGACTCAAAAAAGGTCACCATAAAAATCGCCTGAACGAAAGTAGGCGAGTGATGACTCTTCCGCCGGACATCGAATACCTCGAAGACATTCGTCTGTTCATTTACAAACCGCGGGGTTCACTGGATGAAGCTTCGGTCAGCAGAGTCGTTAAGATTCTTACGGATCTCGAGGCAATGCTAAAGCAGCCGTTCAATCGGTTCTCCGATACGTCGGCAATCGATCGAATCGAGTTGAATTACCAATACGTGATTCAGGTTTCCCTCTATCGAGTGCTTTCGTACGCTGATCGGCCAGCGGTGAAATCGGCAATTCTCGTGACCGATCCCATAGTCGGCCACTATTTTCAATTACATGCCATAATTACAGAGGACTCCCCAATCAATGTCCGAATATTTCGGGCACGAGAAGACGCCGCGAAATGGCTTGGTGTTGCGGTGGAACGGCTCGTTGAAAATTCCGCACGAGCCATAGGGGACAATGGCCATCAACCAAACGGAGCTGCTGTTAACGACCGATGAAACTCGCACCTGAACTGGAATTTCACGACGATCTCCATCTGCTCATTTATCGACCGCAGAGTGTAATCGATGAGGCGGTTGTTAAAAAAGTTGTGGACGTTCTCGAAGATCTCGAAGCCAAGCTTCAAAAGCCGTTCAACCGATTTTTCGATACGCTCGGAGCCGATGAAGTTGAGCTTAATTTCAAATACGTTATCCAAGTCTCTCTCTGTCGACGCCTTTCCTATTCGGGGCACCCACCGGTCAAGTCGGCAATTCTCGCCGCTGACGCAACTATGATTCACTACGCTCGGTTGCATGCGTTGCTGACCCAGGGTTCGCCGATTCATGTACGCATCTTCACGGATCGAAAGGAAGCGGCGGACTGGCTCGCTGTACCGGTCGAGCGGCTAACAATCGATCGCCAGTGAACACAGGCAGGTGAAAGGATCGATATCGCGTTCGATTGCTCTGGTTGTAGAGGTACTTGTGTCAACGAGCCCTGGCGCATCGCTATAA
>JBJMXF010000220.1:0-3214 GCA_045809725.1 Candidatus Udaeobacter sp. | reverse complement strand
CCATTCTGCATCGAGTAGATGGACGTGATGAGCGCTCCGCCCGTCGAGCCTGCCGATCTTCTTGATCTGAAGTTTTTGCCTGCCTGGGTGAAAGAACCCGGTGCGACGAATGATTACGATCATTACACGGCAGAAGAGACGTCTACCGACGTGCGCAGCCGCGATCGGGCCGGCAAACAGAGGGATCGATCCCCCCCCTCCCGCGAACGACGAGGACCTATTCAACGACCAGGGTCCAACCCCGACAGGCGGCGCGGCCGAGCGGCCGCGGCGAAAGATACGAGGCGTCACGATTCCGACCGAACCAAAAATCGCCGACCGCCGGACCGCGCACCGCAGCCTCCGCCAAAGCCATTCGAGGGAACGCTTCGTTTTCTCCCGCGTCAGAACGTATTCGAAAATGTCGTTGCTCAGATCAAATCCGGTTCGGTTGCTTATTCGTTGTTTGTTCTAGCCCGTTTGTTCCTGGAAAAACCCGGACGATACGAAGTTCGTCTCACGGCAAAGGCCGAAGCACCGCTTTTTCAACTTGGTGAAGACGGCGGAATTTCCATGGACCGTGAATTCCTGGAGCGAAATGCGTTCCGATTTGCGCAGCGCCACTTTTACGAAGTCAACGTTGTAGAAAGTGATCCGATAAAAGGAAACTTCTCGAATGTCGCCAGGTGTCGGTTGAGCGGCACGCTTCTGGGCCCCACCAATCACCATGCTTACCAGCCGCGATTGCGAAGCTTATACGAGCAACGTTTCAGCCAGCGAATGAGCTTTGCCGATTATCAGCGGCAAATCGAGATCGTAAGCGATCCCGCGGTGGTCGAGCGGTGGAAAGAGGAAGCTAGAAAGATCACTACTTACGTAACCGTGCGCGAAGAAACACCTCTGACGTTTTCGTCTGTCGCGGAGGCGGAACGACATTTTCGTTCGTACTATTTGCCGACACTTATCCGGAATGTCGAGGACGTAACTGTCGGCGGTACGTCAAGCCGGAGCTTGCCAGACCGAATACTGAATCGGGCGATCGAAGAGGCGTGGGTGCGCGAAACCCGCTCTCCTTCCAATATGATGCAGGAGCTAGCGAACCGATTCCGCCAAAATGGCCTGCACATTTTTCGTCATCGCCGTGGCATGTTGTTTGTTTCGCCGATTCGCGTCCGCGCGTTTGTTCATGAGCAGGCTGGGGTGTCTCCGTTGGTGAACGCGATATTCGAAGCAGTCTCCGCGACCACGGGAATTAATCGGAAGCAGCTTTTCGAGACATTGACTGGTAATGGGACGAGCGAAGCCGCCGAGCCGCGGAGATTGGCGCTCGCATCCGATCTGCGTTGGCTGATCAACGAAGGTTACCTGATTGAATTCAATGACGGTTCACTTGATAGGCCTCGAATGAAATCGAAGCAGCCGCAAAAAACTGTAGAGGCGCTCGTGCCAGGCACACTGGCGGTTGAGATCAGCGGCGATACGATCCGATGGCCGCTACAGCTTACGTGGCGAGAACCCTAGCAATTGCAGCATGGCGGCGTCTGACGACGCGTTACAATGTCAGATGGCGCCGGCTTTCTTCAGGGCTTTGTATGCGCCCTGCTTATTGATCGTCTTGAGACCGCGCGCGGTGACACGAACACGTACGAACTTCTTCAGCTCCGGCACCCAAATACGCTGACGTCGCAGGTTAGGCGCGAAAATGCGCGGCACCATCTTCGTGATGTGCCGGCCGACCCCACCTTTCTTCTTGGCCAAACCGCGCCGGTGAATCACGCTGCCTCGCACCGCTCTGGATCCTGTGATGTTACAGACTTTCATGTCGCAAAAAAGCCGCGTAACGTGCCGCCTTTGAGGGTTGCGGTCAAGCAGATCATTAGCAAACGCAAGCTAAGGTAGCGGCGCGACCGCCGAGCGCGCGGAATTGTCGGTTGAACGCGCAATTACTCACAGCGGTCAAAGCTAGCTTCATCGTAACCAATCGCTTTTGCAGCAGCGATCATCGCTCAGATTTATGCACAAAAATAATCACAAATTGCGGATCGGAATCGTAGGAGCAGGCAACATCGTGCGCACCCGGCATTTGCCAGCGCTCAAAAAAAACTCCGACGTGGAAATTGTTGCTGTTTCAAACTCCACGTATGAAAGCTCGGAACGCTTCTGCCGCGAGAACTCGCTGGAGGCGCTACCGATCCGCGATTGGGCGGAGCTGGTTGCGACTCCGGATATCGACATCATTTGGATCGGCACAACGCCATACATGCATTCGGCGGTCACAATGTCTGCGCTTGAGGCGGGCAAACATGTTTTTTGTCAGGCGCGCATGTCCATGGATCTGGCCGAGGCGGAGGAAATGCTCACTGCTTCCAAGCGATATCCTGAATTGGTGACGATGCTCTGTCCGCCGCCTTTCGGATTGCGCGGCGATTTGATGGTAAAAAAAATCCTCGCCGAAAATGATATCGGCCAGCCGCATCACGTGCGGCTGCAAAGTTTCCACGGAAATTACGTTGATCCCGACTCACCCGCGCACTGGCGCCAAAAGATCGAGATCAGCGGACTCAATACGCTCACGCTGGGCATTTACATTGAGGTTTTGCAGCGCTGGCTCGGCGACATCACCGGTGTGTTCGCGCGTGGAAAAATCATTCAACCACTTCGCGAGGCCTACAACGTCATCATTCCCGATTTGCTCACGGTGTTATGCAGTTTTGAAAGTGGCGCTGAAGGCGTGCTTGAATTCAGCGGAATCAATGCGCTGGCCGAAGGGGATCGGTTGGAAATTTACGGCAGCACCGGGACACTGACATATGATTTCACGGCCGACGTCATGCAGGCGGGAAAGGTTGGCGATCGCGCATTGCACGTTGTGGATGTTCCCACGGAATTGGAAGGCGAATGGCGCGTAGAAGAAGATTTTCTCGCGGCGGTGAAATCAAAGGGACGCGTGCGTCCCCATCCAAATTTCGAAGATGGCCTGTCCTACATGCGCGTCGTGCAAGCTGTTGCCGATTCTCGTGAGCGGAACGAGTGGGTGGCAATCAAGAGCTGAGCTACCGCGCTTTTTACGCGGGCATGGTATCTGCAACGAGATGTCTTCTCACTACCAGGGCCCAGATTAGGAGCGTGATCAGTTGATACCACGCAAAGAAACGATCGTACCCCCGTCGACGTGCACAGACACCGATGGCTGCTAGCACGGCGTAGTGACCCACAAAGGGCACATACCAAATTG
>JBJMXF010000219.1:0-5450 GCA_045809725.1 Candidatus Udaeobacter sp. | reverse complement strand
TTATCAGCCGTAGAAATGTCGTGACCGAAATGATTCAGAAGCCGGGATAATGCCTGGAGCGTGTCGCTGTGATCCTCCACGACGAGGATGCGCAAACTCTTGCTCGAATAGTCTTCCCTCGATCGGTCCTCGCTCATTTTTCCAAATACCGAAAGCCCTATAATCGGATTTCATCCGTCGTCCACCGAATTTCTGTACACTTTCGCCGGTCGTGTCATTCTGAGCGAAGCGAAGAATCTCGGACTAAATGCAGCGGTATGCACCGAGATGTTTTGCTTGGCTCAACATGACAGCCCCATTTCAGGGACGAGTTCAATCGATCTGCCCAATCCGGACCTTAAAGTTGGAAAAAAGTCCGGAGCCGGTGCAGGAAGTTGGCTGTGTATTGGCGTTCTGTTAATGCATGCTCGTCCGCGCTTATAGCTTCTTTCAGGATCCCTTCGGTTTCCATTTTTCGCTGGGCAAGCAACTGACTCAACTGCTCCATGCACGTTGGCGCGCCGCTTAGCACTTTGGCCATCACCGGCTTTCCGATTTCCATCACGTAACAATCGCCATCCGCGCGCACAGTCGCGCTGCGCGGTTCACCAGTGAGCAACGACATTTCGCCGAAACAATCGCCCGCCCCCAGCGTAGCGACTTGAATCTTCGATCCATTCTTTGACACGAGAACGTTCGCTGCCCCGCGCAGCATCACGAACATCGACTCGCCCGCGGCGCCTTCCTCGATCACCGGTTCGCCCCGACCGAAAAGTTTGAGGCGCGCCTGGTTGACCATGTGATTGAGTTGGTCTTCGGAAAGACAATCAAACAGTCGTTCTCCGCGCAAAATAGAAAACGCCTCTGCCTGATCTTCCTGAAGGGGTGGCGCTTTTTTCCGTTCAACGTGCAATGTGCGAATAGGGAAAGGAATGGTGATGCCCTGGCGCTTTAGCTCGTACCACACATTACTGCGAACAGAGTCGTTGGTCTCGTTCATCTGGGAGTGATTGCCCATGTAGAATTTGATCTCGTACGTCATGGCATAATCGGAGAAATCGACCAGGTACACCCTTACCGGGGGATTGGGGAGAACGTTTTTAGCCCTCTGCGCGGCTCGTCCGAGCGCATCTTTTGCGCGGTTGGGTGGCACATTGTAGTCGATCCCCACCCGGACGCGCAAGGCATGGACCTCGGTCGGATAGTGCAGATTGACGATCTGGTGGCTCACCATCTCGTTATTGGGGATATCGAGATAAATGTCGTCGTTGGTGCAAAGCCGGGTGGAACGCCAATTGATCTCACGCACTTCGCCGTAGGTGTCGCCCACCTTCAACCAATCACCGACCTTAAATGGCCGATTGATTTGGATCGATATGCCACCAATGATTCCGGCAAACAGATTCTGTCCGGCAAAGCCGACTATGATTGCGACCACCCCGGATCCTGCCAGCAGTCCTTTCAGTTGTGTTTCGGCGTGGTAGCCGTAACTGAGAATAAGGAGCAGGACGATCAGAAAGATGACTCCGCCCACTACCTCACGCAGAAAATTCGGAATGGCTGTCTGTTGTTTCTTTTCGAAATAAAAGTCCCAAACGTATCGATTAATCAGAGCAACGATCAGCGCAGTGCTCAACAAAATTGCCGCTGCACCAACATGAAAGCGCCATGGTGCATGAACTCCGTAAACCGCAATCGCGGCGTAAAAGGCGAGAGTTAAACAGAAAAGCCGAAAGAATAAGCCGAGCTGAACACCGGCGCGACGCTTTAAGAATCGCCCAATTCCAAGGGCGACAAAAAACGTCACGATAAATACGACCACCGTGATCGCGTCCCGCTGCGCTTCGGTCACCGCGTTGAACATCGGCGCAATAGTATACCAGAACCAGACCGGCGGAATAGTTTTTCTGCGTTACGTTTAAAAGACGAACCGCCCCTGCCCGAGGATCACCATGGCAAGTAAAGCACTTCTGCCCGCCGAATTGTCGACGGTGTCTACTTCGGCGGTGCTATGACCAGCCACGCCCAGCCAGCAAGGAAACACAAACCGCCCAGGGGAGTAACCGCACCCAGCCAACGTTGATTTGTTAGCGCAAGCAGAAACAAGCTCCCGCTAAACAGCAAAATACCCATAAGCAACAGCAAGCACGCGCCACGGTTGATGGTCCCGTAGAGCGCAAGAACGAGGAGCGCAATTGCATGTATGAACTGGTAAAACACCGCCTTGTTCCAGACATCCACCATGCCCCGTCCTTCAAGGGTAGATCGCAAAGCATGCGCACCAAAGGCTCCCAGTGCGACTGCCAGGAAGGAAAGCGCGGCTGCGATTCGAAAAAGCAAAATCGACATGTTGCTACTTCCGGCGAGCTTGCCCGATCTCAACTCTTTTTTCAGAGCGTCAACGCGAATTGCCTGCTTCGCCGAGTCGCTCTCATATAGAAAATTGTTCCCGCCACTCCAAGCGCGGCTGCTCCGAGAAAATTCAGAGCTGGTCCCAGTTTCCACAGATACGCGCCAAGAATTGCACCGGTGCTCACGACCAAATCGCGGACCAGATAATACGCTCCAATCATTTGCCCGCGGCGTTCTTTGTCAGAGTAGCCAATGATTAGAGCTTTACGGGACGTATCGCCGAATTCTTTCAACCCGCGAATCGTAAATGCGATGACCAGCGCGGAAAAACTGCGCGACATCAGCAAGCTGATCGGAAAAAGCGTGAACATGATGAAGGTCACGATCACGAAGGGCTCGCGTCCATATCGATCGGCGTAATGCGACGCGGGAATGATGCACAATGTGGCGGCGAGCATTTCTATTGTCGTGAGAATCCCCACTTGCTGAGCGCTCATGCCGATGTAGTCCATTGCGAAAATTACGATCCACGCATAAGGAATTCGTTCGCAAAAACGAATCAAAATGTCGCTTAACAGCAAACGTCTCATCGGCGGATTGAATTGACGCAAACTGCGCGAGAGACTCCAGCGCTTCGCCCTCGGCGAATTAACCACGACCGTTCGCGATGCATCAACGGAGTCTTGGAATTGGCGTTGGACGAAAATCGTGAGAGCGGAAAGAAAAATCGAGATGATGAGCGCAATTCGCACGCCGGGAATAATTCCGAAGTGATCGATCAATATTCCACCCAATATGGGCGCCACCATGATCGGCAATCGTTTGATTACTGATTGCACGCCTACACCCATGGAATGGCGGTTCGCTTCCAGCGCAGCGCCAACAAGTGAAAACGTTGCCGGCAAAGAAAAGCAGCTCCACGAAAGAAAGAAAAACATTCCAGCGATGACTCCGCCCCAATTTGGAATCAGTAAGACCAGCGAGTAGCCGGCAATTGAGATCACATTAAAAATGATGAATGCCCGCCGATGTCCCCAATGATCTACAATTACTCCACCGGGATAAGCGTAGAGCGCGCCGAGCAAAGTGCGCAGCGCATCATAAACACCGATGACGAAAACTGTCGCGCCGAGAGCTTGCAGATACTTCGGCAGAAAACGCATCCAGAGTTCTTCGCCGGCGCCAATGACAAAAATGGCGATTAACAGGATGACGAGATTGCGTTTGAGCCCGAAGAAAGCAGCGACAGATTTTAGTACTGGCACGTTCGAGTGTTGTCGAATTCGCTCGCCTTATTCAAGTCGCCGCCGGACCAAAAGTTGCGGCAGCTTCTCAACACGTATCTCGTAACCAAAGATGCACGAACATAAATCGGAACTCGTTGCCAAGGTGCCGCAAGTAACAATTCTGTTCTGGATTGTTAAGGTCCTCGCGACAACGCTCGGCGAAACCGGGGGCGACGCGGTAACCATGTCGTGGCTGGGCGAAACGACCTCGGAAGCGAAAGGCACAGGGTACCTTATCGGAACGGCAATTTTCGGGATTATCTTCGTCGTCGCCGTCCTGGTGCAGATCAGGGCCAAAAAATTTCACCCGCTGCTTTACTGGCTGACGATTGTCGCGACGACGACGGTCGGCACGACGCTGGCAGACTACTGCACCCGATCGCTCGGCATCGGTTATACCGGCGGTTCAACCATCTTGCTCGTGTGTGTGATTGCGTCGCTTCTCATCTGGCGCTGGGCGACGGGAAGCGTATCGATCGAAACTGTGAGTACGCCGAAGGTCGAAATTTTTTATTGGGTAACAATTATGTTTTCTCAGACGTTGGGAACAGCGCTTGGCGATTGGGTGGCCGATACCAATGAAATGGGCTATCTCGGCGCTGCCGCTATTTTCGGCGGATTACTCTTGCTGACGGCTCTTCTTTATTACTTCAGCGGGTTTTCGCGCGTCATTTTATTTTGGGCTGCATTCATTTTGACTCGACCGCTTGGCGCCACGCTTGGCGATTTTCTCGATAAACCGATCGCGGAAGGCGGACTGGCTATGGGCCGTTACACTGCATCGCTCGCGCTGATGATCGTGATAGCGGCGTTGATCCTGATCTTTCCGCAGAAGCCCGCTTCGAAAGCGCATTGATGTTCAGTAAACAAACTGCATGCCGAAATAGCCGATAAGCGCCGTCGGCTGATCAGGCGAGCGAACCTCGTGTCCCATCGACACAATCAGGATGTAGTTTTCAGTAAACTCATGCCGCAAACCGAAATTCAGCGTAAGCACGTCGCGGCTGAAATTCATTCGCGATTCGTCATGCAGCTCTGTCATCAGCATTGTTTGGTTAGAAACGTCAAACCCGCAGACAACTCCACATAACCACTCGCTTCGACCAACAGTGCTCGCTCGCGGACCAACCTCAGCATTCACGTGCACTCGGCCAAACGCTTTCGCAGCTTGAAAGGGAATTTGAAAGCGTGTGCCGTCATCGGCCAGACCACGGCGCACTGATGACTGCCCAACATTGAAAATGATTCGTGGAAAAATGGATACATCGAATCCGCTCGTTGCTTCATCCAGAAAGCGCCACTTCACCGCAGCTTCAGTCTCGCCGAGTCCGCCCAGCAGCCCATGGCCACTGCGCTTCACAAGCACCGACGCGGTTTGCAACGTCAGCTGAATGTGCTCGCCCACTCCATAATTCAAATCGATCTCGGGGAGGTCGATTGCGGTCTCATTCGGGCGATGTCCGACTATGATCGCCAGATTGTCTTCCCATCTCCCGTTTCCAGGCGTCCCTGGATCATCCGTGATCATGGGCGGTCCGCCCTGGCCAAACGCGATTGGCGCGACGGATGCGACCAACATCGCAATCGTTAATCGTCGCACATTCTAAGATTCCACGGATTCAGTTGGACTGTAAACGAGCAGCTTGAGTGCGTTCGGCACAACCGAATCGTACTGAAAATAATGGCCACGCGGCCACTCAGTTCGAAGAAACGTTTTTTGAAAACGTGCTGAGCAACAGGGCAGGACAACTACGTCTCGCATTTGATTTAGTTCGCAGGGTGCGCTTTTTATCCCTGTGGCGGCTTGGTTCTGGTATGCAGTCATCGCTGCTG
>JBJMXF010000218.1:0-3464 GCA_045809725.1 Candidatus Udaeobacter sp. | reverse complement strand
CGCCGAAGCCGCTTCCAAGAATCAAGATTCTCTTCGCTTGGTTTGAATTGCTGGCCATTAGGTCAGCTCCGCTACTTCACAGAAAACTTTGATAGCGCCGTTCGGATTTGTAAGCTTCGCGAATAACTCTTGATAGTTTTCCAAACCCTTAACAGGATGCGTTAGCAAGCGCGATAACCAACCCGGGTATTCGGCCTCGGCCTGCGCCAGGTCCTTAACACCCATCTCGAAGTATTCGCGATTCGCGTTGACCGTGCCGACCATTACCTTGTTGCCGAGCACGAATCCCAGATTGATCTTGTCTGCCGGTACTTCGACCTTGCGATCGCCGCCCGTTACACTAGACAGAACCAACACACCGTTCTTCCCGAGCGCTTGCATGCTTTCGAATACGACGGGCGAAAAACCGGTCGCTTCGAAGATGATGTCGAATGGCCCGTACTTCTTCGCGCCTTGAAGAATCGAAAGTTCGTCAGTGGATTGATAAGTTGCGCCGATCGCTTCTATCAAATCCGAATTCAAATAAGGCTTCGGCGTCTTGCCAAAAGTTACGACCTGTAATCCCTTCAAACGCAGCACCAGAGTCGCAAGCAAACCGATCGTGCCCGCGCCCATTACCGCCGCGCGTTTCGGCTTCCAAACCCGAAGACGACGTTGAATTTCGAAGGCCTGCGCGATGCCTTTCTCAACGACGGTAGTTGGTTCAAGCAGAACGCCAACTTCTTTAAGGCCCTGTGGAACCTTGACGATGAACTCAGCATCATCGACGTAGTATTGGCTCATGTAGCCGTGGCGCAGATTGATGCCTCGCTCGAAATACGTATCGTCTGTCGTCATGTCGTTGGTGCCGATCAGGTCGTAGATGCTCGAACCCGGACGGCGCACGGTGGCAACGACATAATCGCCGGCCTTCACTTCCGTGACGTTCGGACCGACCGCTTCAACCTGACCAAATCCTTCATGACCGATGACCAGGAAGTCATATCCCGGAGGCGCCTGGCCATATTCAGCTGCATTGATTTCCTTGTCGGTACCATCCACACCAACCCGTAGGACGCGCACCAGCACGCCGCGGCCGTTGGGAATGTCACCGACCTGCGGCGCAGGCAATTCGGTTAGATGAACTGTGTTTGGTATTCCCGGTTTGACTGCAATTGCTTTCATGATTGCTCCTCGAACTTTGGTTCAGTTTCAGGTCTTCAACTCGCTGACATCGCCATTTCTGTTTGAACTCCGATGCGCGCTAATGTTGACAGTACACGCGCCGGCTCGCCGAGATCACTCCAACCGACGTCCCCAACTCTCATCACTGTGAGATCTTCGGCGCGCGCTGCCAAAACTTCTTTAGAGAAATTACTCTCCTGAATTCTCGAATACAGTGCATGCAACGCCTTGCGTTCAGTTGCGGTTTCAAACGTGGACATGGTCGACGCAAACTGCGAGTACATGTTCGGTAAAGCCCTGCGCGTCATTTTCAGTAGCGCATCAACACGACCGACCATAACAAAGCTGTTCCATAGACAACCGTTGTCCAACAGCATGCGGGCCATGTCTGAGTCTGGTTTTTCCCAAAAGCGACTCACGCGAGTGATTGACAGCGGCATCGTGCCGAGTATGGATTGCTGCGGTTCGATCCATCCGTATTCGGTTTCGGGGCTGGTGGGCGTTATACCAAGCAAAGTGATCATCGTTGGGCGAGCTTGCACTGCGTCGAAAGCCGCATCGACATGCGACATGAAAGCTTCGTCATCGGCAAAGTAGTGGTCCGACGGAAACAGCGCGACGATCGCCTTGGGCGACTTTGCCGCTACGCGCATCAGCGCATAGAGAATTGCGGGCGCAGTCCCTTTGTTCGCCGGCTGCTCAAGCAAAAGATTTGGTGACACCCCATCGGCCATGGAACGATAAAAACGTTGATGCTTCTCAGTGACGACAAAGAAGGTGTGGCCGGGCAAGACTGACAGCCCGACTCGCCGTCGGGTCTGCTCAAGCAAAGTGCTGCCGCCAATGACCGGGACAAATTGTTTCGGCCGATCGTCGCCGGTGATGCTGCGCGTCATCGATTGCAAACGCGTGCCGTCGCCCCCCGCGAGGATGACCGCCCAGCGCTCGCTGCGGCGCAAGTGGCTTGGTCCTCTACGAATCGAAAGTTTTTGCGAAAATCGATGCTGGGATGAAATCGCGCTCATGAATATTGGCTTTCCTTGTCTTGGATTCGGCGAACAATCATGAGTCGAATTGAAAAGTGATTCCTTACAGAAGTGCCGGAATTGATTTAGCCGCAGATTTCCGCAGATAAACGCAGGTCAGAAAGATCTGCGTTTATCTGCGGAAATCTGCGGCTAATGTCATTCGCCGCTCTGTTGCAGTAGTTTGGCGACGAGTCCGGTCCACCCGGTCTGATGACTCGCACCGACGCCCGAGCCATTGTCGCCATGAAAGTATTCGTGGAAAGGAATCAGATCGCGCCAATTTGGATCGGTCTGAAACTTTGCTGCCGCACCGAACACAGGACGCCGCTGATCCGTATCGCGCAGGAAGATTCGCGAAAGACGCTTCGAAATCTCGGCAGCCACTTCCCAAAGCGTCAACATCTGACCTGAGCCGGTCGGACATTCGACCTTGAAATCTTCGCCCAAGTAGTGATGAAACTTTTGCAGCGACTCGATCAGTAGATAATTCAGCGGAAACCAGATCGGCCCACGCCAGTTCGAATTACCACCAAACAACCCGGTGCTCGACTCGGCCGGCTCGTAATCAACGCGATGTTCCGTGCCGTTCACTTGCAGCACATATGGATGGTCCTTGTGGAAACGCGAAATCGCGCGGATGCCGTAGGGCGAAAGAAATTCATTCTCATCCAGCATGTACCGCAGCACACTGCGTAACTGATCCTGGCTGACGATTGAGAGCAAACGCCGCTCGGAGTTTCCCGGCGTGCGCATACACGCCACGTTCTGGATCAAGTCAGGACGATTTCCGATGAACCATTCCATCCGTCGTTTGAAGTCCGGCAAATGTTCCAGTAGCTCGGGCTCCAACGTTTCGACCGCAAACAGCGGAATCAAACCGACCATCGACCGAACTTTCATCGGATACGGCTTACCTTGCGGCAGGTGCAACACGTCATAAAAGAATCCATCCTGCTCGTCCCACAATCTAATCTCATCGTCGCCGCGGTTGTTCATCGCGTGCGCGATGTAGAGAAAGTGCTCCCAGAACTTGCTGGCCATGTCTTCGTAGGATGGATCTTCCTTTGCCAGTTCCATCGCAATCGCCAGCAGGTTGAGCGCGTACATTGCCATCCAGCTCGTGCCGTCTGATTGTGCGATATGACCGCCGGTCGGAAGTGGGGCGCTGCGATCAAACACGCCGATATTGTCTAGTCCCAGGAAGCCACCCTGGAAGATGTTCATTCCATCGGCGTCTTTGCGATTGACCCACCAGGTGAAATTCAAAAGCAG
>JBJMXF010000217.1:0-6069 GCA_045809725.1 Candidatus Udaeobacter sp. | reverse complement strand
CGTGCTTTTCCTCATGTTATTGTCGCTCGTGTTCCTCCCGGTTTTTGAGGTGGAAGCAAACCGCGAGACCGGAACTTATTACGGGGACCGGATCTTTGGTTCGCTCGCAGTACAACTGCGAACCTCAACGTGGTTGCCTGCGTTGCTAGCCTTGGGCTTCGCGACCGGATTTATTCATTATTTGCTCGATCGAAGCGTCTATCGAATGTCGGATCCGCAAGTGCGGGCGGCAGCGGCTGGCCTGATTGGCAACGTCGTTGGACGTTCGCGAAGGAAGAATATTTCGTCATTCACGCTCATTTTGATGTTCGCGTTTGTGTCTGTTTCTTCACTGCACGCGCAGACCGGAAGTCCGGCGGCGGGACTACAGCCTCCAAAGGCGGTCTACACGCCGAGGCCTGTGTACCGACCTGAATGGGCGAAACAGGGACTCGCAGGGAAAGGCGTCGTTTTGGTGACGATCGACCAACAGACCGGCAAAGTTACCGGAGCGCGAATGCTGCAGAGCACCGGAAACAAACAACTTGATGGCGCTGCTCTTGAAGCGTATTCGCAGTGGCGTTTTCAACCGGGCACAGGTTCGCAGGTCAAGATTCCGATTGAGTTTGCGAGTCGGCCCAAACCTCCGGCGGCGAAACGGACCGCGCCGCAGCCGGCAATTCTTTACCCGTTGTTGATTCTGCTTGGTTTTGGTGTGGCAATAATGGCAATGCGCGCGAGAAGGAGAAGCGCAAGATAATCGCTCCCTCGTCTCAGCCGGATACAGTGAGTGTTTGTTAGGCCTGCAATGATGCGGCTCGCCATTCTTCTGAGCATTTGCATCTCCCTTGGGACAACATCGCTGTCCAACGGCGCGGAATCTTCACAGGTCCGTGATCTGCCGCCACTGAAATTGGGAGCGACTGATCTCGACGCTATTTTGCTGAAAACGCATTCGCTTATTGACGAGGCGAATGGCCCTGAAGATCTCGGTCAGGAGATGGTGAAGGTTAGCATTCAAGGTCAGGACATCGAAATCCCGCACTTGTCCCTTGCGAGTAGCGTTGCGTTTCCAAACGAGGTTTTCGGGTTCTCTTATTTATACAATCAATCCGGTAAGCCTATTTCGTCGGTCACGCTTGACTTGGGCGACTCGTTGCGGCGGGTATCAGTAACTGGCCACTCTGTCGATAACATCGACGCGTTGTCGAAACTGCTGGAGAAAGATTTTCGTCGCTACACAACTGCTTTTGGTGGCATGAAATTCCGTCGTCTAACTGGCATATGCCTTTCAATGTTGTTTTTGACATCGCTCCTGATCGGCGCCGCCTATTATTGGAACAATCAAAACCGCACCGCATTAGGCATTCCGGTTTGTTCCGCGATCGGCTTCTTGCTCGTGCTTCTCGTGCCGTGGAACAGATTTCTTCCCGGCTTTGTGCTTTACCAGCGCTATTCGCCTTTTTTTCTCGTCAGACATGCGCCTGAGATATTTGTGCTGTGCGTTGTCGCGGCCCTGTTCGGAATTCCACTATTCTATCTTCTTTCACGAAAGCAGCGTTAGCGATTTTGCCCCGTGTCTCGCACCAACCCCGCTGCTGTAGCCGCTTGCCTCTGGCAAGCGTTTCGCGCCTGAGCTTTTCCCGGGGGGATTGCTCAGTTGAATTGTGCCGGCTGTCCTGTCGCAGCGAGAACCGAGCGCCACCAGCCACCTGCGGGGTCGAGTCGTTTCGTGTGTTTCGCCAGCAACTCGATCGGTACATGGATGAACCGCTCGTGTCGAAAACCGATGACAACACCAGTCTTACCTGCCATGGCGGCGTGCACCGCGTGCCGCGCGAACAGATCGCAGAGCAATGCATCCTCAGAGTTCGCTGGGCGGCTGCGAATCTGATAGCTCGGATCGAAATAACGGATAACCACTGAGATACCCTCGGTTTTGAAGTAGGAGTTTATCTTCTCACAAAGAAACGGTCCGATGTCCTTGAGTTTCAGGTTGCCGGACGCATCCCGTTCACTCGCGTTCGCGCCGAGTAGATCCTGGCCTGCGCCTTCCGCGACTGCGATCACTGCGTGAGATTTGTTAACCATCCGTTCTTTGAGCGCCGCTAGAAAACTCTCCAACTTAAATGGCACCTCAGGAATCAGCGCGAAGTTAACGTCCTGACTCGCGACTACCGCCCCCGCAGTCACGAATCCGGCGTGGCGCCCCATTAACTTTACCAGGCCAATACCTCCGGACACGCTACGCGCCTCGGTGTGCGCGCAATCAAGCACGCGTTTTGCTTCTTCAACAGCGCTGAAAAATCCGAACGTGCGCGAGACGAAGCCCACATCGTTGTCGATTGTTTTCGGTACGCCGACAACAGAGAGTGCATGACCGCGCTTGCACGCTTCCTGATAGAGAGCGTACGCGCCGCGCTGTGTTCCGTCCCCGCCCACTGTGAAAAGAATCTTCACCCCGTGGGCAATGAGATTGTCCACCGCTCTGCCAATATCGACGGGACCGCGTGAGGAGCTAAGGACTGATCCGCCATGCTGATGAATGTGGTCGACAAATGACGGCGTGATTTTTACCGGCTCAAGTCCGCACCCGGGATCGAGCCCGCTGTATCCACCGCGGAACCCCAGCACTTCGACAACACCGTAGCCGTAATGCAATTCGTGAAATAGCGATCGGATGACGTTGTTCAGGCCCGGACACAAACCACCACACGTGACGATCGCGGCGCGCGTCTGCTTCGGATCGAAAAATAACTTCGCCCGCGGCCCGGCCAGCTCGAACTCGATTCCTGGATCGGCGCCGATCTCGATGCGCTGAGGAATGCGAGTGTCATCGCTGGTCGTGTGACTTTTAGAGGAGGCGAAGCGCGCTTCGCCGAGTGTGGGCGTGTTCATCGGAAAACAAAAATTGCGAGCGCCCGCGCAATGGACGGCGTCTCGTGCAACTCCGACAGCCAGTTCATGCCCTTACGCCAAAGGCGCAGCAGCCTGTACTTCGGCGCTCGCGACTGCGGCATAGGTTTCAAAATTCTTGTTGAACAGAGCGGCCAGCTTGTTCGCGGCAGCGTCGTAAGCAGATTTGTCAGCCCAGCTTTCGCGCGGGCGCAGAATTTCTGCAGGCACGCCGGGGCATTCAGTGACGATGTCGAAACCGAACACCGGATCGCGCGCGGTGTTTGCCTTTGCCAGAGCGCCGCTGTGAATAGCGTCGATGATCGCGCGCGTGTTTTTGAGGCTGATGCGTTTGCCGTCGCCGTAAGCGCCGCCGGCCCAACCTGTATTCACCAGCCAGACCCGCGCCTTGTGCTTCCGCATTTTGTCCGCAAGCAGCTCGGCGTATTTGTGGGGGTGCCAAACGAGAAACGGTCCCCCGAAACAGGGTGAAAACGTCGCCTGCGGCTCCGTCACGCCCATCTCGGTGCCGGCGACCTTCGCCGTGTAACCGCTGATGAAATGATACATCGCATGCGCCGGCGAGAGCGCGCTGACCGGCGGCAGCACGCCGAACGCATCGCACGTGAGGAAAATGATGTCATTCGGATGACCCGCTACACAGGGGATCTTCGCGTTCTGAATGAACTCGATGGGATACGCTCCACGAGTGTTTTCCGTGATGCTCGTGTCGGTATAATCGACGTCGCGATCTCTAGCGAGCACAACGTTCTCGAGGACAGCGCCGAAGCGTAACGCCTGAAAGATGTCCGGCTCGTTTTCTGGTGTGAGATTGATCGCTTTCGCGTAGCAGCCGCCTTCGATGTTGAAGATGCCGTCATCACTCCAAACATGTTCGTCGTCGCCAATAAGATGACGCTTTGGATCTGCCGACAACGTGGTTTTTCCCGTGCCGCTGAGACCGAAAAGCAGCGATGACACGCCTGTGTTTTTATCTGCTGTCGCTGAGCAATGCATCGAGAGCAATCCGCGCTTCGGCGCAAAATAATTAACTACCGTGAACACGCCTTTCTTCATTTCACCCGCGTATTCCGTGCCAAGGATAACAAGCTCTTCGTCCTCGAGACTGAGATCGATACTGGTGGTCGAGCCCATTCCAGTCGTTAGGCGATTAGCCGGAAACGCGCCTGCGTTGTAGATGACGAAATCGGGCGCTCCAAAGCTGGCGAGCTCCTCGCGCGTCGGACGAATGAGCATCGTGTGCATGAATAGCGCGTGATACGGCCGCGAGCAGATGACCCGAACTTTGATGCGGTGCTTCGGATCCCAGCCCGCGAAGCCGTCGAAACAATACAGCCGCTCGCACGTGTTGAGGTAGTCCAGCGCGCGCTGGCGATTGATCTGAAACGTGCGCTCGTCGCACGGGATATTAACCGGGCCCCACCAGACGTCGTTTTTCGAACCGGCATGCTCGACCACGCGCTTGTCCTTTGGCGAACGCCCTGTCTTGACTCCGGAGTATGCAACGAGCGCGCCGTTCTGCGCGATGCTCGCATCTTTCTCGTAACGAATCGCGTGCTCGTAGAGCGCGCTCGGCGGCAGGTTCCGGTGAACCTCGGCAACCGCCACACCGTGTTGGTTGAGAGTAAATGAGCCAGGGTTCGTCGAATTCATTGTGATGCAGTTGCAGATTGGGAACAATTTGACTGGAAAGACTGCATTATCCAATCGGACTAAAGTCTCGCAGGATATGAACTCGGTTTGATGAGGCCAGGCGGTAACACTGCGTGAATCTACTTCGCCTTCTGCGCTGCTAACCAGGCGGCGCGGTTTTCACGAATGATCGCAACGGCTTGCTCGATCGTGTTGACGCAATGCGGAATTTTAAAATCGATCTCGCTGGCGAGTTCGTTGCCTTTCTGGAGCATTGAGCGGCGACTCCATTCAACGAGCTCGGCCCACATTTTTCCCACCAGAATAAGTGGTGTGTTGTACAACTTCCGGACTTGGAGAAGTTGCCACGCCAGCGACAACTCCAACAGAGTTCCGATACCGCCTGGGACGACTACGAACGCGTCGGAGATGATCATGAAATGGTGTAGTCGCGAAAAGAAGGTGCGATGTTCGTAGGCCTGGCCGACGAACGGGTTGACCTCCTGCTCGAAGGGCAACTCGACACGGATGCCCACGGAGCGACGTGTTGCCTTCTCGATGGATTGTGCGCCTTCATTCGCTGCTTGCATCAGACCAGGGCCGCCGCCGCTGATGATGTCGCAACCCATCTTCGTTAATTCGGCGGCGAGTTGTTTCACGCCCTGGTATGCAGGCGTGCCGGGTTTGAGCCGCGCAGAGCCGAAGATGGTCACGCGATAATTCTGGCGAGTAGTGCGGCGAAACCGCGTCAGCTCGTTAACGACCTCCCACAGGCCCGTCACTGCGCGCTCGAGAAGTTCGGTGGCTGCATCTTCGTCACTAAGACGGACGATGTCTGATTGTCCAAAGGAGGTGTTTTCTTTGCTCATGTTGTGCTTCAAAAAATCGGAACGTCAGAACAAAACACCGCGGCACGACAGCCATTCGTTAGGCTGGGCGGTGTCGTCACCGTTTTCCCCGAATCATTTCGCTCATCATCTTGCGGCCGGTGGCTTGCAATGGTCCCATGCCGCTTCCCGGCAGGAACCACATGCCTTTGTCTTGATCGCGGGAGTACACAATGTTGACGCCATCGCTCATCACGGCGTGATGAAAAGTGGCGCCGGGATTTTCAGCGATGAAGCCGAAGAACTTCGCCCGCCATGGATCATCGGCGTAACGAAAGATCTCGTTTCCGAGCGCCTTGAGTTCTTCGACGCTCATTACACGAATTGAGTTTGCAACGGCTTTGCGCCGCTCCTTATCCAGGTTTTCAAGATCAAATGTTTCGAATCCCATAATGTTTTCCTTGGTTGATGTCGCTGACTAAACTTCAATGACTTCGCCTAACTTCGGCAATTCCGACTGTAACCGGTGCTGCTGTTGAATGAGTGTGGCAAGCGCGCTGCGCTGGTCGTCTTCTCCGTGAGTCAGGACTACGCGCGGCTTGCTCGGCGCGATCACATCGAACCAGCGCAAAAGATCGGTTTTCCCCGCGTGCGCGCTGAATCCGCCGAGTGTATGAATCATCGCTTTCACGGCAATTTTTTCACCAAAAATTTT
>JBJMXF010000216.1:0-12480 GCA_045809725.1 Candidatus Udaeobacter sp. | reverse complement strand
GCCATTTCGTGGCCGCCGAATTTCTCGAGCGTGGCCGCGCATCGAGTCAGCGCGTCGACCAGATTCAGACCGTTGATGCTCCGTCCGCTTCCCTTCCCGAGACCGTTCTCGTCAAAACCGATCACGATGGTGGGCCGATGATATTTGCGAGCAATGCGTGACGCTACGATGCCCAGCACACCCGGATGCCACCCGCGCGCGCCGGCGACGATGGCCGCATCACGCGCGGCATCGAATTGTTTTTCAATTGTGACAATGACTGCAGCGAAGATTTCCTTCTCCACTTCCTGGCGTGCACGATTTTGCTGATCGAGTTCAGTCGCCAAAGCCGACGCTTCTTCTTCATCCGTTGTCAGCAACAGGCGCAAAGATTTTTCCGCCGTGCTTAACCGGCCCGCAGCGTTCAACCGTGGTCCCAGGCGGTAGCCAATGTCTTCAGGCGAAATAGGCGGACGCACGCCGGCGATTTGCATTAGTTTTCGCAGACCGACGCGCGACGTGCGGCCGATTTCCACTGCTCCGCGCTGCACTAGCAGGCGGTTCTCCTCCACGAGTGGCACGATGTCAGCCACGGTGCCGAGCGCCACAAGATCCAGTTTTGATTTTAAATCAAAGTCAGGCAGCGGTCGCGTCTTCAACAGCGCATGGCAAAGCTTAAATACGATCCCCACGCTGCAGAGATAATGAAATGGCGAGGCTGAATCAGCTTTTGGGTTTACCATTGCGACGCAATCGGGCAGCCGTGATTTCGGTTCGTGGTGGTCGAGCACTACGACATCGACGCCGCGATTCTTCAGTTCAGAAATCTCGTTCGCCGAAGCGGTGCCGCAGTCAATCGCGATCAGCAATTGTGGCCGACATTCCTCGAGGCAGCGTTGGACGCTCTCTCGGCTCAATCCGTAGCCCTCCTCCATGCGCAAAGGCAAAAACAGTTCCGGTGCCGCAACTGCGGGATAACCGCGCAGCATTTCCGCTAGTAACGCGAGCGATGTCACCCCATCGACATCGTAATCTCCAAACAGCACGATGCGTTCGTGCGAATCGAGTGCGGCGAAAATCCGACTGACTGCTGCACCCATTTGCGGGAGCAAAAATGGATCGCTCAGTGAGCTAAGGCGCGGTCGCAGAAAATTTTGAACTTCGTCCGTGCTTTGAAATCCTTTCCGAGAAAGGAGACGCGCGATACAATCCGACTCACAAATTTCGTTCCATGCGATCCCGCCGCCATTTAGATTTTCGCATGGGGTTATTATCCATCGGTCCTTCACCGGCTCAGTTTAATTATTGCGCGGTGAGTGACAAGAAAAGCGCAAAGTTAAGGCGGGATTACCCAGTAATCGGCTGCGTTCTGTGCATTCTTATATTTGAGCAGATGTCGTTGTGCTGCCGGATAATCGTCGTGAACCAACCAAAACAAGTCTTCCAACACTGGTCGCTCGAGAAAGAGACGATGTTTCCTGAGAAAATCTTTTTTCGAAAACGAAACGTCGACGAGATCGATCTTTCCGGGGAGCTGTTTCTCATAGTAAAGGAACGTCTGAATTTCGTCCAAATTTGTGTCCGGTGAGAACTGTTCCGGCAAACCGATTGAATCGACGTTGTACAAAAGTTTTCCGAGAAGCAGCACGTTATCGTCAGACGCGACGTAAATCGTCAGTCTATCAACCAAGGCCTGAAGCCCTGATTTAAAGTTTTGATTAAATTCTTCTCTGTCGACGTTGGGAGCTAGAAATATTACGTGATCCAATTTCAGTCTTTGGGCCTTCGGATTGTTGTACAACTGCTGCAAAGCGAGACAGACGATCCGGCAACCGAGACTGTGCCCGATGATGATGATTTTGGCTGGCTTAACTTCGTTGTTTATTGTCTCCAGCAGATCCACAAGATGGTTTGTCGACTGAGGTATCTGAAGGACGTCCTGGTTATAGCCAAGGACCGACTCGTTGCTGGCCCAATCGAATGTGAGAACGTTCGCGTCGATATCCAAATCCCGCGCTATCTCGGCGCAGTACGAGGTGCTGACCGGAAATGAAAGCCGGTAACCATGAATCCAAATGACCAAAGGTTTTTCAGCCTGGTCTCGAAGGAATTTAAGAAACGCGGGATATGAAATTGATTCGACTTTCTTGATCGCGGTAGCGTCGATTGGCGAGCCTGCCGGGTGGTGCTCTGGTACTTGCACCGTTATCAAACCGTACGAAACCTGGCCCGCGTATTGGCCAAGATAAGTGACGCTCCCATCGACAGTAGGACCTGCTTTTCTGTCGGTGACGTAGGCGATGATTTCCTTGAAGTTCCGTTTGACGGCAAACGGTCGAATTTTCCCTTGTAGCAGTTTTGTTACGACCGCGCCGACACGCTCGGGAATAGGAAAATAAAAAGCGGTAACCAGTCCGAGCGTGAAACAAAGAAGCGCCAGAAAAAGAATGGCAGCTTTTCTTCGCACGACTTATTTAATTTTGTGGCGTGCTGGTGTGAAGCACGAACTGACGTCGACCGATTCACGTCAGCAGGCACAGCTCTCGCAATATCGGCGCGCCCGGCGGTCGCGCCCTACGAGCTAACTTGTCTGCTTAGATTCGCTGACTGCTGTCGTTCTCTCAGGGAATTCGAAACCCACTTTGCCGTCCTCGAATTTCAAATAGGCGGAGAATGGGCGTCCGCGTTTCGAAATGAAGCCCTCGAGAAGATCGGTCTTTCCAGTGGTGAGAAGCTTCTGCGCCTGTTCTTTGGAAATCTCGCGGCCGAGAATCGTTTTGCTGAGCTTGAATTTGCAAGGCTTTCGATCGGCCTGTGAATCCTGGCAAATGTAACTCGTCTCCGTCTCAAAAATTTTTCCGCCGGATATCGGACATTCGCCGAGCGGCTCTTTTCCTGTGAAATCAATTTTTGCTACGGGCTCTTTCGGTTTTCGTTCCTTTTTTGCCTTCGGGTCACGTTTCTCGAATTCGAAGCCGACATCTTTCTTGTCGTTCAACACCAGAAACGCTTTGAATGGCCTGCCCTTGCGCGAAATAAACCGTTCAAGCAAATCGGTTTTGCCGCTCGCGAGCAACTTGCTCATCTGTTCTCGCTCGATTGGTCGTTGCAGAATGACTTTGCCAGATCGGAAGTCGCAGGTCTTATTGGGGCCGACTAAATTTTCGCACACGTAGGTCATTCCGGATTCGAATACACGGCCGCCGCATTTGGGACATGTTCCCAGCGATTCCTGCTGTGAAAAATCCACGGGCTGCGCTGCGCCGTTCTCTTGTCCGTTGGGTCCGAAATCGAATTCTGCCTTGAATTCGTCGGTCAATTTGAGCGCGGCATGAAAGCGTTTGCCTTTCTTGCTGCGAAAACCGCCCAAGGGTTCGGTCTGTTTGTCGCGGACCAGCGTCTCGAATTCATCGCGGCTCAGCAATCGGCCGGCGATAGTTTTCCAGATTGTAAAATCGCAGTCTTCATTTGTGCAGGTGAAACTCTTGAATCGCTCGACAATCGGCGAACCGCACTTCGGGCACTGGCCGAAAGGCTCAGTGTCAGGCATGTGCTCGTCAGGATGAAAATGCTTGGCCTTGCCAACGATATCCTTCGTCAGGTCGCGAATGTCGTGCATGAACGCGTCGCGCGTGAGTTTCCGATGTTCAATCTCGCGCAGGCGAAATTCCCACTCGCCAGTGAGTTCAGGGCTGGTCAATTCCGGTACCGCGCTTTTGAGAAGAGTAATCGTCTGAATGGCCTTTGCGGTGGGCTGAAGTTCTTTTCCCTGCCGGATCAAATAATGAGCTGAAATTAGCGTCTCGATAATGGATGCGCGTGTGGCGGGCGTGCCGAGGCCTTTCTCCTTCATCGCATCGCGCAATTCTTCGTCCTCCACGAGTTTGCCCGCCGATTCCATCGCGCTGAGGATTGTCCCCTCATTGTAACGAGCAGGTGGCCGGGTCTGTTCCGTGTTGATTTCAATGCGCAGGGTTTCCACCCGTTCGCCTTGCTGGACGGCCGGCAGATTTTCTTCGGGTTTGTCGCTGGCATTTTCGCGTCCATAGACCTCGAGCCATCCGCGCGCGACCATGATTTTTCCTTCTGTCTTAAAAGGCTCGCTTTCCACCCGCGTGATCCGCGTCGTGTTCTCGAATTGTGCAGGTGGAAAGAACACGGCCACAAAACGCTTGGTAACCATGTCGAAAATTGCCTGCTCGTTGTTATCGAGTGAATGCGGGACGGTGTCGGTTGGGATAATTGCGAAATGGTCGCCCACTTTCGCGTTGTTAAAAATGCGCTTGTTAGGCTTGACCCAATTGTTATCGAGCACTTTACGGGCGAAGGCATTTTCGAGTTTGCCCAACGTCGTTTTTACGGTCGCAATGTAATCTTCAGGCAGCGCACGCGAATCCGTGCGCGGATATGTCAGAGCCTTGTGCCTCTCGTAGAGCGCCTGCGCGATCTGCAGAGTCCGCTTGGCAGAGAAACCGAAGCGATTGTTAGCTTCGCGTTGCAAGCTCGTGAGATCGTACAACTGCGGCCCAATCTGCGTACTCGGCTTCTTTTCCTCGAGCTCAATAACGCCTTCTTTGCCGGTGCACTTTTGTTGAATCATCTCAGCGATCTCGCGATGCCACAGTCGAGGCGCAGTGCGATGCTCCTCCCAGAGCGACCCATTCGCGGGATCTAGCCGTTGCGCGGCGTCGGGCAAATTCAATTGAAGGCGTGCGAGCAGTCTTCGCGTCCTCTCGCTCTCGCTTTCTTCTTTGTTGAACGCTTCGTCGAACCACCGCCCCGGATACTCGCCACTGCCTGCGCGGAATGTGCCGATGATCTCATTCAGTTCGCGTGGCTTGAATTCCCTAATCTTAGTTTCACGGTCGACGATAATAGTCAGCGTAGGCGTCTGCACTCGGCCAAGCGAAGTGACAGTGCTGCCGCGTCCGCCGCTGAGTCGTAGCGTAAATGCGCGCGTCGCATTAATGCCGACGAGCCAATCGGCCTCGTTGCGGCTTCGCGCCGCGCTTGCCAGCGGTTGCATTTCGTCGTCGCTCCGCAGTCGGGTAAACCCGTTGCGGATGGCCTCTGACGTCATCGATTGCAACCACAAACGCTTAATAGGTTTTTTCGTGGCGGCGTGTTGGACGATGTAGCGGAATATCAACTCGCCCTCGCGGCCGGCGTCGCAGGCGTTGATGATCTCGGAGACGTCTTTGCTTTTGATGAGTTTTCGCAGCGTGCTGACGCGACCGCCCATTTTGTCCGCGGGCGCAAGCTCGAATTCCGGTGGCATTATGGGCAGCTTGGTCATGTCCCATTTGTCCTGCTCTTTCATTGAGGCAGGCACGGCGAGCTCAAAGAGATGACCGACCGCCCACGAGATCAGATATCGGTCGTTCTCGAAGTAGTCCTTGCCTTTCTTAAAGCCGCCAAGCGCCTTGGCGATGTCGCCGGCGACGGACGGTTTCTCGGTAATGATGAGAGACTTGGACATGGGGCAGCAATCGAACTCACTTACCGTTGCTTTGCAAGTCAGGGCCAGTGTGCGAGGCGTACAACGCCGCAGTAACTGTCTGGCTAGCCCAGCTTAACGAAGTATTTTCCAGGCAATTGCTTGACCAGACGTTTCAGTTCTAGCTGCAACAGTGTAGATGAAACGGTTGAGCTTGGCAATTCGCTCCGGGCCGCGATGTCATCGATCGACGTCTCGCTCGAATGGATTGATTCATAGACTCGGCGCTCCTCGTCTGAAAGCGGCGGTAACGGTCGGGCTGCGGTTTCGGGAGACGGTTTTGACTCCGGCAACAAAATTTCCAAGTCCTCCAGAATGTCTGACGCATCCATGACCAGCTTTGCGCCCTGCTGAATCAAGCGGTTCGATCCCATCGCGCTCGGCGCGTTGATGTGGCCGGGCACGGCATAGACCGCGCGACCTTGTTCCAGCGCCTGGGCCGCTGTGATAAGCGCACCGCTATTCAATCCTGCTTCCACAACGAGAATGCCGTGGCTCCATCCGGAAATAATGCGATTGCGCATCGGAAATGTTTGTCGATCTGGTTCGATGTCCATGGAGAACTCGGAAACGATTGCGCCATTCCCGCTGCGGATTTTTTCCGCCAGCGCCGCATTCTCCGGCGGATACAATCTGGCTAAGCCGGAGCCGATCACTCCGATGGTGCGCCCTTTTGCCGCGAGCGCCCCCTGGTGAGCAGCCGTATCAATGCCGCGTGCCAATCCGCTAATCACGGTCAACCCCGCATACGCAAGCTGGTAGGCGAGTTTCTTCGCTGCTTCTGTGCCGTAATGCGTTGTGCGTCGCGCGCCGATAACGCCGATGGCATGGTGATCGCGATCCAGGAGTTCGCCCCAGACATAGAGCACAATCGGCGGCGCATGGATCTCCCGGAGGGAATGGGGATAACCCGCCGATTGCTGCGTAATAACAGTGGCGCCGAAATCATGAACGCGTTGGAGCTCGGCGGGAAGATCAATCGTCGATTCCCAATTTGAGATCTGATCGGCGACCTCGTTTCCGATTCCTTCCACCTTGCGAAGGTCACTCCGTTTAGCTGCAAGGATTTGTTGCGGTTCCTGAAAAACCTCCAGCAACTTGCGCAATCGCACCGGCCCAACCGTCGGCAGCATGTTGAGCGCGATACACGCTTCGGTCGCGTTCATAACAAAAATAACGGTAGCGTCCCCCCTTGCGATCGGTCCTGCGGCGCAAGCCGGAGGGTCGCGCTACTTCAAAACGGAATCTCGTCTTCGTCCGGTTCGGAAGACGCCGATTTTTTAGGCGGAGCGCTGGGTTGTCGGGTATCTCCGGGAGGTTCGGCCCCGCCGGGAGGTCGGCCGCCGAGAAGTTGCATGTTGTCGGCCACAACTCGCAGGCGCGTTCGCTTCTGTCCGGTTTGCTTGTCGTCCCAAGTGTCCATTTGAAGCCGCCCTTCGACGAAGACCGGCCTGCCCTTTTTCAGGTACTCGCTGGCAACCTCTGCTGTTCGTCCCCAGAGCGTGACGTCGACAAACGTGACTTCTTCGCGCTTTTCGCCGCTGTCGGTCGTGTAAGACCGATTTACCGCGACGCCCAGATCACAGACAGCGCTGCCTTTGGGCGTGTAACGCACTTCCGGATCGCGAGTAACATTTCCAAGTAAAAGAACTTTGTTGAGGTTCGCCATGTCGCGCTTATAGCGAAATCATTTTGATTTTGCCACTTTTTTTGGCGCCTTTTCTTTGTTCTCCTCGAGCCGCTGGTAATGCTGGCGGTAAACGTCAGGATCGAGGTTAAATTTGGTCCGCAGCCGCACGATCGATCCAGGATCGGTGTTCAAGATGAAGTTCACGTAATAACCGGAATCCAGCGATCCGGCCATGTAGGAGAAGTGACGCTTGTCCATCTTTTGGACCTGTTCGACCTTGGCGCCTTCTTTCTCGAACTCGGATTCCAACCGCTCGATCATTTCTTTTACGTTTTCATCTTTGGCCTGCGTGTTTAGGACCAGGAGGGCTTCATAACGACGATTCATATTTCTTCGGATTTGTTAAACGTGTTCATGGCTGAAACGAGACCATTGTCAATCGCGCATTTCAACGCTTCCACCGCGCGATCAACGGTGGATCGCACGATTGGCTTCTCCTCATGGAAGAAGCGACTCAGTACGTAATCGGCTGATCCCTCCCGTGGCGCGGCGCCGATTCCGATGCGTAACCGTGGGATTTCTTCCGTTCCAAATTGGACTATGACTGACTCAAGGCCGTTATGTCCGCCTGGTCCGCCCTGCGCGCGCAGTCGTAGGCGGCCTAACGACAAGGAAAAATCGTCAAGGACGACGAGGATTTCCCGAGGCTCGATTTTGTAAAACTGCGTAACAGCGAGCAGTGAATACCCGCTGCGATTCATGAAGCTCAACGGCTTGACCAGAAGCACAGCTCCACACTTCGCCGAGAGTGCATCCCATTTCACCGATTTTTCCCACGCCGATCCAAACTGCGCCGCTAGCTGGTCGACGACCATGAAGCCGATGTTGTGTCGCGTCGCCGCGTACTCCGAGCCGGGATTTCCGAGACCGGCGATGAGCCGGATTGGTGTTTCCTCCACGCGCGGGCAATCGACAATCCAAAATCGGCAACCGAAAATGGACTACTTCTTCTCTTTCTCTTTTGGAGCCTTTTCTTTACCAGGCGCAGCAGGAGCAGCAGCTTCGCCTTCTTGTTTTTTCTCCGTGATCACTTCCGGTCCGGCGGCAGCAGCCTCAGCTTCCGCTGCAACTGGTTGTTCCTCGACGACAGGCGCCACGACGGAGAACGCCGTTAACTCGACCTGCACCTTTGCTGTTACACCTTGAGGAAGCTGAATGTCGCGGACATGAATGGCATCGCCGATGTTCAGCTGCGAAACGTCCACCGTGATCCGATCAGGCAAATCGCCCGGCAGACATTCAATCGCTAATGCGCGCAAGCTCTGCTCAAGCAACCCGCCAAAGGTCTTAACGCCAACAGGTGTGCCCACCGG
This sequence comes from Candidatus Udaeobacter sp., assembly GCA_045809725.1. Taxonomy (GTDB): domain Bacteria; phylum Verrucomicrobiota; class Verrucomicrobiia; order Chthoniobacterales; family UBA10450; genus Udaeobacter. The sequence continues at coordinate 4,001 of JBJMXF010000216.1, read as the reverse complement.
TTCGAGCGGCACCTCAGCCTGGATCATCTCGTCCATAGAGATGGCGTGAAAATCGACGTGACGAATCTCTCCACGGACAGGAGAGTGTTGTACTTCCTGCACAAGCGCCGTGCGGCTTTGGCCATCGTCGCCAATTTGGAGCTCGACCAGGACGTTTTCTCCAGAGGCCTGACTCATCATCGCATTGATGTCCCGCGCGGAGACCCGTAGTGGTTGCGGTTCGTCGTTGCCTCCGTAGATGACAGCCGGGATGAATCCGCCCGCTCTGAGTTTCCGCACAGCAGAGCGTCCTACCGTCGCGCGCGCTTCTGCCTTGAGCTTAACTTGTTTTGCCATTTTTTTCGTTCTCGATGTTGAACAGCGACGACACCGATTCGTCGTTGTGGATCCGTTTGATGCCTTCTCCGAGAAGCTCGGAGACACAGAGCACTGCGACCTTAAATCCGTCCACAGTGCGCACCGGCGTGCTGTTGGTCGTTACTAATTCCGTAATTTCGGATTTTTGCAACCGCGGAATGGCCACATCCACCAAAACCGCGTGCGCCACACCCGCGTAAATATTGCGCGCTCCGTGTTTTTTTACTATCGCAGCGGCCGAGGTAAGGGTGCCCGCCGTTTCAGTGAGATCATCAACCAGCAACACGTCGTGGTTCTCTACATCGCCGATCAAATAAAGCGCTTCAGTCTCAGTGGCACTTTTTCGTTCTTTCGCCACAATCGCCAGATTGGCAGCGAGTGCTTCTGCATAAGCCGACGCCATTTTCAGTCCGCCGAGATCGGGAGAAACAACAGTTGTCTTGCCCGTCATCGTCTTCCGCAAATACTTAATCAAAACAGGCGCCGAATAGAGGTGGTCCACTGGGATGTCGAAAAAACCCTGCACCTGTTGCGCATGCAGATCCATGGTGAGCACGCGATTCACCCCCGCGGCGTGCAGCAAATTCGCGACGAGCTTCGCTGTGATCGGCACGCGAGGTTGATCTTTGCGATCCTGTCGCGCGTAGCCAAAAAATGGAATGACAGCTGTGATCCGGTCCGCGCTCGCGCGTCGCGCGGCATCCACCATGATCAGCAACTCCATTAAATGCTGATTGGTCGGCGGGCACGTTGGCTGGACAATGAACACGTCATGCCCGCGAATGTTCTCCTCGATTCTAACATATGTCTCGCCGTCGGGAAACGAGCTGATCGTCGCCTGTCCCAATGGCACGCCGATGTACTTGCAAATTCGCTCGGCCAAATCGCGGTTTGCGGATCCCGTGAAGACTTTTAATTCAGGTTGAAGCGCGAACATCGCAAGCCGCTACAATAGGCGGACACGATCAAAATTAGCAACCCGCATTTGATGGCCGTGTGAGAAAAACTGGACTCCTTCGGACGGGTCGAAAGGCGACTCTCATCACGCCACTACCTTGCCAAAATGCGGTTATCCGCCAAGGTATCGGGTCTCCGAAAACCAAACAGAACCATGGCTGCTGACGCGATCCGAATAGAACGCCCAATCACGAATTCCAAGCTCTTCGCGCACACGCGCTGGGATATTGTTCCAACGGCGGCGGGGCTTTTTCATCTCGCCTATCTTCTCGCTCTGTACTTTTTATTTCCGCATACACCGCTGTGGGTGATGCTGATTCTCGGATTCGTTTATGCGCTGATGGTGAATGCGAACATCAACGGGGTGGGGCACAACTTCATTCATAACCCGTTTTTTCGACCCCAACTTCTCAATCGCCTGTTTGCAATTACGCAATCGGTCGCCTGCTGCTTCTCTCAAACGATGTACGACGCCGTGCACATGCAACATCACAAGGGGAACTCGGACCGGCAGGATGAACACGGTGACACGGTCGATTGGTTGTCGATCTACAGGCACGGCCATGACGGCGAGGCCGAAAGTCCTTGGAGCTATGTTTTTCTGAGTTTCTTCCGCGACGACGTGGGCACGATTCGCAAGGATTTGCGGAAACGGAAAAATCGAGATGATTTCTGGGGCAACATTGAGCTGGCGGCATTCGCTACAACGCTTTTTGTTATGGCGGTCATCGTCCCGACCAATCCGATTCACTTCATCAACTGGCGATTCATGCTGTACTTCCTGCCGTTTTGGTATCTCGGCCATTGCTTTAGTTATTTGAATGGCTACTACCGGCATTACGGAGCGAATCCGGACAAGCCGATTGCGTGGGGCGTGAGCAGCTACGGGAAAATTTATAACTGGCTCTTTTTCTACAACGGCTATCACGCGGAACATCATTTCCGTCCAAAGGTTCACTGGACTAAAATGGAAAAATTCCGCCGTAAGATCGAGCACCTGCAGAAGCAGGAAGGCGTGCGCACGATTAAGCACGCGCACATGCTCGGTTTCCTGGATTCAGATTTGCCGAGGCGTCGCGATCGCGGCCAAACCGCATCTGCGGAAGTGGCTCGGCCGTCTCTAAGCAGCGACTGAAATCGGATTTACTCGCGAGCACGCCACGCGTTGTAGTTCCTGTTTTACGGCCGCAATTACGGGCGGCCAATCACCTGCGTCTTTCTGACGAAACAGACGCATTCCGGGATACCACGGCGAATCTGTTCGATTTTCCATCCATCGCCAATCGCAATGCGAATGCACTAAGGTCCACGTTGGAACACCCATCGCGCCCGCGAGATGCGCTGGCATACTGTCGATCGTGAGGATTAAATCCAGTGCGGCGATCGTTCGCGCCGCTTCGTATACATCATCATGCCCTGAATTGATCCCAAATCCCTTTGGCCGCTCCATTAACGCGCGGCCGCGCTGGACAATGTGAAGCGTTAGCCGCGCGACGCGCTCGAATCCGGCAAATAATTGCAGCGGCACAGACCGGCGCGGATCCCAGTCGCTACCCTGCCACACAAGGCCCACTTTCATATCAGTCGTAGCGGGGAAACTGCGCGGCACAACATGTATGTACGGGATTTGAGTCGGGATGGTTTGGATGCTCGTCCGGAACACGTGCGGCAACTCACTTAACTCCATCGCTACATCGTAATTTTCAGGTGGAACCTGGTTACGCCGTGTCACCAGGCTGTCAATTCCTTCAACCTGCTCGAGCACACGTGCGAGAGAAGCTTGCGCCTGCAGTGTGACGTGGCGCGCAGCGCGTCGAAGCAATGGAACGTAACGGACGAATTGCAATGTGTCGCCGAGCCCGTAGCAGCAGCGGACCAGCACGCGTTTTCCGTCGAGCGGCTCTCCGCGCCATGTAGATTCTTCGTCACCCCTGCAGCGAGCAAAACAATCGCGGTTCTGCAACGCGCGATCACTAATTCGCCAGGCTGCTTCGAAATCACCGCGGCGCATATGCTGCCGCCACAGATCTGCCAGTCCATCGGACATCCCTAAAGAAGGAACGTGCGTGCTTCCGATATTGGATCGGCAAAACTACTGCCGCGCGAAACCGTTGCGGAGTTTTTCTTTCGCTGCTTCGCACTCCTCACCTAACCGGCGAACATCTGAGGCGAGCTGCTTCTCCAGGGAATCAATCTCGTCGGGCTTGCCTTCCGTCCGTGCCTTCCGGATCTGAGCCCTCAGGAAAAGCTCTCTCTCGGCGATCTTCGCGCGATACTTCGAATCGATTTCAGCGAGGGCTTTCTTTTGTTCCTCAGTGAGCGAGAGCGATGGCGACGTCTTTTGAAGCCGTTCCATTGCGAGTTCGTAAGCCGATTTCATTCGATTTTACGCTCCTAAAAACAATCGACACATTGCTTCTCGGAAATCAATTCTTAAGTTGCTTTCGCATGCGTTCACCAATTCGGCTGCTCAGTATCGATTTTGACGGGACGCTTGTTTCGCGGGCCACGGAACCGGTGTTCAACTCGCAATGCATGGAGTTGATTCGCGAGCTGCAGGGGGCTGGCGCGATCTGGGCGATAAATACCGGACGCTCGGTTGATCTCCTCGAGAAGGGTCTCTCTGAGTTGGCGCTACCAATCCGTCCAGACTTCATTCTGACGACGGAACGTGACGTTTTTCGTCC
>JBJMXF010000215.1:0-4031 GCA_045809725.1 Candidatus Udaeobacter sp. | reverse complement strand
TGGCTTTACTGGGATCGCGCCGCGTGGTTCGCGCCGGATCGCGTTCGACACGTTTACGAAGATCTGCCTTCCTATCAATTGATCGATTCCAACATCGCGCACGGAAATCCCGTGATAGTGCGGGTGCGGCTGGGCAATGGGATCACGCATTTTGTGGTGATCGCCGGGAAAGCCGGTTTGGATTATCTCGTGCGCGATCCAGGCGCGGGCTCTGCCAAAGGGCTTTACCCCTTGCGCGAACTCGGCAGCGACATCGAGGCGTTGCGTTTCTACCAGCCGATCGCGAATACAAACTCGACGGTTGCAGTGCAGCGCTGACGCCTGAACCCATACAGGTTGACCTAGATCACGCTCAGACTTCTGCGCACCGTTGCACGCAGAGTTTCTGTTGATCGTCGCGACTTACGCGCATTTAATAAGAGCAGCTACCCTCTGCCGGGCGGATGAACTATGAAAAAGAATCGATTCAAGGCAAAAGCCTCCGCTGTTTCGCATGATCAACGTTGCTCGAGCGGAGTGGAGGGCTTGGACGACATCCTGGCGGGCGGTTTGCCGCGCGGTTGTTTTTATCTGATTCAAGGCGATCCCGGGTCGGGCAAAACAACGGTGGCGTTGCAATTCTTACTCGAAGGTGTGCGCTGTGGGGAATCGGTTTTTTATGTAACTCTCTCCGAGACGCGGGAAGAATTGTTAAAGGTGACACGGTCACATGGGTGGTCACTGGAAGATATTCCGTTACTTGAATTGTCCTCGATCGAACAGCTGATGCGTCCCGAGTCGCAGACGACAGTTTTTCGTCCTTCGGAGATCGAACTGAATACAGTCAGCAAACTATTGATCGATGAAGTCAGTAAAAGGCGTCCCGCACGGATCGTCTTTGATTCGCTCTCCGAATTTCGGTTGCTGGCGGAAACGGCGTTACGCTACCGACGCGAATTACTGCATTTAAAACGGCATTTCGCGCAGACCCAGAGCACGGTGATGTTGCTCGACGACAAAATGGATAGAGGGCTGGTCGGAACTGATCCCCACGTGCTGAGCCTGAGCCACGGCGTTATTGAAATGGAGCAGCTTTCTCCAGACTACGGCAAATCGCGACGGCGGCTGCGCGTGCTCAAATTGCGAGGAGTTAAATTTCGCGAAGGCTATCACGATTACATAATCGATACTGGTGGCTTGCGCGTGTTTCCGCGTCTTGTAGCAGCGGAGCACCGCACACAATTCGAGCGTGAGCCGGTGTCCAGTGGCATCAAAGAGCTGGACGACTTATTTGGCGGCGGTCTGGATCGTGGCACCACGACGCTAATCCTCGGCACCGCAGGCACGGGCAAATCCACGCTCGCTTTGCAGTATGCCAGGCAAATGGCTTCCAAGGGTGACCGGGCGATACTCTTCGCCTTTGATGAAACGCGTTCGATCATGCTCGCTCGCGCCAAGGCATTGGGCTTCAATTTAGAAAAGTACGTTAAGAGCGGAGCGATCACCGTACAACAAGTGGATCCCGCGGAGATTTCGCCCGGCGAATTCGCTGCGCGCATCAAGGAGTGCGTGAACGGCGGCTGCAAACTCGTCGTGATCGACACCCTCAATGGATATCTCAACGCGATGCCCGGCGAGAAGTACCTTACCAATCAACTTCACGAGCTTGTCACTTATCTGAATCACCAAGGCGTGTTGACCATCCTTATTTTGGCGCAGCACGGGCTGATCTCCACAGCAGAGTCGCCGGTAGATCTCAGCTACCTGTCCGACACTGTGCTGAACCTGCGATACTTCGAAGCGGCAGGCGAGGTCAGACAATCGATCGCGGTGATTAAAAAGCGAAGTGGCCGCCATGAGAAAACCATTCGTGAATTCAAGCTGGAGCCTGGCAAGGGTATTCGAGTGGGTCAGCCCTTGAAGGAGTTTCGTGGCGTTTTGACGGGAGCGCCTGTCTTTCGCGGGGGCACAGAGCAGGTGATCGCGGGGTTCTGATGAAAAAGAGTAATTCGACGGAGCGCGTCCTGATCATTGCGCCTGTCGGACGCGACGCTCACGCCATGGCCGAGTTACTGGGCCGGCACCGATTTGAAGTAGTCATTTGCGGTTCGCTGGCAGAATGCGCCGCATATATTCAGTCCGGTGCAGGTGCGCTCATACTCACCGAGGAAGCTCTCGAATTGGGCAGCTTATCGCATCTATTCGATGCGCTAGCCGCGCAACCGTCCTGGTCTGAGTTGCCGCTCATCATCCTGGCGACTGGCGGTGAACCACGACTAGTCCGCTTGCTCGAAATGATCGTACAGGCAGCCGGCGGTGTGACTTTGCTGGAGCGGCCTGTAGGCACTACAACGTTGTTACGTTCTCTTGAGGTGGCGTTAAAATCGCGCCGTCGGCAATATCAGGTGCGAGATTTTCTGGACGAGCAACACCGGAAGCAATCTGAATTAGAACAAGCGCGGGAGAGCTTGCAACGTGCAAAGCAATTCGATGACGCAGTGATGGAGAACATGGGTGAAGGACTTTATACCGTGGACGGCCAGGGATCGGTGACATTCATGAACCCGGCTGCGGAACAACTCTTCGGCTGGACCTTTCGCGAGTTGCGGGGACGGAACATACACGACGCGGTCCATTACAAGCATCAGGATGGCTCGCCCTTTCGGGTCGAAGAATGCGCCAATCTGCAAGTGCTGCATCATGGCAAGACCTTGACCGCACACGAGGACGTTTTTATTCGAAAAGACGGCACGTTTTTCGACGTCATTTATAGTTCCTCGCCTCTACGCGAAGACGCGAACATCACCGGCTTGGTCGTGGTATTTCGCGACGTCACTGCCAGAAAGCAAGCCGAGGAAGCGCTGCGCCACGCGCATGAACAATTGGCTGATCGCGCCAAGCACCTTCAAAGTCTCGTTGAGTCACGCACTGCGAAGCTGGCCAGGTCTAACGAACGACTTCGCCGTGAGATGGCCGAACGCGAAACCTTGCGTCGAAAGTTACTTCACGCGCAGGAGGAAGAGCGACGGCGCATCGCTCGCGAGTTGCACGATCAGATGGGACAGAATCTCACCGCGCTTAATGTCGGACTCAAAACCCTGCTCGATGGCCCGTCGCGGTCGGGTCTCGGCAGTCGAGTACAACATCTTCAGGAGTTGGCCACACAAACCGCGCGCGATCTTCACCGTGTGGCAGTGGAACTGCGGCCGGCTGCCCTTGATGATCTCGGACTTGTTAAAGCCATTCGCGCGTTGATCGAAACCTGGTCAACGCGCTACCGCATCGAAGTGGATTTCGAGGCGGGACAATACAAGGGTGCCGGCATTTCCTCGGAGATCGAAACGATTCTTTACCGGATCATTCAGGAAGCGCTTAACAATGTCGCAAAGCATTCCGGCGCAACGCGTGTGGCTATTATCCTCCGCCGCACTGAAGAACAAGTTCAGGCAATTATTGAAGATGATGGGCGGGGATTTGATGCTCGCGCGACGTCACAATCGGGGAATGGTAGCGGCCGCCTGGGCTTGCTCGGAATCCAAGAACGTCTCGGTACCGTCGGCGGTGACTTCAAGATCGAATCTGCTCCCAAGCGTGGCGCCACATTGTTTGTCCGCATTCCAATTTCCAAAGCACATGACAAAGAAAAGAAAGCAAAGTGAAGCGAAAATTCGCGTGCTGCTCGTCGACGATCACCCAGCCATGCGAGACGCTTTGAGAAGGTTCATCAATTTGCAGCCGGATCTGTCGGTCGTTGCGGAAGCCGATGGCCACACTGCGCTCGAGGTATTCGCACGTACAACGCCGGATGTAGTTTTGATGGACGGCTCGATGCCTGGAAAAAATGGAATCGAGGTCACCCGCGAGCTCAGAGAAGTTGATCGAGCGGTAAAAATCATCGGTCTGACGTTGTATGAATCGTCCGCCTATCTGGAAGACATGATCGCAGCCGGCGCCAAGGGCTACGTATTAAAAACTGGCGCGGCTACGCACGTAGCCGAGGCCATACGGGCGGTTGCCGCAGGAAAGACTTATTTCGATGAAAGTATTCCGCG
>JBJMXF010000214.1:0-10465 GCA_045809725.1 Candidatus Udaeobacter sp. | reverse complement strand
CAGGCGATCGCCCATTACAGACTGGACTGCCTCCGTCTTGGAAGTTTTCTTCGATGCCAGCCTGGTGCGATTCAGCATGTTGAGGAAATCGGTGTTGCCGCCAGTGTTTAACTGATAAGTCCGCACGACCTTCACTCCGCGCTTGCGAAAGAGATCGACCAATGCCCGATGCACGATAGTCGCACCCACCTGCGCCTTAATATCGTCCCCGATAATCGGCAGATTTTTGTCGGCGAACCGTTTCGCCCAGGCGGGATCGCTCGCGATAAAAACGGGGATGTTGTTGACAAACCCGAGTCCGGCTTCCAAGGCGCAACCGGCGTAAAATCGGGTGGCCTGCTCGGACCCGACGGGAAGATAATTGACCATCAGTTCCGCAGAGGAATTTTTCAGCTCGCCGATAATGTCTTCGCGAGTGGTTTCCTTCTCGAGTGGAAGGAATGTGCGCAGCGGGTCCTGGTCCTGCATGTGCGGTGGATAGCCATCCAGAACGCAGCCCATCTTTACGATCGCACCAGTGAGCTTGATCTTTTCGCAGAACACCTTTGTGCAATTGGGCGGCGCAAAAATAGCTCTGCTCACGTCAAGGCCCACTTTGCGTCGGTCGATATCGAAAGCCGCCACTACTTCAATATCACTTGGTAGGTAACCGCCGATTTGCTTGTGCATTAAGCCGACGCTCGTGCCGTTGGCAGAGGAGGAGCCATCATAAAAATTGAGTCCCTGCACCAGCGAGCTGGCGCAGTTTCCAACGCCCACGATTGCGATTCTGATTTTTCTCATTTTCTAAAAACTGAACCCTACCTGATCTAAACAATTCGGAGCAAGCGATAAATTAGGCTGGATCGATGCCGCGTCCCGCCTAGTTAGGCCTCCCGAAACCGGGCCGCGAAGCCTGAATGTGTCTGAAGTCGCACCCGCTTGCAAGGCCTGATATAAGGGCAAGAGTCAGAGGCGTCCTGACGCACGGGCAGCCTCTGTCAGGAGATAAACGACATGTGTTCGAAATTCGTGGCCATCAGTGTGATGCTCGCTGCCATTTTGGCCGTGTCCTCCAGCTCATCGGAGGCGATTCCGGTTTATGGTATTGAGCAAGCAGTTGCCGTGGCCCAGGAACGGAACCCCGACATCCTCATCGCGCACAAGAAAGTGACAGCGGCTCGCGGCGGCTTCATCGAGGCCCGTTCTGGCTATCTCCCTTCGGTGAGCTCAAGCGGGTTGTACGATAAACGACAGACCGAGAGCCAGACAAACCTGCGACAGGAAGATTACAACGCGATAGTAAAGCTCGAACAGAACCTTTACACGGGCGGAGCGGTCAGCAGCCAGGTGGCCATCGCGCAATTGAACATCGCCAAGGCAAATTACGACCTTCAGGAGACGATCAGCCGCGTCACCATGGATGTGCGAATTGCGTTCAACGAACTGTTGCTGAACCGGGCGAAACTTCGCGTCCACCAAGATTCCGTCCAAGTGTTCGAACAGGAGCTGAAAGGCGAACAGGAAAATTTCAACGCCGGCATTGTCGGCAAATTAAATGTGCAGCGAGCGGAGGTGGCGCTCGCCAACGAGCAGCCGGAATTATTTAACGCACAAACCGATTTGAAAAATTCATATTTGCGATTGGGGGAACTTTTGGGGATTGATCTCGCCCCCGGAGCAGAAGCGCCTCCATTCGGAATTTCGGGAGAATTACAATATCGGCCCAATCATCCCGATCTTAACCAATGTCTCGCACGGGCTGACGCGAACCGTGGCATCATCAAATCCAAAGCGAAAGACATTGAGATCGAGGGGCGGCAGTACGTTTTGGACCGCAGCGCGACGCGTCCCCACATACGCGCCTTCTCGGGATACGAAGTTTACAGCGAGCGTGACCCGGACGTCGGTCCTGAATTTAATTATGGTGGGGTTGTCGGGATAAACGCCACCTGGAACATCTTCGATGGCTTCGCGACGAAAGGGCGCATGCAGGCTACGCGTGCCCGGCGTGATGCGGCAACGCAGGCTCTGGCAGCAGCACGGCGCAGCGTGGCCTCCGAAGTGCGCAGCGCATTTTTCGATCTTCAACAAGCGGACCGCGTCCTCGAGAGTGAAACAAAAAATCTGCAAACCGCGGATGAAGCACTCGAAATGTCGAGAGGAAATTTTGCCGCCGGTTTAGGAACACAACTTGATGTGCTGCAAGCAGCCACCGACGTCACCCGCACGCGCACCACTCGATTGAGCGCGATCTATCTACATAACGTGGCTCTGGCACGCCTGACTCACGCCTGCGCGAGTTCAGCCGAAGCGCTTAATTTCGGATCCGACTTCAAAGACGTGAAGAACGAAAATCGCAACGCTGCGCACGCTGCTGATGTAGCTAAGCCGCCGCAAAAAATGAGTCAGCGATGAAACTACCATTAACGCTGACGGCCCAATCTGTAGCCGCCGCCCTGTGGGCGACGCCGCGCGAACGCGTGGAATGCATGGCCCGTGCGCTTCCCACAGGGGAGCGGCTACAGGTTCCAGCGACTGTTCACATTTTGGTAATTCTGATCGCCTGTTTCACACACTCGGCGAGCGCCGTCACTCTTCCAGAAGTCCTCCGCACAACGCTGGAAAAAAATCCCGCCATACTCGAGGCCAAAGCTGGCCTGGAGCAAGCTGCCGGGCAGCGCCTGGTTTTTCGCTCCATCGTCTGGCCCGATTTCGACGTGAACGTCCCCGCAGGTCTTCAGTATGGTCACCGCGCCGGCGAGAGTGGAGCAAAAGGATTTGCTGTGGGTCGCGGCAATTTGGAACAGACGTTGTTCAACATGGCTGTGCCGCCTTCGCTTCGGCGTGGAGATATCGAGGTTTTAATCGCCGGACAGCAATTAAACCTAGCCGTAGTTCAACAGTTGCACACGGCGCGGCTCGCGTTTTACGCGGCGCTTTACAATCGGTCGCTGCAAACGATTCGAGACGAACAGCGACAGAAATTACAAGAAAATGTTGCTACTCAGAAAAATCGGTTCGAAGCCGGATTAACTGACCGAAGCGCATTCACGAGCGCAACTGTGCAAGCCGACGAACTGATTCCACAAAGTGAAACCGCGCAGCGCGCCTATCGAGAAGCGCAATTGAATCTGGCACAAGCGATGGGAATTGACCCTTCAAAATCACCCCTGCCTGAACCGGATGGCGAACTGGAGTTTGTTCCAATGCATATCGATGTTGCTGCCGAAACAGCAGCAGCTTTGCAGCGCAGGGCCGATCTCAAACTCGCTCGCTTGTTTGTGCGCGCTGCAAATGAAGATCAACGGATTATTGCAGCAGATTATTATCCCAAGGTCGTGGGAAGCATCCATGGAGAATGGGTTCCGGTTAGCGGAATTCATCGGCAGGAATCGACAAGCAAGACACAGGATTTCATTGGGTCAGAAGTTCGTGAAAAGGCCGCATACACCTGGCGTGTCATCGACAACGGAAAAGTCGGAGGCGCAGTGTTGAGAGCACGAGCAGCACGGGAGCAAAACGAACTGACGTGTCGGAAACTGGAATCGAACCTGAGCCGCGAGCTCTCCCGAATCGCGAATGACGTTCAAGCAATCGCTGCCCGCGAACATTCACTCGCATCGGCGTCGGCGGCTGCGGAGGAAAGTGCCCGCACTGTGCGCGAAAATGTTGCGACCGGTTTGATCTCGCCGCTTGAGTACCGCGTGAGTCAAACCGCTTTTCTGACGACGAAGAGTGGCTTACTCGACGCTATTTATCAGCACAATGTCGCAGCCGCAGAATGGGATCGCGCTGCGGGTCGGTATTTTCAATTTTCATACGGATCCCGCAAAGCCGGTGTGCAAGCGGATAAGTAGTCGATTCGCAAGGTCGTCAGGACATCGACATGTTGGCAGCTGGAAAGCCGTCACTCCCTGAAGCGTATTGATCGAACGGATATCTCGACTGCAGTGTCTTGGCAATAATGGTGTCGAAGATCGTCGAACAAACTGGAACCAGAACGGCTACTGCCGGACACGAGCGTATTGCAAACAACCGTAGTGGACATCAGACTGGTTCTCCAAAATTGAAACTGCCGAAATCAAAAACCGTTTTGTGGATCGGCGCAGCGGCGATCGTAGTCCTCTTTGCGCTCGGATATTTTTTTCTGATGCCAGTCGCGGAAGTGGCGACAGTCCAGCGAGGGACGGCCATCTCGGCGGTTTACGGAACGGTGCGAATCGAACCCGCGTTTGTTGTGCGTGTCCGTGCGCAAAACGACGGGTTTATTCGGCTGGCTGAACCTTTCTCGGCCGGCCGCGGCGCAATTGGCAAAGGCGTGCAACGAGGGGAACTACTAGCAACCATTGCTGACGAAGAAACCTCCAGGCAATTGAAACAAGCACGTACCGATTTGCAGGCAGCCCTTGACCGCGCGGCTCTTCCCCTGCCCTCCTCGGAATTGCTCAAAGCAGCGGAGGACAATCTGCAACGGCTCGAAAAGGTTGTTTCCTCAGGGAACGTACCGGCGGTTGAGTATCAGAAATCCAAGAGCGAGGTGAACCGTTTACGCGGCGCAGTGGAGACAGAGCGCATCGAGCGCGATCGCAATCTAAAATCGCTTCAAGAAATTGCGAAGAAGCTTGAAGCGGAAATGAAGAATGCTGAAGTCCGCTCGCCGATCGATGGAATTTTGACCAACGTTCAGACAATCGATGGCGAATTGGTTTCGGACGGAAACGAACTTTTCACCGTCTCTTCGCGAAAGACCTATGTCCGGGGCGAAGTTAACGAAGAGGACGTAGGCGAAGTAAAACCCGGCATGAAAGCAAAGGTCCAATTGTACGCGTACCGCACGCGCACGTTCACGGGCCGGGTCACGTCAATCCAACCAGCAGCCGATCCAACTACCCAGCGTTATACCGTGGTGCTGGAGATGGAAAATCCACCCGACAACATGATGGTCGGAATGACCGGTGAGATGAACATCATCACTGGCGTGCACGAAAATGCGCTGCTTGTGCCTACGCGCGCGCTACTCGTCGACCAGGCGCTGATAGTAAATGGCGGAATTGTGCAGCGACGAACCGTCAACGTAGGATTTCGTACACTCGACTTTTCGGAGGTGCTCAGCGGTCTCGCAGACAGCGATCACATAATCATTTCCGATCAGGATAAGTTTCATTCCGGCCAGCCGGTGCGCCAGCGCATGATCAACGCGCCGCCTCCACCGAAAGCGCCGTGACACCGCCGCTTTACATTGCCCTGCGTTTCTTAACGCATCGCAAGCGGGCATTGCTTTTGAGTTTGAGCGGCGTCGTTTTCGGCGTGGCAATATTCATCTGCACGCAAGCACAGACGCAGGGCTTCTCCCGCTATTTCATCGAGTCCAACATCGGCAGCAACGGCGCGCTCGTCGTCAGATCTCGTTTTCGCCCACGGTACGAGCCACTCATGGTGGCCGCGAAGAACTCCAAGACGACCACTAACCGCCGTCTTTATTTTGAAGGGATTACCAATCCCAACGAAATCATGCGGGTGAGCAGGCAATTTCCCGACGTGATTTCCTGTTCGCCGGTTCTGCGCGGTAGCGTAAGCGCTCGCGCCGGTTTTGAGAACGCGACAGTCGACCTTTACGGTATCGATCCCGCCCTCCACGCAAGCACGACCGATATCGTGCATCAATTGATTGACGGCAGCTTTGAGGATTTTCGTAATAACACCAGCGCGATCATTATCGGCTCACGCCTGGCAGAGCTCCTTCAGACTGGCGTCGGCGACACGGTGCAATTGCTGGCGCCCAATGGCGAGTTCTGGCGATTCAATGTTGCAGCGATCGCGCGTGCAGGGATTGGCTCGATCGATTCGACCCGTATTTACTCGCACGCCAAGATTGCACAGGCATTGCTGCAGCAGCCCTCTGGAGCGAGCATGATCATCTATAAACTGCGGGACCGGAATCGTGCGCCAGAATTGGCCAACCGTTTCGAAACGCTTTTCCAGCACAACGCTCTCAGTTGGCAGGAGCGCGAGGAGAGCACACTCCAACTTTTTTTGACTCTCAGGATGTCCGTTGCGATCACGGTTTCACTAATAATTCTACTGGCAGGTTTCGGAATTTTTAATGTCCTTACCATGTCGGTCCTCGCGAAAATCAAAGAGATCGCGATTTTGCGTTCCATGGGGTACCGCCGCAGAGACATCAGCGCAATCTTCCTATGGCAGGGCGCATTGATCGCTGTGGCTGGGTCGGTAGTGGGTTGCGTGCTCGGCGCGTTAATGACCTGGGGTGTATCGCACATTCCGATTCGTCTTCGCGGGTTGCTCTACACAAATTATTTTTTGGTTACGTGGGATTGGCGCCATTATGCGTTTGCGACGTTACTGGCGCTTCTGGCTGTGTTCATCGCGAGTTATGTCCCGGCACGGCGGGCCGCTGAATTGCCACCCGTAGTTACCATTCGGGGATCGAGATGAGCGCAGAAATTAGCCTGAGTTGCGAGCGACTCGAGCGCTACCTCGGCGAAGAGGAGGAACGCGTGCACGCCCTTCGCGGTGTGTCGCTCGAGATCGAGACTGGAAGCGTTCACGCCGTGGTCGGCCCGTCGGGATGTGGCAAAAGTTCGTTGCTCTACATTCTCGGTTTGCTTGATACACCTGACGCCGGACGTGTTGCGATCGAAACTGAAGCGGTATCCCATTTGAGCGACGACGAGCTCGCACAGAAGCGGAACAAATTCATCGGTTTCATTTTTCAATTCCATTTCTTAATGGAGGACTTCACGGCGCAAGAAAATGTGATGATCCCCATGCGTAAGCTTGGCGAACTCTCGGATGAGCAGATGCGCGATCGCGCCGCGGAGTTGCTTGATGGTGTGGGACTGGGCAACAAGTTGCGGCGCCCCAGCCGCCATCTTTCAGGCGGTGAACAACAGCGCGTCGCGATCGCACGTGCGCTCGCAAACGATCCGCGCGTCATTCTGGCGGATGAACCGACCGGCAATCTGGACACCGGAAACTCCGCGCGCGCATTTGAGCTGTTGCAGAATCTCGTGCATGAGCGCGGGAAGGCGTTGCTCCTCGCCACGCACAATCCGGCAATTGCCGAAGCGTGCGATTGGGTCCACGAAATGAAGGACGGCCTGATCATCGACAGCCAACTCCGGACCACGCGCAGCTAAGCTGTCCCCGAAGTTGGCACAGCCGTATCGTATCGCTAATCTCAGCGGGTGGAGAACGTCCTCCCAATATTAATCGCGGATGCGCCCGATGCGTTGACCGAATTGTGCGGCGTCAACCTGCTTGAACGATTGCTCCGCATTTTGCAGCGACTTGGATTTCAGCGCGCGATTGTTTTTTCCCGCACGCCGGAAATCGTTGGCGCAGAGTTGGCGAAAGCCTCGTGGGCTAGAGCACAAATCACTGCCCAGCTGGTTCCAACTACAGCTAAACCAGTTACAGCCTGCGGGATTTTGGAACAAGACCAGATCGCCCGCTTCCTCATTGTCCCGATGAATATGTATTGCGATGCGCGTCTGCTTGCCGCTTTATCTGCCAGGAACACTCCAGGCGTCCTCGTGGATTCCAACCCACCACAGTTAGTCGAAGACCTAATCCGAAACCAAAGCGGGCCGGCTATAGTGACGCGAGACTTCCTTTCGGCGTGCTCTGACAGCGTTGCGCTTGTTGAGGAGCTCAAGCAAAAGATCTACACCGGTGAAATCGAGACCGTGGACGCAGCGAAATTCGATGATTACATCGTCAGCATGCGCCGGCATCTGCGGCCGCTCTTTTTTCCAGCGCCGCGGGCACAGGATCATCGTCTCGCCGAGCGCATTATTCTGGATGCGGCGCAAAAAGGCACCTTGGATTTCCCTGCTTATGTCCACGCACCAATCGAAACGGCGGTCGTCGCGGTCCTTTGCAAAACCCGGATTACCCCTAACCAGGTCACGATTGCAGGATTCGTCATCGGTTGCGGCGCGACCGCGGCCTTTATGCTTGGCAGTGTCGGGGTCGGGCTCCTCGCTGCTCTCGCGTTCGGTATTGTCGATGGACTCGATGGAAAGCTCTCGCGGGTCAAAATAGAAACAACCGAACGCGGCAAATGGGAACACCATCTCGATTATTTGATAGAGAACTCATGGTGGGCAGCGATGGCTTTTCATTTGTGGCAAAGCGCCCAACTTCGGACTGCATTCTACTTTCTAGCAGTACTCATTGGATCGCATCTGCTGGATGAAGTTGTAAAACGCAGAGCAAAGATGGCAACGGGCAGGCTGCTCGACGATGTTGCGCCGTTCGACCGAGCTTTCCGGCTGATCGCCGCGCGAAGAAACGTTTACGTTTGGGTGTTGACCGCCGGCTTCTTGTTAGGCGCGTTCCCCCAAAGCTACGCGATCATCTGCGGCTGGGCTGCCGTTAGTGCTGCGTTTCACGTCATGCGCTCCACTTGGATTTGCAATACGATCAGCCGTCGAGTTGTTGATCCCCGGCCTTGACGAAGGACGTAACAGCGAAGGCACACGCTTTGCGCGCGCCAGGACTTCCTTGCCGAGTACACGCACCGGTCTTTCCAGCATTAGTGAAGCGCTCACGGCGCAGTAAACACCGCAACCTTTCTGGCAGGACTTCTTCTTATAATTGGCGAACAGGTCGTCCAGCGTCACATCCATGATGTGCTTGTTTGTGTGCACCATGCTGCAAATCCAAAATTTTCCCTGCGCGGAAACAAAGAATAACTTGTAACCTGCCGCGCACGTCCATTCGACGTGCTCCCCTCGAAGCAGACTGCGCTGATAATCAAGGATCGCCTCGCTGGTGTGAATCTTCTCGCCACGGCGTTTTCGTTCGATCATTGAATCGATGAACCGTTCGAGCTCCTCACGCTGCCCGCGATCCACACGAAAACGCCGTAAGGGATCCGCATGAACGAGCCGCACCTCAGTCGGAATTCCTCGCGATAACCCGGTCTCGAGCACTGCTTGTGCTTCCGGTAACGTGTCGGCACAAATCACTCCAGTGATGTGCAGACTGATTTTTGAATCACGAAAATAATCGAGCTTCGGCAGGATGGTTTTGAACGATTTTTTTGTGATCGCGCTCGGCGTCATTCGATCAACGCTGATCTGCATCACCTGCAAGCCGGCATCTTCCAGTTGGGCAAGCAGTTTGCGCGTAAGCAGGAATCCGTTGGTGGTGAGACTGGTGGCAAAGCCCAACTCACGACAGTAGCGAACGAGCTCGACAATATCAGGGTGCACGAGCGGTTCGCCCCCGACAAGAGCTATGCGCATTGTTCCAAGCTCGCGTATCTTCCGCACCCATTTCTTTAAGTCGTCGATGCTCGGATGCGGCCGGCTGTTGTCGTATTCAGTGCAATAAGCGCAATCGAGGTTGCACTGGTCCGTTACGTAAAGACTGCACTGCAACGGTTTGCGGTCGACGAGCCGTTTACCCGATTCCAAAATGTTGTAGCCGGAGAATTCGCGACCGATTTTATCGAGAAGCTTCATGCCATGAAAGAATACGCACCCTACGATAACTTACTCGTGAAGCAATCCGCCTGCTAGCTACGGGTGAACATCGACATCGCAACTCGTTAGGCGTCCAGCCTCGCCGATCCAGTGCAAATCCGATCGCATGCCAATTCCTGCCTAAGCCGAAGCCACCGACAGAGGGACATTGGTTAAACTCGGCACAGTTGGAATCTCACTCCACCCCGCCTCATCGAAGAACCACGAACGGCGATCGATCTTAATAAACAAATCGTGGAGCGGTGAAAACCACTGCAACGGAAGCACCAAGTCGCCGGCAAATGGATGGCCCCGGTAGCGCGCGACGCCGATGCTACGATTGGTCGCGCAATCCAACATTTCAAGATCGGCTGAGCAGCCCGGAAGACGGATCTGGCACGCTTGTGTTCGCCCACTCGAATCGCGACCGAAAATGAAGAACTTGTTCCTTTGCATACGAAACAGATCAGCCGCAAAACGAAAGCTCACATCGAGGTTGTCGCGTGTTCGAGAAACCAAATACACCGCTCCATCGCGCCGAACAGCGCTCTCGCGTTCGACACGAACAAAGCGCTCCGGACGCGCGGCGTATTGAAGGAAACGTCGCCTCGACAGTTTAATTTGCGTTTGATGGCAGCGGATTGCTTCGCGTTTTCTAGCGACCTCTGATTCGGAGGATGATAATTCGGCCGCATTGTCGAAGAACGCGGGGCTGCGGCCGTGCACCAAATAGTTCCAGTGCAAAACTCCAGGCGGTAAAGAGTCGGCAAACATGAGCCGCATCATCACTGCAACGGCGTTGTGATCCGGGTGAATGTCGAACAGTGAAGGCGCAAGAATGTCGGTGGGAGACCAATCGTCGATCGCTTGGGTGATTCGCGTAACTGTCGTGTCGCAATCTCGCAACAAAAGACCGGTTAGCCCCTGGTCTGGCAGGCCAAGGAATCGAACATCCGGGACGGCGAAGTCGAGGGCGCGCAGCGCTGCCA
>JBJMXF010000213.1:0-3087 GCA_045809725.1 Candidatus Udaeobacter sp. | reverse complement strand
TGAAGAAACGAATCGTCACGTCTGCGCCTGCGCGCCGAAGAAGTTCCGCCAGACGTTTCGTCTCGGAGGAGGGGATAATCGGATCCTGATCACCCGCGCCCATCCAAACGCGAGCAGATGAAAGGTTGGGCAAAGTGTCGGAAATCAGTGGCACCATGGCGCGAAACAGAATTGCCCGCTGCGTAATTTCCGGCCGAAGCAGTAGCATGCTCGCGGCAATGTTTGCTCCGTTAGAGTATCCGACGGCAAATAACTGATCGGTAGCAAATCCGTAATGTTGAGCGGCCGCAGAGACAAAGTCCGCCAATTCATCTGTGCGATATTTTAGGTCTTCGATATCGAATACACCTTCGGCCAATCGTCGGAAGAACCGCGGCATTCCATTCTCGAGCACCTTACCGCGCGGGCTGACCAACGCAGCATTCGGATCAAGCTCCCGTCCAAGCGGGATGAGATCCCGTTCGTTTCCACCAGTGCCGTGCAGAAGCAGAAGTGTGCGTGACGAGTTGCCGGGAACGAATTCATGAATGAAATCCGGTCGAAGTTTCATACTAGTAATTATGTAGCTAACGGCCTGTGGCCGGTCTGCATTGGAGATTGTTTGTCACTATAGGCAACCCGCCACCAGATCCGTAGCTACAGCGGCTATTTAGCTCAGTTCACTCGGCACGCGAATCGGAGGAAGAATTTTTTCGATCTCTGATCGCGCCGATTCCATCCACGCCGGAAGACGTAAATGCATGCCGAGTTCGCCTAATTTTTCGTCCAATGTAAAACCGGGTGGCTCGGTCGCGATTTCAAACAGCACGCCTCCGGGTTCGCGGAAATAAATGGAATGAAAATACGTGCGATCGATTACTGGTGTGACGTTGTAGCCAAGTTCGACAAGATGTTCGCGCCACTGCAGCTGTTCGTCTTGATTCTTCGCGCGAAACGCAATGTGATGCACTGAACCGGCCGCGACGCGGCCGATCGCGGTGTCCGGCTTACACAGTAGGTCCACAATTCTGCCCGGTGCAGACTCATCGGGAGATGCAAACCGAAACCGGTTGCCCGTTTCGTCAACCAAACGATAGCCAAAGCTCTCACTGAGTAAGCGGGCGGTTCGTTCGTAACCTTCCAATGCGGCGGACACACCGTGAAGACCGTGAAGCGCATGTTGTGTCGGAACATGGCTGTCCGGCCACGACTCGACGTTTGCAGGCGATACGCCTGCCGCTCCCGCGATCAGTTCAATCGGAAGTCCATCGGGATCAAGCAATCGAATTACTTCTTCTCCGAAACGCGTAGGCGCTTTTTCAGCCGCTACGTGCTGTTGTTTCAAACGCTCCAGCCAATAGCCAACTGAACCGGGTGGAATGGCGAACGCTGTCGCTTCGACCTGCCCGCTACCGCGAATTCCCCGCCGAGCTCCCGGCCACGCAAAAAATGTCAGGATTGTTCCCGGCGTGCCGCGCCGATCGCCGAAATAAAAATGGTACGTTCCCGGATCATCAAAATTCACCGTCCGCTTCACGAAGCGCAGACCGAGAAGCCCCACATAAAAGTCGACGTTCCGCTGCGGGTCGCTCGCGATCGCAGTGACGTGATGCAGTCCTGGGATTTTACTGTCCATCAGGACGATGACGATCCTCGCTTAGGGTGGGCGCAGATTTCTTCCGCGTGCGGACTAACCTTCGTATTTAAAGGACAGCTGCAATCGAGTTCGAAACTCGAGCACTTTGCCGTCCTCGATCTTCACATCCATTTTCACAACCTCGGCAATACGTAGATCACGGAGCGTCCCCGCTGCAGTCTTCACGGCAGCTTTTGCCGCATCTTCCCAGGATTGCGCACTGGTGCCGATCACTTCGGTTACTCTGTAGACTGACTCTGTAGATTTATTTTTTGTGGCCATAATTTTTGCTTCTATCGGGTTTATTTAGACTTCCCTGAGAGAAATGTTTATGCAAGCGACCGCGCATCTTCGGCCACCGTGGATTTTTCCGGGCGCGTTGGTACAGCGCGTGTTATGCCACGGGCGCACGGTGGATCTCGTTGTCCCCAACGCGATGGCTCGGGCCATTCTCAACGGCTTGGGGACAAGCCGTTCCACCTGAACCGAAGTTCTGACGTTGCAACAAGGAGTGCGGTCGAGTACCACTGAAGGCGTCATGTTTTCGATTCAAAAGCTGCTCGGGCGTGACCAAAAGTTTTACGATTTGCTCGAAGCAAGTGCGCAGCAGGCGGACGCCAGCGTGCATCACCTGATCGGCTTATTGCAAAAACTCGAGCAGCATGACACACCGGAAAACCTGGAGCAATTCGCCCACAGCAGGCGTGAGGATAAACGGATCACGCAGGAATTGACCGAGCAACTTTCCAAAACCTTTGTCACTCCTTTCGAACGGGAAGACATCCAGGAGCTGGGGGCCGCGCTCTATAAAATACCGAAGACGGTGGAGAAAATTGGCGAGCGCATTTTAATCTGTCCGGAGGATTTGGCCGGACAAAGTTTTGGTAAGCAAGTTGAGCTGCTCGATCAGGCAGCCGAAATGGTGCTAGCGATGGTGAAGCAACTGCGCCACGGGATCAACGCCCGCAACGCGCGCGAGATGAATGCCAAGCTTCAAACCATCGAAGGCGAGGCCGATAAGCTCGAACTGGAGCGGCTTCGCGATCTTTTCACAGGGGATCACTCCGCGAAGCAGATTATTTTTCTGCATGACCTTTATGGGCTCTTGGAAAAAGTGATCGATCGCTGCCGCGACACGGGGAACATCATCCTACAGGTGGCGCTAAAATATTCGTAGCAAACGGACCGCGTGCTCACGCTGATTTTGGTCATTCTGGCCGCTGTCATTTTCGAATACAGCAATGGCTTTCACGACGCGGCAAACGCGATCGCAACCGTCGTCTCGACGCGCGTACTTACGCCGCGCCAGGCGATCGCGATGGCTGCATTCTTCAATCTCACAGGAGCGTTATTTGGCGGTGCGGTTGCTTCCACGATCGGCAAAGGATTGGTGGACACCGAGGTAGTCACCATGACGACTGTGCTCAGTGCTGTGATAGCCGCCTTTAGCTGGAACATTGCCACCTGGTGGT
>JBJMXF010000212.1:0-14799 GCA_045809725.1 Candidatus Udaeobacter sp. | reverse complement strand
TTTCCACGATCCGTTCTAAACTCCACGGCTTTTTCCTCGAGCCCTGCGGCCACCGCTGGCGTTGTTCCGAGGGTATGATGTTTCCGAACGAAATTGTAAACTCCGAAATGCAGCGCAACTGCGTGCTTGTGCGTTACGAGGTCTTTGCTATATCCGAGCGTTTTGCGTCCGAATCGTTTTAGTTCCTGCCGCACCGTCAGGAACGCCGGCTCTATGTGGCTTGTGGTAAGGCTTTCTAAGTCCGGCGGGCCTACCACTGCCGCTCCGAACTAGATGGAAGTTCGCTAGTGCGGTTTGTTTACTGCGGAACGCGACGCCAGACAAGCTCTGACGGACGGGACCAATCGGACCCAACACGTATCGATTTCATATGACATATATTGTCTGATGTTATCGAGTAGAGCCAGAGAGTGGATTGCTTGGGCTCGCTCTCCCACCGCCCCCTCTATGGTTCAACTCTTGACCATGTCGTCGCCGGTGCTAGCCTCCGCGAGTCTGTTTTCCTATTTTCGATCTCATGAACATTTGCCGCAGAGCTTTGCCACGATGCGTAGTCGTTGGATTTTGCGTGATTCTGTCCTGTTTCGAAGCGGCGCGTGCCGCGCAGCCAGAGATGTCTGGCAGCATCAAGGAAATAATGTCGGCGGAGGAATTCAAGGCTGCTGGATTGAATAAGCTTTCTGCGGACGAGCTCCAGAAACTCGATGCCTGGCTGCAAGGTTACCGCCAGGTCACTGAACAGACCGCTGAAAAGAAAGCCACGGCTCGCGCATCGCGCACAAAAATGGATTTAATTGTGAGCCGCGTTGATGGCAGCTTTCAGGGGTTGACCGGCAGGACCATCATTCGGTTGGAAGACGGCACGGTATGGAAACAGGCAAACGCGGATGACCGGTACCGCTCGCGCGTCACAGATCACCCGGCAGCAGCCGTAATTCACGGTGTTTTTGGCTATAAGATGCGGCTCGAAGGCGCAACGCAGGAGTTTTATGTCGATCCGGTGCGCAATCCGTAGTTGAAGGCTGTTTGTAATCCGACCCTTTCCCGGCGGCGGACTAGCCGCCTTCGTCGAGGCTACGGCGCCCGAGGAGACCGCCGCTCCTTGATCAAGCCAACGGCTGGGTCGCCGTGTCTGCCGGCAGCAATCGTCCTAGACCAAACTCCGCATGGATCAATCGCGCCGCGCGATCCGCGTCTTTTTCGTCGATAATCACAGCGATTTTGATCTCCGATGTGGAGACCAGCTGAATATTGATCCCGGCGCGGCCCAGGCATTCGAACATTCGCGCCGCGACGCCGGAATGGGATCGCATCCCAATGCCGACCACGCTCAACTTGGCTACGCCGCTCGCGGTGTTTAAACGTTTCCCGCCCAACTCGCCCAGCACCGGCATAAGGATGGTGCGCGCGTTTTCCAATTCGTCTTCGTGAATGGTAAACGAAATGTCCGTGGTCCCATCAATCGACGCATTTTGCACAATCATATCGACAATGATGTGCGCGGCGCCCATGTCAGAAAAGATCCGGGCGGCAATTCCTGGCTTGTCACGCACTGAGGCGATGCTGAGCTTGGCCTGATGCCGGTCCACACTAATCCCGCGAATCAGTATGTCCTCCATACTGGGGGTTTCTTCTCTCGTGACCGTACCGGCGACCTCCTTAAATGTCGATCGCACCTCGAATTCCACCCCAAACTTCTTGGCGAACTCGACCGCGCGGGATTGCATCACTTTTGCGCCACTGCCGGCCATCTCAAGCAGTTCGTCATAAGCGATTTCCCCGAGTTTTTCCGCGTCTTTAACAATTCGTGGATCGCAGGTAAAAACGCCATCAACATCGGTGAAAATCTGGCAGGTGTCGGCATTCAAGGCCCCAGCCAATGCAATGGCGGTGAGGTCCGAGCCACCCCGGCCGAGCGTGGTTGTTTCTCCGTCCGGCGTCTGGCCTTGGAACCCGGCCACGATGACGATGTAATCGTCGTCGAGCAGCTCATGGATTTGCTTTGGGCTGATGTTCGCGATGCGCGCGCGCGTGTGATCCCGGTTAGTTAAGATCCCTGCTTGCGCCCCGGTTAGTGAAATTGCCGTTCCACCAAGGCTGTTTACTGCCATGGCCGTCAGGGCAGCGGCGGCTTGTTCGCCGGTTGAAAGCAGAATGTCGAGCTCGCGCTTTGTGGGATCCGGCGCAACGGCATGTCCCAGCCGCAGCAACTCATCAGTGACGCCGGCCATTGCGGAGACCACCGCCACTACCCGGCATCCCTGACGCTGTGTCTCGAGGATTCGCTGCGCCACGTGAGAAATTCGTTCCGGTGTTCCTACGGAAGTGCCGCCGTATTTTTGAACTATCAGGCGCATGTTGCGATGCAGACAGATCTCATAACCGTCATTCCGAGCGGAGTCGAGGAATCGTGGCTCAATGCAAAACTAAGATCGGCGGGATATCTCGACTTCGCTGGATTTGACAGGGTCCCCTCTACCGCTCAATTGCGCGTCGCACATCCGCCACCGTCGCCGCGATCGGTTTCGATTCTTTCATTCGCCCGATAATCACATCGGGGTCTTTCAAACCGTGTCCAGTCACGGTGCAGACGATCCGGCTGCCTTCCCGAATTTGTCGAAACGAGTACGCCGCATCGTTTGAAACACACCACCTGAAAAGACCGGCAATCGACGCAGCGCTGGCCGGCTCGACAAAAATTCCTTCATGCAGTGCCAGCCATCTCTGCGCTGCCAAAATATTTTCATCGATGACTACATCGATCGCGCCTCGCGATTCGACGATGGCCGCCAGCGCCTGATGCCAACTGGCAGGATTTCCGATTCGAATGGCCGAGGCGACCGTTTCGGGATTATCGATTATGCAGTCGTAAAACATCGGTGCCGCGCCGGCCGCCTGGAACCCAATCATCGCCGGCAATTTTGTTGATCTTTCGCACGCCAGGTATTTGCGATAGCCAGCCCAGTACGCCGTGATGTTTCCGGCGTTGCCGACCGGCAGCAAATGAAAATCGGGTGCATCTCCCAATTCATCGACAATTTCAAATGCGGCGGTCTTCTGTCCCGCGATTCGGTCCGGATTAATGGAATTCACAATCGTGAAATCGCCGGTCGCGCCCAATTCGCGCACGATTCGCAGCGCGTCATCGAAATTGCCGTCAATCGCGACGATTCTCGCCCCGTACGCAAAAGCCTGAAGCAATTTGCCGGTTGCGATTTTTCCCGCAGGCAGAATCACGACGCATGAAATTCCCGCGCGCGCAGCGTAGGCAGCTGCTGAAGCAGAAGTATTTCCGGTCGAAGCACAGATGAGTGCTGTCGTTCCGCTTGCCACTGCCTTCGATACTGCCACCGTCATCCCTCGGTCTTTAAACGAGCCCGTGGGATTAACTCCTTCATTTTTGACGAAAACTTCGCACGCGCGACCGACGCGTTCGCTCAATCGCGGCGAATAAATCAGCGGCGTGTTTCCTTCGCCCAGTGAAATGATCGGCGTCGCGGGCGAGATCGGAAGAAACTCGCGATAGTGTCCGATTACTCCCCCACTCTGCTGCGATTTTGTTGTTGTCGAATGCATCAACTTTCTTTATGCGAGGCAGGTCCGCGCGATTGTCGATCGAGAAGTGACATGTAAAATCAACCGTATGCCTGCCCTTAGCAAAGACGATAAGCTGCGGCTCCTAAGGATTATTCTCGAGAGCCGGCACGCGGATTTGCGCGAACAGAATTTGATTCGTCAGGGCAAAGGACATTTTCACGTCTCCGGGATGGGCCACGAAGGTCTGGCGGCGGTGTCGATCCAAATGGAACCCGACGATTACATCGTTTCGTACTACCGGGACCGTGGCCTGGTCCTTGGGCGCGGCATGACTACGCGGCAACTCGGCCTGGAGTATTTTGCGAAACGCAACACCGGCAGCCGCGGGCGGCAAATGCCATCGCATTACAGCGACGCAGACCTCCACATTTGGAGCGTGCCCACGCCAACTGGTTCACAGCTACTTCCCGCGTGCGGCATCGCCTGGGGCATTAAGCTTGACGGAAAGAAGAATGTTGTTGTTACCACAATCGGCGACGCTGCAACGCGCCAGGGAGATTTCTTCGAGGCAATTTGCTTCGCGAAAGAAAAGAAACTTCCCGTGCTCTTTCTTGTAGAGGACAACGCCTACGGCATCAGCATGCCGACGCGTAAAACGAATCCGCTCGCGTTGGCAATTCTCGATCAAAACAACTGGCGCCGGATCGAAGGACAAGACGTCCAGCAGATTTACGATGCAACGGCTGAAGCGTTTGAGAAAATTCGCGGTGGCGGTGGCCCGTTTTTTTTCTGGATCAAGATGGAGCGCTTGTCGAGTCACACCAGCTCCGACGATCACAAACTTTACCGACCCGCTGAGGAACTGCGGGACCTCGAAAAGTCCGATCCCCTAACGTGCTGGAAGGATGGATTGATTAAAGAAGGCGTAATCACGCAAGAAAATTACGCGCAGTTGGATGACGAGATTAAGCAGCGCGTTCGGCGCGAATATGCCGAGGCGGAAAAGGCAGAAGATCCTTCGCCTAACGAACTTCTCGCCAATGTCACAAAATCGCCGCCCACGATCGAAAAAGAAATCCTTCCTCCAGGCAAATATCGAATCGGCGACACAGTGAACAAGACTTTGCGTGCAGGCATTGCGGAAGATGGGCAGCGTATTCTTTTTGGTGAGGACATCGAAGACCCGAAAGGCGGCGTGTTCCGTCTCACGCAGAAGCTTTCATCTGAATTCCCGAAGCAAGTTTTCAATTCGCCGTTAGCCGAATCCACGATTCTCGGTGTGGCGTGCGGACTGGCTGCGTACGGAAAGCGGCCCGTGTTCGAGATGCAATTCATCGATTTCATTTATCCGGGCTTCAATCAACTCGTGACCAATATTTCGACGCTTCGTTGGCGATCATTCGGGAATTGGAAATGTCCGGCAGTGATTTATGCGCCTTATGGCGCGTATCTGCCCGGTGGGAGTTTGTGGCACAGCCAGGCGAACGAATCGGCATTCGCTCATTATCCTGGTCTGAACGTTGTGATTCCGAGCACGCCTGCCGACGCCGCAGGATTGCTCTGGACAGCGATGCATGCAGAAGACCCTGTGATTTTTCTCGTCGCTAAACATCTGCTCTGGGCCGAGCACGAATACGAGGAGCCAATTCGAGCGGTTCCACTGGGCAAAGCGCGCAACGTGCGGGAAGGCTCTGATGTCACCTTGGTGGCGTGGGGAAATACAATCGAGAAATCCCTCGAAGCCCTGAGCAATATTGGCAATGAAATCAGCGTCGAACTAATCGATCTCCGCTCAATCGTGCCGTGGGATTCGGCCGCGATTGAAGAATCCGTGCGGAAGACACGACGGCTCGTTGTGGTTCAGGAGGACACGGAAAATTGCAGCGTCGGCCAGATGATCATCTCGCATGTCACCGGCAATTCCGCGCTTTGGAACGAATTGCTCAGCCCTCCCATTCTCGTCAGCAAACCCAATGTAGTGATCGGTTATAATCCAATCTACGAATACGCTGCATTGCCCGACGTAGAGAGGATCGTAACGGCAATCAGGCGCTCGGTTACAAGCACACAAGAACGTGCAGTTGTAGCCGCGGTCGGCGACCGCGGCCGTGTCGCGACGGAACGAGAGTTCACCCAGCCGGATTCAGCGCCCCCGGCTACAGGAGAAACGAATGAACAACATGTCCAAAGCATCACCGTCCCGATCATGGGCGAAGGAATTCGGAACGCGAAAATAGTTTCGCTTCTCAAAAAGCCTGGAGAAAAGATTCAGCTCGATGACGAATTGTGCGAGGTCGAAACGGATAAAGCCGTTTATCCGATTCAATCATCCTTCGCTGGAGTAATGAGCGAATGGAAAACGAAGATCGGTGATACGGTCGAGATCGGTGCGGAGTTGGGTACTATTGTTATAAGCGAGCCAGCGTTTGCGGAACAGTTTCAAAAAGCGGCAAAAGAATCGCCGACTGCTCCTGTAGCCGTGGGCGTCGACGGCGGCGGCGCAGCAACTGGAATCTCCAGCAGACGACCGGACAGGCCGCCCCGGGCTACAGCGATTGAGCCTGCGCTTTCGCCGACTATTACGCGCAAACTGAGTCGCGTTATTCCTGCCAATCTCCAGATCGACGCGCGCTGGGAGTCGATTCAAGAAGCACGCCAGACATTAAAAAAGAAGGACGGCGAGCAGGCGCCCTCGCCTTCGGTGATGATCGCATGGGCGGTGGTGCGTGCGATGGAAAAACATTCACCGTTTCGTCGGTTGATTCTCGAAGACGATCAGATCGTGCAGAACGACGACTTTGACCTGGGTATTGCTGTCGCTCTCGAAGGCGATCGCCTCGCAACAGCGGTGATTACAACTTCAAATCAAAAGAGCTGGCCCGAGTTCATCACAACTTACAACGAGACAGTCGCCGCAACACGCAGCGGTCGCGTTGACGCCATGAACGCGCCAGTCGTGATCACGAGTCTCGGTGCGTTCGAAGTGAAAGCCGGAGCGCCGATTGTTGTGCCCCCCTCGGTCGGTACGCTGTTCGTTGGCACCGCGCACCGCGAATTAATTTCGAACAAAACCAGGAACGAAAGCGCTGAAGTCATCACGCTTTCGTTGACATTCGATCATCGAGTCGTAAACGGCGCCGGCGCAGCGGCGTTCGCAAACGAAATTAAAAAGGAAATCGAGGGATTCGAAATCCCGGTGGCAAACGCACCCACGCCGTCGCAATAATCATTTCTAAGTCCGCTTCCGCTTCCCGCGTGGCTTTTGGCGTTCAGCGGAGAAGCGCGGTCCATCAATATTCGCGTAGCACTGCCGTCGGAGTCCAACAAATCGCCTTGTTACGTCCAAGAAGCGTGTGCAGTTCGTAGCTTTAATACTGCTTGTTTGGGCGTCAGGCGGCACGAGAACAAGCTAACCGTACGCCGTCTGTGCCACACACCAATGAGGGGATTCGAGTTCGCAGAAAAGAGTTTGCGAGTGCCGAGCTACATAGAGGCGGAGTGGAAGGGCGAGTTCGCTGGCGCGAACCGATCAATCGCCCTACAATTTTCACGCGCCATGACCACCGCCAACAAGATCACGGTTGTTCGCATCCTGATGATTCCAGCTTTTGTCACAATGGCCATTTACTATGGAGAAAGCATTCAACGCGGCCAGCCGCTCGAATGGCAGCGCTTTGCGGCGATCGCAATTTTCATTCTCGCGGCAGTAAGCGACGGGCTCGACGGTTATGTTGCTCGACGATACAACCAGCGCAGCACCCTGGGAGTCATTCTCGATCCCATTGCCGACAAGGGACTGTTGCTGAGCGGCATCATCACGTTAAGCCTAACGAACTGGAGCGAATTTGGACCGGGGAGCGGAAAATTCCCGGCGTGGTTTCCGGTGCTCGTAATTTCCCGCGACGCCATTCTGCTCGTCGGAACGCTTGTCCTATATTTGCTCAACGGAAAAGTTCAGGTAAAGCCACATTGGACCGGTAAGATCGCCACGGTTTTACAGATGGTCGCAATCGGATGGGTAATGCTCCAACTGCATACAATTCCCCTCTTCTATGTTGTGTTGATAGCCGGCGCATTCACACTAATCTCAGGCATACTTTATGTTACAGACGGGGTTCGCCAGTTGCAGGCCGAAGGCCATGCGCACCCGACGAAATCCTAGATGCGGTCTATCTTGGTGAATGAGGCCCATACGCTGCCAAACGTGGCAATTGTTGGACGGCCGAATGTAGGCAAGTCTGCGCTGTTCAACCGGCTTGTCGGCCGGAAAATTGCCATTGTTCATGATCAACCCGGGATCACACGCGACCGGCTTCCGGCAACCTGCACTCGCGGCGACCGTCCATTCACACTGTGGGACACCGGCGGGATTTTCGGCGCAGGCGAATCCGAATTAATCCAACAGGTGCGACACGCTGCCGAAAACGCGCTGCGTGAGAGCGATCTTCTTCTTTTCGTCGTCGACGCAAAGCAAGGTTTGTCGCCCGTCGATGAGGAACTGGCTCGGATGCTGCGCAAATCGCAAAAACCGGTGGTGCTGGTGATTAACAAAATAGATACCGAGAAGCACGACCCGCTTGCAGCAGAGTTTGATTCGTTAGGCTTCGAGAAAGTAATTTCCGTCAGCGCAGAACATGATCGTGGGATTTCAGAATTACTGGACACAATCGAGCTGGAACTCCCCTCGCCTGCTGACGTCGGTAATCGAACACTTGTTCCCCTTAGCGTCGCGGAAGACAGCTTGACCGTTAGGCACCCGCTCGCGATCGCCATTGTCGGTCGCCCGAATGTAGGCAAATCTTCGCTTATCAATTCGATCGTGCGCAGTGAGCGCGCGATTGTAAGCGAACTCTCGGGCACGACACGCGATGCCATCGACATAGTGTATGAACGCGACGGCCTGAAGTTCGTTTTCATCGACACCGCCGGAATCCGCCGCCGAGGGAAAGTTTCCAGCTCTGCTGAGGTTTTCAGCGTGATGCGTGCCGAGCGCAGCGTTCGCCGCGCTGATGTTTGTATTCTCATCATCGATCTTACGATCGGCGTGACGGCCCAGGACAAACGGATCGCTGGGCTCATTCAAAACGCGCGAAAACCAGCGATCATCATCTTGAACAAATGGGACTTGGTTAAGGCGAGAAGCCATGAAAAGCAGTTGGGCAAGCAATTAGTCGAGGAGACGCGCTCGGGCATTTTCTTCCTCAAATACGCGCCGGTGCTAATCACGTCTGCATTGACTGGCGAAAATGTCGCTCGCTTGTTTGCGTTAATCGAAAGAGTCGGACGCGCTGCGCGGAAGCGCATAGGCACAGGAGTTCTGAACCGTTTACTGCGTCAGGCGTTTGAAGCAAACCCACCTCCGTTAGTCAAAGGCCGGCGGCTAAAGTTGTTCTACGCGACCCAGCCAGGGAACGGCGGTCTCCTCGGAAGCGATAGCGGCGCCGAGGGTGAACAGCGCCCCGACAGATCTCGACAAAAACCATCCCGTTCTGACAAATCTCAACGCAATGTTGCGCCGCCGGAATTCGTCCTGTTCGTAAATGATCCTCAGTTATTAAGCGAAACATATCGCCGCTACCTCGAAACTCGCATTCGCGAAGCTGAACCGTACCCCGGGTTGCCGATCATTTTAACGCCGCGTCCACGCGCTCAGGATGCTGGGCGACGCTGATGTTGAAACGAAGAGAAGGCTACTGCTCGGGCTCGTTGCGATACGGAATATTTGCGCGAACCGAGGCGAGAATGTTTTCGCTGAGTTTAATGCTGTCGGTATCACCGAGGGAGCGTGCCTCGTTCACCGCTTCTTCGCCGACAGCGATCGCATGTGCGAAATTTCCGGACTCGGCGTAAGCCGCAGCCAGCGTGGCGAGAAGAGCAGGAGAGCGCCGGTCGGTCAGCGTGCAAGCGCGCTCTGAAAGATGAACTGCCTCGGCGCCATCGCGGGAATTCGAGTCAGGATAAGTGGCAAGCAACCACGCCAGTTCGTCGAGCATTCGCGGTGAATCCGGTGCGTTTGTTGCAATATCGCGCAGTCGTTGGAATCCATCAGACGCTTTTGCCAGCGACACCACGATCTGGTGCAGTTTGCCCAAGGCGTCCTCAGCGTTCGGGCGCAGCATCATCACATAACCGAGTTGTCGCGCGGCTGTAACCAGATCGCCAGTCTGTGCGGCTGCCACAGCCATAGAAGAATGAGCAGCCGAGTCGAAGGGCGACACGCTTAGCCATTCCGGTCCGAGCGCCGTCGCTTCGTCATAATGTCCTGACTCCAGAAGGCATTTCATCAGCAGTTGATACGCTGAAAAATTTTCCCGCCCCATCTCGATTGCACGACGAGCTTCTGCAATAGCGCGTTCGATATCGGTGCGCTTCGCTGCAATCGCTAAGTTCAGGTGGGCCGCGGAATGTGTAGGAGCTAACTGGACTGCGCGCTCACCTTCCTTTACGGCTTCCGCGTCATTTCCGAGCTCACTCAAACTCAAAGCGCGATAGCCGTGCGCCGAAGCGTTTGAAGGATCTGCTTCGACTGCCTTAGCTGCTTCCGTCGCGGCCTGATCGATTTTACCCTGCTGCCCTAGAATTTTTACTGCGTACAGATGCTGCGGTGCAGAAGGAATAATGAAGAATGTCGCCAAGCTGTTCAACGCCCACACCACCATGAGCGCACCGATGATAAATTGAAAGCGCGTCCAGTGGTTTGTGACGGTTTCCCAACCAAGCGCAGCAAAGAAACAAAGGGACGTTAGAGCAGATAATCCGTAAAACGCTTTGGCTTGCGCGTAGGAGGGAAGTTTCAGGCTCATAAAACCTAAGCTCAGCGCGACAACGACAGGCAACGCTAGCAACAGAAACAGCTCGGCCGACGGTTTTCGAAAGAATCGCACACTTGCCACGGCGGCCCCGACAACAATCAAAACTGCCGGAACTACAGCCCATAAGTAACCTCCGATCATCGGGCTCAGGTTCCACGCGACGTTCACGCTCGATGCGCCGCCCGACAAACCGTCGCCCCACCACGTTGAATAAATGCCGTCAGCGACTCCGGCAAACCCGCTAAACAGTGGAGTTACTAGCGAACGGCCGAAGCGGAGGTAATCGGCTGCTGTGTGATAGCCGGGATCCTGCCACCATGTGAATCCGCTTTTGACGTCCCAATTGCCGAGCAGCGGAGTTCCGAACTTCAGCCATATATGCGCGTAATACCAGCCGCACACCGCGAGACACGTGGCGATGAGCAGACCGAGATTGCGCAACGAAGTTACAAACGGCGGTCTCATGTGGCTACGCCTCATAGCGACCGCAGCGATTACTGTCGGAAATAAGAGGATGCCGGTCGACTTCGTCAGCATCGTCGCGCCCAGTGACAATCCTATAAAGACAAATTGTGCGGCGCGTGGCGTTTCGTTCTTAAGCAGGCGCAAGCAAAGATAAAGCGTCAACGTCGCGAGCGTGGCGGTGAGAAGCTCGTTCGTTACATAATGCATCAGATACAGATGCATTGGTAAAAAAACTGCCAGCATCAGACCGACGAGAGCCGTTCTGACCGGAAGCAAGAGGCGCAGAGTCAAAAACACCAGAATGCACTGCGCGATGCCGAACACTGCACCGAGCGCACGCAAAACGGCAACCGACGCTGGGTCAGTGATCGAGAGTTTACAAAACGAAAGGATAGAGGCGGCAATAAAAAAGTAGAGAGGCGGATGATACATCTCGAAGCCTTCGGTCGGTGATGGAACCGACCAATGTTTCTGGATGTAGTCGATGTATTTGAGATGTTCCGTGGAATCGAAGCCCGCGTGGAATGGTAAAAGGCGCGTGTTGTTACAAAACAAAAACAACCACATGGCGGAAATCAGAAGGAGGATGAGTCGTTCCAGGGACTGTGACTTGAACCGCTTTGAGCCGGCGCCCCAGAGAATGACGGATCCACAGGCAACGCCGATCAGCGTTATCCAGAGCGGCCAGATCTTTTTTGCTGCCTCGAAAGTACTTTCGCCATTCGCAATGGGATTGCCAGGTCCTGGTGTTTTTGCTGCGGAAGCGAGCACGGCATGCCTCCATGACGAACCCGCAAACGATGCTTCCCACTTTTCATCGGTGCGCTCGTTCAGTTCGTCGCTGGTCAAAAACAGCCAGAGCGCTGGAGGTCCATTGTGATTAAATACGCGCACCTCCACCATGTTGGGCCCCTCATGCAACTGGTCCGCGATGTTGACTTCTGAAACATTCTTCCAATTGGGGCTTTGCGGAACCCGTATTGAAACGCCGTTTACTTTCACTTCAGCGCGACGCAGCGCGCGAAGGCGCAATAGCGCCGCCGCAGAGTTAGACGGCAAAATAAATTCGCGCCGGAACGTTGCATCCAGACTGGCAGCGTCATGTGCGCGCGCATCAACCGCAGTCGGAAAGACGATCCACTCCGCCTCTCGATGACGAGGCAAATAGGTAATGGCCGCATCAGTACGAGCACTCCATGTAAAGACCGCTGCTGCCAAGGCGGCAAGTACTACGATAAAAGTCACTCGGTGCCACGGCTTGAAGGCTAACATTTGTGAGTCACTCTTAGCATGTTTTTGGCAGCGCACCGAAGGCCCGATTGCCAGCAGCACGCGCGAGGTTTTGATCGAACATTCTCGCTGCTAAACTTGTCTGAGCAGACCGTATGAAATCGACTCAGGAAATTACGCAGGAAGTACGAGAGCTGGGTCAGTGGATGCCAGCGCTCCGGCAACAGGTTGGTCACGTTGTGGTCGGGCAGAAGTATTTGGTAGATCGTCTTTTGCTGGGACTGCTGGCCAACGGTCATCTCCTGCTCGAAGGCGTCCCCGGGTTGGCCAAGACGCTTACTGTTAAAACAATGGCAGCATGCATTCAGACCGGTTTCCAGCGATTGCAATTCACCCCCGACTTATTGCCCGCAGATTTGGTCGGAACGCTTATTTACAATCCGCGCAGCGGCGAATTCAGCACCAAGCTTGGCCCAATTTTTTCGAACTTAATTCTGGCTGACGAAATCAATCGCGCGCCGGCCAAAGTTCAGAGCGCCTTGTTGGAAGCGATGCAGGAACGGCAGGTGACCATCGGCGAAAAAACTTATCCCTTACCCGATCCATTCCTGGTTCTCGCCACTCAAAACCCAATCGAACAGGAAGGCACGTACCAACTGCCTGAGGCACAACTCGATCGTTTTATGTTCAAGTTGAACATTGGGTATCCGCAAAAACGCGAGGAACGAAGCATCCTCGATTTGATGGCAACTTCGGCGCCGGATTTGCGAGTGGATCCTGTGGTGGATCCGAAGCAAATCGTCACTGCGCGCGACGTTGTGAACAACATCTACATCGACGATCGGGTGAAGGATTACATTGTGGACGTCGTTTGGGCCACGCGTGAACCGGCCACCTACAATCTGCGGTTGGAAGGACTAATCCGCTACGGGGCTTCGCCGCGCGCCACCATTTACCTCGCTCTCGGTGCGCGCGCCCACGCCTTCCTCAACGGCCGCGGCTACGTCACGCCACAGGACGTGAAGAGCATCGGCCCCGACGTGTTGCGCCATCGAATCATCGTCAGCTACGAAGCCGAAGCTGAGGCGGTGACGAGCGAGACCATCATCGAACGAATTTTTGCAGGCCTGCCGGTTCCGTGATGCCGTCAAACACAACCACTGCTGCTGCCTCCGCGAAATCAGCTCGGGATGACAGGCGGGCGGAGAAAACCACCGAGATTCTCAAGAAAATCAGAACGCTCGAGATCAAAACTCGCGGTCTGGTCGAAACTGCGTTCGCCGGCGATTATCACAGCGTTTTCAAAGGACGCGGAATGAATTTTGAAGACGTGCGCGAATATCAACCAGGCGATGAAATTCGCGCGATCGATTGGAACGTCACTGCGCGAATGGGCAGCGCCTTCGTGAAAAAATTTACGGAAGAACGCGAGCTCACTGTGATGCTCGTGGTGGATGTTAGCGCTTCTGGAAATTTTGGAAGCACTACGCAATCGAAACGTGAGCTAGCTGCCGAGGTTGCCTGTCTCCTCGCATTCAGTGCGATTCGAAACAACGACAAGGTGGGCTTGCTGCTGTTCACCGACCGCGTCGAGCTGTTCATTCCACCGAAGAAGGGTCGTTCGCATACGCTGCGTATTATCCGCGAGATTTTGTTTTTCGAACCGCAGGGACGCGGCACCGAGCCGGGACTGGCACTCGATTATCTCAATAAGATTGTGACTCGCCGTGCGGTTGTATTTTTCATCTCAGATTTTCAAGCGCCGGATTTCTCGCGCGCGCTGGCGGTGAGCGGGCGGCGGCACGATTTCATAGCGATTCAGATTCAGGATGAACGCGAAAGAACGTTGCCAAATATCGGCATCATTACATTGGAGGACGCCGAGACCGGCGAGCAGATCGAGATCAATACGGGAGATCGCAAGACGCGAACTCTTTTTACAGATCTCGTCACTGGATACGAAACAGAGCTTTCGCGCACCCTTCGGAGGAACAACGTTGATACCATCACGTTGCAAACTGGCAGAGATTATCTGCCGCCGTTGCGCACGTTCTTTAAACAACGCGAACGCCGCATCGGCGTTCGATAGGCAGAGTTGGAGTGATGGAGTTCCGGAGTAATGAGATGAATTCGCGTGCCAATACTCCACTACTCCAATACTCCATCACTCCGACGTTGCTCCTGGCAGCCGAAGAGTTTCATGATATCGCGCCACCGGTGGATTATTCGCTGATTCCTCCGTGGCTTGTTTTCGTAATCGCGTTTGTCGTTCTGTCACTGCTCGGTGCAGTTGTGTGGTGGTTTTTGAAGCGCCGGAAACCAGAATTGCCGCCGAAGCCGCCCCGCGAAATCGCACTCGAAGAACTGGAACAAATTCGGCCTGAGATTGAGACAATAAACCCGTATCAATTCAGCATTCGTGTGTCCGACATTCTGAGGCGTTACGTGACCCAGCAATATGGCGTTCCGGCAACACGACAAACGTCGATCGAGTTTCTCACCGCCGCGGCAAAAGCCCCATCGTTTTCCGCAGATGACAAGTCCTTGCTCGAAGATTTTTTAAGCCGATGCGATCTTATCAAGTTCGCCAAGTACGAAGCGACAACGTCAGACAGTGAACTGTTGCTAGATGAAGCAATCCGCTTTGTGAAGGGAGGTCAGCTTGCGACTGTTTAATTGTTTTTGTCATTCCGACCGAAGTGGAGGAATCCCGCGGCTGAACGTTGAGATAATTCCGCGGGATTCTTCGACTTCG
>JBJMXF010000211.1:0-9732 GCA_045809725.1 Candidatus Udaeobacter sp. | reverse complement strand
CAATACGCCTGCCGTTCCTCGGGTGTGCGGCCATGCTCTGCCCGATGCGCATAGAACGCCATAAGGCCGCACACGATAAACGCCGCGACTGTCATCATCACAAAGAACCGAACCGGTTTGAATTCTCTGGCCATAAGGCTGGCGTAGCCAATCACACGGGATTCTTGGGGGCAAGATCGAGATCGTGTTGCCATTATGCGCCGAAATGCAGCCGTAATCCAACCTGCGATGCGAAAACATGAAGCGTAATTGTATTCCGCCTTGACGGATGCTGTTGATCGCGGATTCAATAACGGCGATCCGATGGCAGGGCGAATTACAAGTGAAGAAAGATCGGCGATCAGCACGTACGTCGGTGCTGGGATCGCAGTCTTGCTCGCCGTCATCGGGATCTACTTCTTCTTTCTGACGCAGAAG
Source organism: Candidatus Udaeobacter sp. (assembly GCA_045809725.1). GTDB lineage: Bacteria > Verrucomicrobiota > Verrucomicrobiia > Chthoniobacterales > UBA10450 > Udaeobacter. The sequence goes on along the minus strand of JBJMXF010000211.1, from coordinate 9,315 downwards.
CTAAAAACCGAGACCACAACTTTCGACGCGAACCGGCCCGTGCCGAGCGACACCGTCCTGAAAAGCCGGTTAAAGGCGGAGGAATATGCCGTGGTGCGAGGCAACGGCTCGCAAACTCCTTTTCAAAATGAGTTCTGGAATAACGAGAAGGTTGGCCTTTACGTCGATGTCATTACTCTCGAACCTCTGTTTGCTTCAGTCGACAAGTTCGAGGGCCACGTCGGTTTGCCCACATTTACAAAACCCATTTCGAACGATCTCCTCGTCGAGGTGCCCGACAATACAGACGAGATGCAACGCACCCAGGTGCGCGCCAAACGAAGTAATGCCCGTCTCGGTCATGTCTTTGCCGACCCGCAATCTCCGACGGGTCGCAGATACGTCGTTTATTCCGCCGCCTTCCATTTCGTTCCGGTCGACCAGTTGAAGGACCGAGGTTACGAAGCGTACCTCCCGCTGTTCGACAAAAAGTAGGCTCTCTAGCCAAGAGGGTCCGCACCAGGCGGAAGCGACTCGAATTGACGAAGCTGTCACGATCCGGATTTGGTAATGAGCCGGCTTCGCGGAGGAGGTCAATCCATGGAAATCGCTGTTCGTCGCCGGCTAAAAACGCCCGGGTAAATTTTCCTCGGCAACTTCATAGTCATGGTCGGGTTAAATCGCCGAAACAACGGGAGGAATATTTGATCATGGGAAAAAAAAGCTTGGTTATTGCATTGGCGGTGTTCGCATTCGGGTTTGGCTCAGCGCTACGCTCGAACGCCGGCACCGAGATGATTGAGCCGTACCGCGCACCCGCGCCGACTTACAATTACGCTCCACCACCGCCGCGACCTGTCGTGTACGTTCCGCCAGTTCGTTTCGGCGTCTTCGTCGGTCCAGCGTTTGGTGGTTACTACGGTCACCGATTTGGCTACTACGGTGGCCATCGATTCCATGGCCGCCACGGTTACTGGGGCGGACACCGTCATCACTGGCACTGACCAATAGTGTGTAGAGACGGCTGCGTCAGCCGCCGCACAGCGGGCGTAGCTGTTTAACCACTCGCCCGCTCGGTTTCCACTTTGATTTCGGGAAACCCTGTTTGCTTCAGTTGTTGGTTCAACGCGGGGAGATCGGACTCCAGTATTTTGCGCCAGGCGTCGATCGTTACTCCAACCTTTGCCTCAAGATCTTCGATGGCGGCTTTGATCGCGGCTGTCGGCGCAGCGTCTGCGTTTTGGATGTCATCAAACAAATGCGTCGTCGAGTCTAAGACGAAGAGCGATGGTTGCGCGCCAGGCCGCGGATGCGGCGGTCCAAATATCATGAGTGCTTGAGCAAAGGCTTCGACTTTTTGCGCCAGATCGGGTCGCTCCGCGGCTCGTGCTTTGCTTTTTGTTAGCTGCTCGGCGACATCGTCGAACTTCTTACCGATCGGGGCCAGCGTGAGGCGCAGTTGATACAAACGCCATGAGAGATCGAACTGTTCCTGAAGATCAGCGGCCGACGCTTTGACGCGCGGATCCATGGCGACCGCCAAGGGCTGGCTAAATGTTTTGCCGTCAATTGTCAGCGTGACGGTGTAATCACCCGGCGGGACCCACGGCGATGTCGCCGTCGGTGAAGTGTTGCGATACGTCGCTGAAATTGGAAAGTCAGGTTCCACACCTGCGATCGGTGCGTAATGCATGTCCCACAGAAATCGGTGCATACCTCTCCTTGTGGAAACGGATTGCGGCGGCCTAATCCAGTAGCTCGGAATTCTAAGACGCTTCGGATTCGCCTGGACCGACTTATCAGCGCTCGAATATTTTCTCACCAACGCGCCTTTGGCGTCTTTGATCTCGATCGTGACAGGACCACTGGCATCTTTCGAAAGGAAATAATCGATCATTGCACCATCGGGCGGATTTTGGCCGGCCGGTTCGTCCGGCGGCAACGGCGTGTCGGTGTTCACGTTCGCGCGAACGCGGAGCGCGGTCTGCGGCTTGAACAGCATGGTGTTGGATGGCCACGAGGGTTGATCGAGTTGCCGGAGCGGCGTGATGTTGTCAAGAATCCAGAACCCGCGGCCATGCGTGGCGACGACGATGTCATCACCTTTAACAATCAGATCGCGCACCGAAGTTGCCGGCAAATTCAACCGTAATGACTCCCAGTTCGCGCCCTCATCGAAGGATATGTACACGCCTTTTTCGCCTGCTGCGAAAAGGAGACCTTTGCGTTCCGGATCTTCGCGAACTGCGTTTATAATCTCCCCCGCGGATATTCCGTTTACAATTTCCGTCCATGTTTTGCCGCTGTCGTGCGTCGCAAAAATGTGCGGCCGCAGATCGTCGATCCGCAAAGTATTGACCGCTGCATAAGCAGTGTTCAGATCTAAATGTCCGGCTTCGATCAGCGAAATTTTCTGCCATGCCGAGATGCTTGGCGGAGTCACGTTGTTCCAGGTTTTGCCGGCGTCACTCGTCACATGAATCAAGCCGTCGTCGGTTCCGCACCAGATCCTGCTCGCGTCGAGCGGTGATGCCGCAACGGTGTAAATCACCCCGCGCCGATGCGCCTGCTTCGTTGCATCTTCCTTATATTTCCCAATGCTCGCCGGCAACTCGTAAGTCGGTCGTGACAAATCGGGGCTGATCTTTTCCCAGTGATCGCCACGATCGCGTGTTTGCCAAAGCGTGTTTCCGGAGAAAAAAAGTAAATGCAGATCGAGCGGGGAAAACACAACCGGCTCGGTCCGTATCATCCGGAAGTCTTCTGTCGGCACCGGCACTGGAAGAATGTTTTGCGCCTGACCGGTGCGACGATCGAATCGCGTCAGTTTGCCGCCGATGATGATGTCTGGATCGAGCGGATCCGCAACCACGTAACCATATTCCTCAGCGGCCACGGGTCGCCAGTCGCGGAAGGTAATTTCCCCATCGTCGCCGCGGCTTTTAATTCCGACCGAACCGCTTTCTTGTTGACCGCTGTAAAGCCTGTACGGAAACGAGTTGTCCGCGCTGACATGATACAACTGCGCGGTCGACTGGTTGTACCACGAGCTCCAGCTCTTCCCGCCATTTACGGTGACGATCGCGCCCTGGTCCGCGCCCAGCAAAATGATGTCGGGATTATCGGGGTTAATCCAAATGTTTTGATAATCGTCGCCGCCGGGCGCGCCGCGCCAACCATCCCACGTCTTCCCGCCATCGTTCGATTTCCAACAAACGATGCTGGCTGAGTAAACGATCTGCGGATTTTTCGGATCGAACCGAAGCACGGGCAAATCGCCCCCGCCAATTCCAAGCCCGGGGCGGGGATCATCAGTTGTCCCACCCCAGGTCTCGCCGCCGTCATCCGAACGATAAAGTTTTGCGATCGTCTTTGTTTTGATCGCAGCGAAAAGCATTTTGGGCGCGCTCGGGGCGATCGCGAGATTCGCCTGTACGATGTTGTCCGGTAAACCTTTGGCCAATTGGCGCCACGTGTTACCGCCGTCGACCGATTTGAAAATACCGCCTCCATTGCCGTTGAACACGCCATTTTCCCACGGTCCCTCACGAGATTCCCACAGTGCAGCATAAACGATTTCCGAGTTGCTTGGATCGATCTGCACATCGCTCGCGCCGACGTTCTCATTGCGATAAAGAACTTTTTCAAATGTTTTGCCACCATCGATAGATCGATAAATCCCGCGCTCCTCGTTAGGCCCGTACGGATGACCGGCTACCGCTACGAAAACGTGATCCGGATTTTGTGGATCAATCGCCAGTTGCGGGATCTGCTGACCGTCGCGCAATCCCAGATGCGTCCACGTTTTTCCGGCGTCGGTAGATTTGTAAACGCCATCACCGACTGAAAGATCCGGCCGATGCAATCCTTCACCGCTGCCGACGTAAATGACATTGGGATCTGATGGCGCGACTGCGATCGCGCCGACCGATGCCGTTGGCTGATCATCGAAGATCGGCTGCCACGTCCGGCCGTAATCCATTGATTTGAAAACGCCGCCGTTCACCGGCGCCATATAGAAAACGTTGGGCTGTGACGGCACGCCGCAGATCGCCCGCGTCCGTCCGCCTCGATAGGGTCCGACATTCCGCCAACGGAGAATTGAATCGAACTCTCCAGCGCGCACGGCCCCAATCGCCAAAACCGTCGCGAAACCAATTACGATTGCATTTCGAGCCAGTCGCATAAGTCGGCCATTCTCTTCTGCGATGAAGAAACCCGCAACAAGGTAGGCGGAATCTCGGAACGATTCGGAGGTTTTACTTTGCGTACAACGCCTGCGATTCGCCGCCTTCGTTACGAGCGGCATTCCATCCGGTGCAAGATCATACAAATCCAACCTCCAGAGCTCGCGTGGCTGCGGCAGTTACCTCTAGAAGACTAAGAGGAAGCGGAAGAGGAAGAGGGCGCTGATCTACGAGGGTAATCCCTTGCGCGCGATCAGTTCCATCTGCTCACAAAATCGATCGAGCTCACCCAGAGTGGTGTAGAGATTGGGAGTGATGCGAATACCCTGAAATTCTGCGTGCATGATCGGCACGACAAAGATGTGGTGCTTGTCCAACAGATATTTTGTCGCAGCCTCGGGATTGGTGCCTTCGATATGAACATTTGCGATTGCGCACGATTGATTCGGATCGAACGAAGTGTTGAACCGAATTTTAGGCACATCTTTTAAACGGTTCATCCAATAGCGCGACAGGTAACGTAAGCGCGCTTCCTTGCGCTTGCCGCCTATTCCATTGTGAAAAACAAGCGCCTCACCAATAGCCAGCTTGGGTGCGGCTGAGTGGGTGCCGATCTCTTCGAATTTGCGGATATCAGACGCTTGCTTGGATTCAGCGGCCATGAGCGGCCAGAGCTTTTCGATTTTATCGCGTTTGACGTAAAGCATGCCCGTCCCCTTCGGAGCGTACAGCCACTTGTGGAGACTTGTGCCGAAGTAATCGCAGCCGAGATCGCTCTGTTTGAAATTGAACTGGGCGAATGAATGCGCTCCATCGACGATAGTCTCAATCCCGTGCGCACGCGCCATGTCGCACACAGCCTTCACCGGCGTGATTTGGCCTGTGATGTTGATCATGTGGGAGATAAGGATAAGCCGGGTACGATCGGTGACTCCTTTTTCAAACGCGGCGCTGATCTCGTTGAGATTCTTCGCTGGAATCGGAATCTGAATGAGCTTCAGCTTGAGGTTTTCGCGTTTCTCACGCTGCCGCAACGTCGTGAGCATGCGTGGGTAATCCTGAGTGGTAGTGACAATTTCGTCACCGGGTTTGAAGTCCATGCCCACGAGCAGAGTCTCAAGCGATTCCGAAGCGTTGCGCGTAATTGCAATTTCTTCACGATCGCAGCCGAACAGCCCCGCCAGGCCGGTGCGAATGGTTTCCGATTGCGGCTCGAGAATTTGCCACATCGTGTAAGCGGTGGCGTCCTCCTGTTCCCAGATATAACGAACCAGCGCCTCGGTCACGATCCGCGGACTGGGCGACACGCCGCCGTTGTTCAGGTTGATGATGCCACGCGTGACACTGAATGAGTTTTGGATGGTGGCCCAGTAATCTTCGTCTGTCGCCACTTCTTCCGGCGTTAAATGCGCGACGGTCTTGGACGCTGCTTCAACCTTTCTCAATAATGATGCGACCGTCGTGGAAGAAAGCGTGGCCAAGCCGAGGCTCTTGCCGGTCAGAAAAAGAAAATCGCGTCGCGTGCGCAGTTGCACCGCCGCTGATTAGAGCGATCTCACAGTTCGCTTGCAATCATTGTCTTTGTCAGCCGAATGGGAGCTGCAGCCGTTGGCGATGACTGGGCCTGGGTTGATCAGATCGATTACAATCCGCCTGATGTCAGATATCCGACCTTGATGACCACTTAGCTGGTCGGCAACCTGCTCACGTTCGGCGATGCTGCGCCGCCTCTAATATAAATGCGACCGAGAATCACGTCATCCGACGTCTCAATGCACTTTCAACGGCCCTTAACCGATCGAGACAGCTCGCGGTCGCACCACCAGGATCAGTGCCCCTGACGCGGTGGAGATTCGCTCGACAAGAGCGAGATGGCGTTCGAGTTCCTCGATGATGCGGCTATAGCGATCCGCGCTATAGAATGTCACAATAAAAACTCCCCGGGGTTTCAATGCGCGCCCAAGACGATCGATCAACGGAGCGATCCGGCAGCGTGGAAAATAATAGAGCGATTCGCGGAAGAGGATGACGTCATGCGGCTGTGTCGGAACGTAGCCAAGAATGTCACCCTGCTGATAGGAATTTTTGCCCCCGCGACCACTGGCTACCGCGCGGACGCGCGCACGTTGGATTGCCACCTCCGACACATCGATGCCGGTGTAAATCGCATAACATTCAGCCGGCAGTTCGCTGCCGGTATTGCCGTGACCACATCCCAGATCGAGGATGCTGCCACCGACGGCGTGCGCCGCGAGGATAGGATAGACCGCGTCGCCGCGGGTATCTTCGCAGTAATCCAGGCGACCGGCAGAGTATTCCTGATCCCACAACGCTTTCTTTAGTGCGGCCGGCGCCCAGCGCTGGGTCCTCGCACGGAGGAAATTCTTGAGTCTCGCGATCAGCGGCATCGGGGTGCCCGAGACGATTGCATTAATGCTTCACAAGGCGGAAACCCCTGCATCATCAAATCCATACTTACGTGGCGCTTCGGCAACCGATTCACGACCCGTCGGATTCAACACCTCGAATGGGTCGAGCCAGATGGCAAATCTCCCATGTGTGATTCGTACGAGGCGCGGCTGAGAAACTGCGCGATAGTCTCACGCGAGGAACGCGAAGAAAAATTAGAGCGGGGTTATTTCGCCGCCTTCTTTTCTTCTTGGCTGGTCAGAGCCTCGCGCGAAGGCTGCTTGGCGAGCGCAAGGCGCTCAGTCTTCTTCCGGCGTCTCGCGCGTTTCTTAGCGTTGTCTCTGCCTTGACTGTGTCCCATAACGTCAACCTTCGCCCGATTGCCGTGCCGTAGCAATCGGACGAAAGCGCGGCTGGCGTCTGCGCGGTTGCTGCGGGCGTGGCGTTCGATTCGGTGCTTGCGGTGCTGCATCCTGAACAGTCTTCATTTCGAAGGTTCGAAAGAGCGGGGCCAGATCAATCACGTCGTTCGCGGCTGATCTCAATATGTTGCCGAGATTGGCGGGAATTGATGCGACTTCCACGCGGATCCCGTGCCGGCGCAGCTTGGTCGCGAGATAAGCGAAATCGGCGTCGCCAGTGACGAGGATCACAACATCTGGCCGCATCTCGAGCGAGAGCTCGAGCGCATCAATGGCCATTATCACATCCACATTCGCCTTATAATGACCTTCTTCGGCGGGCGCACCATCTTTGGTGACCACCATGAATCCATTGGAGTGCAGCCAATGGACAAACTTGTTTTTCCTGTCTCGCTCGTCCTGCCAGGTTGCAATAGCGGGCGGCAATCCGGCATAGACCACCATCTCCACGAGATCGCGTCCGGTGTTCGGGCCGGCCAGAAAATCGCGGAGCTTTAACCAATCGAGCCCGCGTCCCGCGCTTCGCACCGAACTACCGACGTTCGATTCGTCCACCAGCACCAACAGTCGGGGACGAGCACCGTTTCCTTGATTTCTCTTTCGCATCTCTCCGGCCGCGCAAAGCAGATCGTTGATCACTTCGCTGGCGCAAACCAACCCTCGTTAGGCTGCTTTTCTCTTCGCCTTGGCCGTATGGATGCCGGGAAACTCAACCACCTGCGCCGCTGCACCGGTGATCGGCGGAGTTAGCGTTAACTCAAAGCTCAACTTCCCGGCAGCGATCTCTGATAACGCAACATCGGCGTGACCAAGTCCAGGAACGAATTCGACCATCGGTCGAGAACCCAGACAAAGTTGTCGAACACGTTGGGAGACCATGTTTACGAGGATTTTTGGGTTAGGAATAACTTCGGCGGCGGCTTTGACTAGATTTGATTTCATAATTTAGCTGGCGGTGATGAGCAGGCTGACGGAGTTAAATTCCGAAACGAAGTGGGACCTGAAGCGCTTCGGGAGGTCGCAGCCGAGACACCAACTATCGTCGGTTATTGCCAGAATACAATTGGCTATTCTTTGAGCGCTCGCTTTGGATCTTGGCCGCTAATCGCCGGACGATCTCGGACTTCCGTTCACGTGGCGAGGACATCGCTCTTTTAGTAGATGAAGGGCACCAGCCGCTTTGTGCGTCGCATGTAATCGCTGTATCGCCGGCCAAGCGCTCTCAATAGCGCATTCTCTTCCACGTTCATGCGGTGAACGAAAGCTGCGCTGATCGGCACGAGTATAGCGAGCAGCGCGACCCAGTTGCCCAGAGTCAGAGCCAAACCCACGAACGCCAGGAGCACGCCAGTATAGGAAGGGTGACGCACCACGCGAAATGGTCCGCGATCTATTAGTTGATGATCTAATTCAATCGTCACGTCCACGGTGAAAAAACGGCCCAGTGTGATGATGGCCCACCACCGCAAAAACAACCCGGTGACAAACAGCGCCACGCCGGCAAACATAAAGCTTCGATAATGCGGCAGTGTCGCTGACGGCCAACATTTCGTCACATAAATTCCCGCCGCTACACTTACCATGATCACGAGCCATACGACGAGCAACGTACTCCGATCTTGCTTCGTCCCGGTGCGGCTGCGCGAACGGCGCGTCAGCGTCAGCAGTAACTCCGAGAGCAGATAAATCACACCGAGCAAAAGCGACAGAGACATTGCGCTGAGCAGCCTCTCATATTACCAACTTGTCACATCCATTTGTAACCTCTGATCTTTGGCCTTTGACCTTGGATTCCCCGTACTCGACGGTCACCACTCTGCAACGCAAGCGCTATCTCTTTGTCTGCATTAATCGTCGGTGTGAGGACAACCCGAAAGGATGCTGCGCGGCCAAAGACTCGGAAGAAGTGTACAAAGCGTTGAAACAGGAGGTTGCCGCGCGGGGACTGGCAAAGCTGGAGGCGCGCGTGTGCACATCGAGCTGTCTCGATCAATGCGATAAGGGTGTGACGGTTTCAGTCGAACCCGATCATTTTTTCTACGGGCGCGTTAGCGTCGCGGACGTTCCAGAGATTGTGGATGCGCTCGTGACCGGCCAACCGGTTAAACGTCTCATGCTTGCCGCGGATTCAACATGAAACATAGATAGACCCCTCATTGCTATTCTCCAGCGCATGTGCCTTCCGGATTTGCAGCCACGGCCTCTACACAATCACAGCTTGGACAGATTTCGCTCGCGGAAATCCCCGGCAGCATGGGAGTGCGTGACGGGGAGAATCAACGCGAGCGGCGGACTATGTAAGTTCGGTGTGTGAGAGG
>JBJMXF010000210.1:0-2737 GCA_045809725.1 Candidatus Udaeobacter sp. | reverse complement strand
ACGACGGCATTATGCCGCAAACCGTCGAAGCGATAAATCACGCCAAGGCCGCGCCGCACGTGAAAATCATGGTGGCTGCCAATAAAATAGATCTTCCGGGCGCGAACCTCGACCGCCTCAAGAAACAACTGCAAGACCGCGGTCTTACTCCGGAAGATTGGGGAGGAGAAACAATTGTTTGCCCCGTCTCGGCAACCAAGGGCACCGGAATCGATCAATTGCTTGAGATGATGTCGCTCCAAGCGGAAGTGATGGAACTCAAAGCTTCGCCGACGGCCAGACCGCGCGGCACCGTCATTGAAGCACAGGTGGAAGCAGGCCGAGGACCTACCGCCACGGTGATCGTGCAGATGGGCACATTAAAAATCGGCGATCCTTTTATCTGCGGCAACTACAGTGGGAAGGTGAAATCCCTGCTCGACGACCGGGGCAAACCGGTCAAGCAAGTCGGGCCTTCAACACCCGTGAAGGTTCTTGGGTTCATCGGGCTGCCAAATGCCGGCGACGAATTCCTGGTGATGGAATCCGAACGTGCCACGAAGCAACTGAGTGACGAGCGACTTGAGACGAAGCGCACGAATAAGCTTTACGTTCCGCAACGAGCTACGCTCGAGACCTTGCTCGAAACCGCCGGAGGCAGAAAAGTGCTGCGGCTCGTTTTGAAAGCCGACACGCAGGGTTCCGTCGAAGCAATCGTCAACGCGTTGAAACAGATCGAAACCAAAAAAGTCGATCTGGATATGATTCACGCGGCGGTCGGACCAATTTCGGAATCTGATATTCTGTTGGCGAGTGCATCCGACGCGGTGGTAGTTGGCTTTAATGTGAAGGTTGAGAGCATGGCGGTGCCCGCCGCAAAACGCGAAGGCGTGCAGGTCAAGCTTTACAGCATCATTTATGAACTGCTCGACCAAATGAAAGACGCCATGGCGGGTCTGCTCGATCCCGAATTGCGCGAAACGGTCATTGGACACGCGGAGGTAAAACAGGTTTTCCAGTTGAGCAGAGGCATTGTCGCTGGTTGCCTCGTGACCGATGGCCGAATTGCTCGCGTCGCGCGAGCTCGCATTCTGCGAAGGCGGCAACCGGTCTACGACGGAGGGGTTTCGACACTGCGCCGTTTCCAGGACGACGTGAAAGAAGTCCGCTCCGGTTTGGAATGCGGAATCAAGCTGGGTGACTTTAGCGAATATCAGGTGGGCGACGTGATCGAGTGTTATCAACTCGAGCAGATCGCTCAGAAATTGTGACGCTGGTCATTCCCAGCGACGTCGAAAAATCCCGTCGTAAACCGAACTGTGATTTCACGGAATCCTTCGACTCCGCTTCATCCCTTCAGGATGACAAAAAATCATGAAACATCGGCAACTACGCGTAAACGAAGTGGTGAAACGCGAGCTAAGCGCCATCATCACGCGGGAAATTAATTTCCAAGGGCCTCTGGTCAGCATCAATGCTGTCGATGTCACCCCTGATCTTAAGAGCGCGCATGTTTTCGTCAGCACGCTCGGCGCCGACAATGGCAAGAGTGTAATCGATAAACTGGAGGCGAATCGGGTAGCATTGCAGGCGGAACTGTCCAGGCACGTCGTGTTGAAATACACGCCACATCTCATTTTTCATCTCGACGACTCCATCAAGCGCGGTGCGCGGGTGCTTGAAATTTTGGACGACCTCGGCAAACCCGACGGCCAAGACGAGTGAGTAACACAACGTTCGAAGAGATTGGCCGCGTCCTTCGCGAACATCAGCAGTTCATTGTGCTCAGTCATGTTCGCCCCGATGGCGATGCGCTTGGCAGCCAGCTCGCCCTCGGCCTCTCGCTTCAGAAGCTTGGCAAAAGCGTACGCATCTGGAACCAGGACGGAATGCTCGAGAAATATTCGTTCCTTCCGCGCGCTGAATTGCTGACGAAACCACCGACGACAGCAGAGCACGTGGATGTTGCCATCGCGCTCGACACCGCAATTCAGAGCCGGTTGGGCACCACGCTCGCCGCCGTCGCGTCCGCGAAAATCTGGATCAACATCGATCATCATGTCAGTAACCCAAGGTACGGGGATTTGGTGATCATCGATGAAAGCGCGCCGGCAACGGGAGAAATCATTTTCAGACTGATCAAGAGCCAGGGCCTGCCGTTCGACGACGACATTGCGGAAAATCTTTTCGCTGCCATCTCAACGGATACCGGATCGTTTCAATATCCGAAAACCAGCGCGCGCACGTTTGAAATTGCTGCCACGTTGGTGCGCGAGGGCAATCTCGATGTCGGGAAAATCAGCCAGCAACTGTACGAGAACTACCCCCGACGCCGGCTCGAACTTTTGCGCGAGCTGTTACGAACGATGCGCTTTAGCGAATGCGGCCGAATCGCAACGTTTGGCCTCAGTTTAAAGAATGCGGCAGAACTTGGTGTGATTCCTGAAGATAACGAAGGGTTAATCGATCATCTCCGCGCAGTTCACGGCGTCATCGTCGCTGCGTTTTTCGAAGAACTTTCTGACGAAAAGGTGCGCGTCAGTATGCGTTCCAAAGATGAACGCGTGGATGTATGCGCGGTTTGCCAAAAATTTGGCGGCGGCGGTCACACACTCGCTGCCGGCGCGCGGGTGCGCGGAACGTTGGCGGAAATCGAAGAAAAAGTTCTGGAGGAAACTCGTGAAGCCGTTAAGCGCGCCTGCATCTCCTGACGGGGTCCTGCTCGTGGATAAAGCCGAAGGGATGACGTCGCACGACG
>JBJMXF010000209.1:0-4910 GCA_045809725.1 Candidatus Udaeobacter sp. | reverse complement strand
GAGATCGAGAAGCTCGGCATCATCCACCATGTCGACCTTATTGAGGAAAACGACGATGGAAGGCACGCCCACCTGTCGCGCCAACAGGATGTGCTCGCGCGTCTGAGGCATCGGCCCGTCAGCAGCGGAGACAACGAGAATGGCGCCGTCCATCTGAGCCGCGCCAGTGATCATGTTCTTCACGTAGTCAGCATGACCCGGGCAATCGACGTGTGCATAGTGACGTTTGTCGCTGGAGTATTCCACGTGCGCCGTGTTGATGGTGATCCCGCGCTCTTTTTCTTCTGGCGCATTATCGATCGAATCGTATTCGCGCACTTCGGCCATGCCCTTTTTAGCGAGCACTTTCGTGATTGCTGCCGTGAGCGTGGTTTTACCGTGGTCCACGTGACCGATCGTGCCGACGTTTACGTGCGGCTTGTCGCGTTTAAAAGCTTCCTTAGCCATATCGTTTTCTTTTTACCTCTTTAGTTTTGTTTTTTCTTGCCGGTCGCAAGCTCATTGAGCCCATGACCGGGATTGAACCGGTGACCTCGTCCTTACCAAGGACGTGCTCTGCCAACTGAGCTACATGGGCGCTCGTCACCAACCCAGCGCCTCCCTTGGGAACCCGGGCGGCGAACCGGCCGTGCATCCACCAGAGAGTCAAAAATCCCAGAGTCGTATCAAATCTGCATTTGAACGACCATGGGATCGGCTCGTCCGGCGAAAAGCGTCCGCAAACTAACAGTGTGCATCGTAGTGTCAAAGAAATTTTGGGCTGCTTGCGTTAGCGAATTCGGTGGCTGCTAGGTTCCGCTTTTCCTCGCGTAAGCAGGCGTACAAGCACGGCAATTATGAGCAGGGCAACGACACCAATTCCGATATACAGCGGACTGATTTTATCCATCAGCCCCTTTGCCTCTTCAGGCGTTGGGCTCGGGATAGGCGGCGTGGGCGACGGAGTGGCGTTCTTCGCCGCCAGCATCGACTGGGCATATTGCATCCGCTGAAAGGTGTCGTTGTCCTGCGGGTTGACCTTCAGTTCGGCTTGATAATCCGCGATCGCGTTTTCGTACTGTTGGGCCAGGCTGTAAGTGTATCCGCGCTTGGTTGTCGCTTCCATGTCGTTCGGGTTTTTCGTGATCAAAAATGTGTAATCAGCGATAGCGGCATCGTAGTTCTTCATGCTTCTATACGCTAACGCGCGCCGATCATAACTTTGCAGATCGTCCGGCTTCTTTTGAATCACAGCCGAAAAATCGGCGACCGCTTTGTCCCATTGATTGAGCCCGATCTGAGCAAAGCCGCGAAACTTAATTGTATTGATGTCGTCCGGTTTTATTTCCAGCGCCTTATTAAAATCCGCGAGGGCGGCATCGTACTGTTTGAGTTCAGACAGTGTTTGACCGTGTTCGGTGTAACCGGAGGCATCTTTCGGCGCGAGCTCGATGTATTTTGCAAAATCCGCGAGGGCGGCTTGATATCGAGTCGATGCTCCCTCGGAATCTCCCGCCGCGACGGCAGTTCGTGCTCCCTGACGATAGGCCGTGCCGCGATTTGCGTATGCGCGGGCATCTTTCGGATTGTCATTGATCGCCTTGCCGAATTCTTCAGCTGCGGCGTCATAATGTTTTTCCTGGGCAAGCTGGATGCCGCGTTGAATATGATTTCCGCCGCCGCCGCCCTTGGCCGGTTTCGCTCCGTCGACCTGAACAGCCGCACAAGAAAGAACCGAAACGATGGCGACAGTAAGTGATTGCTTGTTCAACATGTGTGTTTCTCCTTCTTACTTACCTTTTGCGCGATTTACCGGTCACAGGCGAGAAAATTTATGCAAGAGCCCGTCCCAAACATTTTCGCTGCGCGCATGGGAGACGCTGTAGTGTCCGGTGTCTCAGCGGATCAGCGCCTTCTGCGGCAGCACGCAGAATCCAGTTACAAACGGAACGCCTGTTACTTCCATTGAGCATGCGACATGCTGGATATGAATTATAAAACGTGGCAAACGCCTACCAACGCTCCATCGCGCCCGAGTGCCAATCTCTCGAAGGGGTACTCCGCGGTTTTTGCCACGGTGTTCATCTGGTCGGTACCATCGCTTTTCATGTTTTACCTGAACCGGTTTTACGACCCGTGGGCACAAAATTTCTACCGCTACTCGGTCGCATGCATCGCAATTACGCCGTTGCTATTTTATCAAATTCGCCGCGGCGGCCCACGGCTCGATATGCGCGCGGTGAAACTCTGTTTGCTGCCGTGCTTACCAAACGTGGTCCATCAAGTCACTCAAGTCATGGCGCTCTTCTATATTGGGCCGGGCGTCTACACGATTTTTACTCGGGCTTCAGTCATTTTCACCGCTCTTCTGGCGCTGGCATTTTTTCCGGAGGAACGCGTCATTATTCGGCAATGGCAATTCCAAGTCGGCACTTTGCTCGGATTGATCGGGGCATTCGGCGTGATCTGGTTTCAGGCGAATGCGAACTCCCATGACCGGCACGTCGCGCTGCCGGGACTGTTCATTGCCTTTACGGCCACGTTCTGCTGGGCACTTTACGGGGTTCTGATCAAACGCCCGTCGGCAGAGCTTGGATCGATCCGCAGCTTCGGTCTCGTCAGTTTCATTACTTCAGCCTTATTGTTTCCGCTCACCCTCGCGTTTGGCAAAATTGGAACTCCGTTTCAGGCTGGCTTGCACGCGAATCTGGTTTTGATCGTCTCGGCAGTAACCTGTATTACGCTCGCCCACGTTTTGTATTACGTGGCGATTTGCGAAATCGGTGTTGCTCTGTCTCAAAGCCTGCAACTTCTTTGCCCGGCGATCGCCATGGCGCTCTCCGCCTGGCTGTATGGCGAACGACTCACGCACGCGCAGCTTTGGAGCGCCGGGATTCTGCTTGTCGGCGCCTTCCTTGCAATGCGAACGAAACCCATCGCCACGACAGAAACAGCTGAAAATATTTAACTCCTTCTAAGCGCCTGTGCCTTGCGCACGAGCTCGATGAAATCCGCGCGGTAGCCATTTGTATCCGCGCCTTTTCCTCGCTGCGCCCATTCGAGCACTTGTTGGAGCGATGCGTTTCCCTTGTATTCCGAATCGCGCAAGATCATTCCGAATTCGGCGACGGCTGCTGCGAATATCACGTCACTGGGAGCCGCCGCGAACTCAAATCCTGTATTGCTTACGGTACGCTCAATAACTCCGGTCGCAGCACCAGTGCTTCGTGTGTTGAGTTGCAATTTCGCCGTCAATAGCGGTTCTGATGCGTCAGCTGGGACACTCGGCATCTGCGTGCGCGCCATGCTGCGCACATGCTTTACAGGAACGATCTCATACAAAGTTGTCAACGTGTGGTCGGCGGCCAATGAATACGAACTGACGTTGTCTTCGTTCGAACTCTGTATCTCGGTTTTTTGCCTGTCATACCCAATCAATCGATATGATGTCACTCGTCGCGGATTAAATTCGATTTCGATTCTGCTATCGGCGCGAACAGCAATGTCCGGGCGCCCCTTCAGTCCGATCCGGACCAGCTGATGTGTTGGATCCCAGGGACAAGTCACAAGATCGAGGTTCAGCGAAAATGGTTCGCCTGTGCTCGGCTGCGGATATTCGTACGGAAAATGGTTGATCATTCCTTCAATGCGCACTGACTCTCGCGGCGGAAGCAGACCGGCATCGATCGAACGCCGTACGTCGAGGTACGAAGGCGAATTCACCACGAGCGGTACACTAGATCGCGGCCTGCTCGTCACTGACACAAACGGTCGTTCGCCAGTAAAAGCGTATGGGCCAGCGTCAGCTTCGAGCTGTTCATTTTGGCTCGGCCGCGTAGCGTCCTCTGCCTGGACTGGAGCAAATTGATTCGGTTGCGTGTGGTTCCCAGCTAAGTGCGGCGCCAAATCAGACCTCGATAACTGAGAGGTACGCGACTCGTTACTGCTGAAAATAACTGCGCCAACTACAGCTAACACTGCGATGAGCGCTGCAATCGCGAGCGGCCCGGCTTTTGACCAAAAAGCATCGCCCTGAATACCCGTGAGTTTTCCCGGCGCAACGAAGCCTCGCTGCAACTCGAGCCGGTACTCAAATCGCAAATCGCGTGCGAGATCTTGTGTTTCGGCGACGAATCGCTGCACTTCTGGAGAATCCGCAATTGCACGAGCAATTGCTGATCGTTCTGGCTCGTCCAATTCGTCCAGTGCGTATGCTGTCAGCTTCGGGTCATCAACATTCATTCTTACTCATTTGTTTTTGGTTTAAATGGGATAAAATCTCCGGCGACCTGAGCGTAACGCTCTCGCAACGTCTTTAGCGCTGTGTGAAGCAGTACTCCCACATTATTGGCGGTAGTCTGCATGATCTCCGCGATCTGTTGGTAACTGAGATCGTTTTGGAATTTAAGTTGAATCACTTCCTGCTGCCGCGGCGGCAGAGTGCCAACAATTCGCAAAAGGAACCCGGTCGCTTCCTTTTGTTCGAGCTGGTCAAAAGGCATGGGTTGCTCGCTTTCGCGCGCTTCAATCACTTCCTCGTCGACGTACATCATGCGCTTCTCTTTTCGGCACACATTAAGCGCCGCATTTCGGCAAACCGTAAACAGCCAGGTTGCCGGCTCCTCCTCGCGCCGTAGCGCGCCGTTACGCTGAAACTTGACGAATGTCTCCTGAACATCGTCTCTCGCTTGTTCCCTGTCACCAGTTATGCGTTGAGCGTATTGAAGAAGCGGAATCTCGAATCGATGTACAACGTCTTCGAATTTCTCCAGTTTGGCTGTTCTGCCGCTTCGCACCGGATCTGATGTCCTTCCGACGAGCGCAGAGGATAACACATCCACCAACATTCAACGCTAATACGAAACGCCCATAAGCGTGTACGTGATCGGCACTTCGACCTGAGTTACGCCCCCGGGCTTGAAACGCCATCT
>JBJMXF010000208.1:0-2865 GCA_045809725.1 Candidatus Udaeobacter sp. | reverse complement strand
TATTGCGAGGCGCGACGTCCCGCGCGTCGCAGTGCCGCCGGCAAGTTCGTGCCGCTCTCGGAGCAGAATCCAAAAGACTGGACCATGCCTTTAATCGAAGAAGCGGAAGGTGAACTCACGACAGCCTTCCAAATGCGTCGGCCAGGACGATATCAGATCGAAGCAGCCATCCAATCAGTCCACGCTGAACGTGCTCACACAGGGCGTATTGACTCTGCTGCCATTGCTGCATTCTACGATCAGCTTATGCAGCTCGCGCCTTCTATCGGAGGTGCGGTGGGGCGCGCGGCGGCCCACGCCGAAGTTCGCGGGCCCGATGCAGGGCTGACACTCCTTGATCAGATCGACTCGCAGGCCGTGATTTCCTACCAACCGTATTGGGCCGTTCGCGCGCACACCCTGCGACAACTCGGCCATGCGCAGGCTGCTGCTGAGGCGTACGACCGCGCGATTGGACTCAGCGAAGACCCCGCCGTCCGTACCTTCCTGACCGAACATCGCAATCGTTTGACGCCTCGTTAGGCGATTGTACTTTACCTGAAAAGTAGGAATCGAATGATGTTTCTTAGCCTGCGATAGCAGGCGTAAGCATAAAGCCTGGGGCGTAAGCCCCAGGGTCTTTCTGTCGCGGGCTCTGACTATTTATTAACACGTTACCCCTGGGGCTTGCGCCCCAGGCTTTATGCTTACGCCTGCTTCGCAGGCTAAACAACTTAGAGGCCGTCCACGTGTAGAAATCAGCTCGCGTCAACCGTCACTACAGTGAGAAACCAAGAAGGGAGTCGATAACCATGTGTCCTATATGCATGACAAACGCAGTGCTGGTTGTGGCAGGCGCCACTTCAAGCGCCGGCGTGCTCGGTTTCGTGGCGGTCAAGGTTCGGGCTTTGCGGCGCCATCGTCGCGAGCCACGCACACCGCAACCAGATACGAAGAAGAGTAAACAATGAGCGAGTCAACAGTACCGAGCAAGGAGAAAAACGTGAAGCAGAACAACGAGAAAAGTGTCGTTATGAAAACGCCACCAATTGTATCGGCGGAAGAGTGGGAGGCTGCGCGTCAGCAGCTTCTTGTGAAGGAGAAGGCATTGACCCGCGATCGTGATGCGCTCGCGGCCGAGCGCCGGCGAATGCCGTGGCTGGCGGCGCCGAAGAAATACGAGTTCGAAGGGCCGAGTGGCAAAGTCAGCCTGCTCGATCTATTCGAAGGCAGGCGTCAGTTAATCATCTACCGCGCGTTCTTCGAGCCTGGTGTATTTGGCTGGCCTGAGCATGCTTGCCGGGGTTGTTCGTTTGTGGCCGACCAGGTTGCACACCTGGCCCATCTGAACGCCCGCGATACGACGCTCGCGTTTGCTTCACGTGCGCCGCAGCCTGACATCGAGCGCGTGAAGGCAAGGATGGGGTGGCGGATGCCCTGGTACACGATTACCGACAGCTTCGACAAAGACTTTGGTGTGGACGAGTGGCACGGCACGAATGCATTCATCCGTGATGGCGAGAGAATTTTTCGAACCTACTTCATCAACAGTCGCGGCGATGAGCAGATGGGAAGCACCTGGAATTATCTCGACATAACTGCGCTGGGACGCCAGGAGGAGTGGGAAGACTCGCCAGAGGGTTATCCGCAGACGCCGCCGTACAAATGGTGGAACTGGCACGACAACTATGACGCCGATGCCTCACCTGATCCGAAGTGGGTCCAGATTTCCGACGCTGGAGAGGCTGCGTTTCGAAAAAGCGACACGGATTGACCTCGTGTTTCTCTGCGGCCTCTGAGTTAAAGGACTATTTTCAACTCCGAGGCCGTAGAGACCTCGCACTGAACGGCTCCAGGCACAAACCGATAGCTAATCGATCGGCTCGGTCGTGATTTGTGGTTGATTCTTCAGTGGACCAACTCCCTGTTTCCCGGGATGATCGGGAATATCAATCTGGATTTCAGATACGTTGTTAAAGTAATTGAGCTCCGGGAGTTGATGGCAAAAACCAGCCGGATCTGTGAAAGGACACGGCTCGCCAGGCCCTGCCAGGAACGGTGGATTAACAGTGATCCGGATGATGTACGTGCCTGGAGGAACAGGATCCTGTCCATCGGCTCCATCCAAAACGAAAAACTGACCAGCAAGCTGCCAAACATAAGTATCGGCCCAACCGACGCTGATTCCCTGATTGCCGACGATGGCCGGTTCTGTCGCGGTAGCTGGTGCGCCACAGCTCAGATAGTTTCGCTGGTTGTTAGCCGGACCGGGAAATTCCTGAAATTTTTCTATGTCAATCATGCAAAAGCCGCGCTTGGCTGCGCGCCAGGTGTGACCCGTTGCCGGATCAATCAATTCGTAAAGACTGTAATGTCGGAAGTGGAAGTGCCGGTGACAACTGGCGAACTCAAAGAGTCCGTCACCATTGGCAAAGTGGACATTAGGATCTCCGACTACTAAATCAGCAGTACCGATGTTGGGCGTAGACACTGTGAAACGTATCAGCGTATGTTCGCCGGGTGTAATTCCGCCTTCTTCAACACTACAGGCGGTGGCTGATAACTTTTCGTCGCGCACTACCCAGTTTTGCAGGAGCCGTTTTTGATCGACAATGAGATCAGGTTTGCCCGGTGCGACGGTTACGGCTTTTGCCTTTTGAAAAGCCAGAACTGCTCCAAGGATCAAGACAGTTGCAGTAAAGGCGATGGTCCATCTTTTCATTTGCAGTCTCCTTTGAGAATTAGTGAGTTTGAAACGACTGTTTTCGGGGGCCTAAGTAAATAACCGAGGCAGGAGAATGTCAAGGTTGGAAGAGTGGTGTTGGATGGCCTTGCACGAAAAGTCGTCACACATGCTCTTCTCTGTTGCACAGAGAAATCAGACTT
>JBJMXF010000207.1:0-6478 GCA_045809725.1 Candidatus Udaeobacter sp. | reverse complement strand
CAGAATCGTTTAAGCGATGAAGCGACATGCGTTGAAGCGGAAAACCGTGTTTCTTTCTGTCATGTTGAGCCGACCGAAACATCTCTGACTATCGGCTTGCGCCAGATGAGAGCCCGGAAATAATCTGAGATTCTTCGCTTCGCTCAGGATGACAGCGAGTTCTTGAACGCTTCAACACTTTAACTCTTTTACCCTTCAACGATTCCCATGCCTGAGTACGAAACTTCGGTATATGACGTTCTCGTGATTGGCGCCGGTGGCGCAGGATTGCGAGCTGCGATTGAAGCTTCGGCTGCAGGCGTTCGCGTAGGATTGGTCTGCAAATCCCTTCTGGGTAAGGCGCACACCGTCATGGCCGAGGGCGGGATCGCAGCGGCGCTGGCCAACGTCGATGAACGCGACAATTGGAAGGTGCACTTCGCCGATACCATGCGCGGTGGTCAATATGTCAATCAATGGCGCATGGCTGAATTGCACGCGAAGGAAGCACCCGATCGAGTACGCGAGCTCGAAGCATGGGGCGCTGTTTTCGATCGCACGACAGATGGGCGAATTCTGCAAAGACATTTTGGCGGCCACAAATATCCGCGACTGGCGCACGTCGGGGATCGCACGGGGTTGGAGATGATCCGCACCTTACAGGACCATGGTGTCCACAAGGGAATTGAGGTTCACATGGAGCACACCGTTCTTTCGTTGCTGAAGGACGGCGAGCGGGTCGTAGGCGCGTTCGGGTACGACCGCGAGAGAGGCCGTTTCAAAATCTTCCGTGCTAAAGCTGTGGTTCTGGCCACAGGTGGCATTGGTCGCGCGTACAAAATCACCAGCAACAGTTGGGAATATACCGGAGATGGACACGCGCTTGCTTATGAGGCGGGCGCTGAACTGATCGACATGGAATTCATTCAATTTCATCCCACCGGAATGGTTTGGCCGCCGAGCGTGATGGGAATTTTAGTCACTGAAGGAGTGCGCGGCGAAGGCGGCATTTTGACGAACAGAGACGGCAAACGTTTCATGTTTGAATCGATCCCGGAAAACTACCGCCACCAAACGGCGGATAGCGAAGAGGAAGGCTGGCGCTATTGCCAGGGGCACAAAGACGCGCGTCGTCCGCCGGAATTGCTCACCCGCGATCACGTCTCGCGTTGCATCGTACGCGAAATCAAAGAGGGCAGGGGAAGCCCGCACGGCGGCGTGTTTCTCGATATTTCGTGGATCAAATCGAAAATTCCAAACGCCGCCGAACACATTAAACGAAAACTCCCAAGCATGTACCACCAGTTTAAGCAACTGGCCGACATCGATATCACCGAACAACCGATGGAAGTCGGACCGACTACCCATTATGTCATGGGTGGAGTGCGCGTTGATCCGGACACGCAAATGTCGCGTTTGCCTGGGTTGTTTGCTGCGGGTGAGTGCGCTGCGGGTATAAACGGGGCAAATCGACTGGGGGGCAATTCGCTCTCCGATCTGTTGGTATTTGGGAAACGCGCCGGTGAATTTGCCGCGCAGTTCGCGAAGCAGAACTCGTTAGGTGAAATTCGCAACGGCCAAATCGATTCGGCCGCGCGCGAAGCACTCGCGCCATTCGACAGGGGCGACGGAGAGAACCCATACCAAATCCAAAAAGATTTACAGACGTTGATGCAGGACAATGTCGGAATTGTTCGAACGGAATCTGAAATGGAGTACGCGCTTGGCCAGTTACAGCATTTGAAACAGCGATCCGACCGGGCTGCAGTTACTGGCAATCGCGAATACAATCCCGGCTGGCATACCACCATCGATCTCAAGAATCTCCTCACAGTATCGGAGGCGGTCACGCGCACAGCGATTGAGCGGAAAGAAAGTCGCGGCGCACAATTTCGCGAAGATTATCCAGGCAAAAGCGACCATTTTTCCAAGGTGAACACGATTGTGTCGAAAGCGGCCGACGGCTCGATGCAAGTGCGCCTCGACCCGTTACCGGAAATGCCGGATTATTTGAAACAGATTATTGAGGAGACGAAATGAGCCTGACGCGTGGAACTGCAGGATTGGGGAGCGCACGCGTTCCGCGTGCTGGTTGCGGCGTTCCGCCGCAACGAACTTTCTCCGAGAGTTTGTTTGCACGTAGGATGTTGGCTGGAGAGAAAAGTTCGCGAACGGCTGGAGACGTTCGCCAGCACGCCAGAGGCATGCGCTCCCCGGAGGCATCGATTTTATGAAGGCCGTTTTCAAAATCTGGCGCGGCGATGCCAAAGGCGGCGAATTTCATGAGTACTCCACCGAAGTAGCCGAAGGCATGGTGGTGCTTGATGCTGTCCACCAGATTCAGGCGACCCAGGCGCGCGATCTTGCCTGCCGATGGAATTGCAAGGCAGGAAAATGCGGCTCGTGTTCGGCGGAAGTGAACGGGATGCCCAAGCTGATGTGCATGGCGCGGCTGAGCGAATTGCCGTTGGAAAAACCGGTGACGATCGAGCCGATGAAAGCTTTCCCGGTCATCAAGGATTTGGTGACAGATGTTTCATGGAATTTTCAGGTGAAGAAAAGGATCAAGCCGTTAAAGCCGCGATCACCGGATGCGCCGGACGGCACTTGGCGTATGCAGCAGAAGGACATCGATCGTGTGCAGGAATTTCGAAAATGCATCGAATGTTTTCTGTGCCAGGACGTCTGCCACGTTCTGCGCGATCACGCGATGCACGACAAATTTATCGGACCCCGCTTTTTAATTCATGTCGCCGCTCTGGAGATGCACCCGCTCGATACCGAGGATCGCATTGAGGAATTGCGGAATGCGTACGGGATCGGTTACTGCAACATCACCAAATGTTGCACGAAGGTTTGCCCTGAAAATATTGAAATCACCGACAACGGAATCATTCCGCTGAAAGAACGCGTGGTGGATCAGTTTTATGATCCGCTCGGATGGTTCTGGCGACGGCTGAAGAAAAAATCGGATCGTCGAAACGATGAAGAGTTAAAGCGATGAAGCGGCTTTCTGTCATGTTGAGCGGAGCGAAACATCTCGGAGTCCCGGGTTGCCGAGCATGAGCAGCGCGGAAAATAGTCTGAGATTCTTCGCTTCGCTCAGAATGACAGGCAAGATGATATGCGGTTCAACGCTTCAACCGTTTTACGTTTCAACGCTGCCGCCATGCCTGAACTAAAACAGCTCCACAAAGACGCCATTCCCTCTGCGCTGGAAAAGGCTGAGCGTTACCGTTTGCTCAACGAACCCGGCGAAGCGGAGAGCATTTGCCTCGACATCCTTGCTGTCGATCCTGATAACCAGCGCGCTGTCATTACGCTGCTACTCGCGTTTACTGATCGTTTCGAAAAAGGATATGGCGTTAGCGAGACGCAAACGAAGGAGTTGTTAGGCCGGCTGAAATCGGAATATGAGCGCGCGTATTATTCCGGAATCATCGCCGAACGTCGCGCCAAGGCGAAACTGCGGCAGCACACGCCTGGTTGCAGATTTCAGGCTTACGACCTTTTGCGCGAAGCAATGGATTGGTTCGAAAAAGCCGAGCCTCTCAGCCCAACCGGTCATGACGATGCGGTTTTGCGGTGGAACACCTGTGCCCGCATCATTGAGCGAAATAAACTCGTAGCTCGCGAAGAAGAAGAGCGCATCGAATTTCCTCTCGAGTAACTGGGAGGCTTCGCTGTGCGAAGCACCTACACGATGGCACTACGTAATCGCGCCGCCGCAACTGGAGCCCGCGCCGGCTGTGCAACCAAAACAGTGATCGCCAGTCATGATCTCGCGATCTTCGAGCGAATCAGGGTTTACGTCCCACAAAAACATTCGCGACCTGTCGGAATTGTTCCACTGCATCCCAAGCTGCTGATTGAAATCGCAATCGTAAACTTCACCACGCCACCCGACACTGATCGTGTTGCGGCACATGAGACCTTGGATAGTCGCTGGGTTGAACGCTTCGATAAGAACTTGCATGTAATCATCAAGCCGATTGCGGTGACGTAGTGAAGCGGCGAACCGGCCGATCGGGAGATTCGTAATCGTGTAAAGTTGGTTGAACACAATGCCGAAATGCTTCTTCAGTTCCCGTTTGTAATCGGCCTCAAGCTCCTCTTGCGGCGCTGGTAAAAAGTCGCCAACTGGATTGTAAACAAGGTGCAATGGCAACACTGAATTGATTCCATAACCTAACGAGTTCAGAAGTTGCAGCGCCGCGATGCTGCCTTCGAATACGCCTTCGCCGCGTTGCGCATTCACATTCTCCGCTGAGTAGCAGGGCATCGACGCTATGATCTCTATTTGCTTAGCGGCGAGAAATTCGGCGAGATCGTGATACCCATCTTCGCCTAAAATGGTGAGATTGCAGCGATCGATCAGGTGACGTGACGGCTCCAGCTCTTTCACCCGGTCGATGAAGTACCGAAAATCGGGAATCATTTCCGGGGCGCCGCCAGTGAGGTCAACGGTCGGAATGTCTGTTTTCGCCAGCCAAGCGATGATCCGATCAATCGTATTGCGCGACATGATTTCTCTGCGCTTTGGCCCCGCATTCACATGGCAATGGACGCAGGTGAGATTGCAAACCTTGCCCACATTGACTTGGAGAATTTCAGGGCGACCGCGGCGAAGCGCGATTGATTGTTCTCTTAGCCTTTGCGCAAACTGGTTCACGGCCATAGCAACAGTAGGCGTGATGTCGTAAGAGTCACTCCGAGCGGAGCCGAGGACCCCGTAGCATAACTCCAGAGAACTTCGCGGGATTTGATTCGCTTACTTCCCGTTCGCTCAGCCTCCGGCCTTGCTGTCCATGTCGCGGGTTTCCCCAGCAGCTCCATTCTCGACTTCGCTCGAGATGACAGACTGGGTAGCGATCTTTGGAGTTAAACTGTCCGCTCGCTAAAAACTGATTTTCAAAATGCGACCATCCGTTCCCACGAGCCATCCTGCTTTGGGCGTGGCGAAAGCTACCGCCCAGAATCCCGTCACACCGGGGAGGGGGAACCAGGTCGTGCCTTCGTCTGGAGTCCAGGCAGCACCTCCGTCATTTGCGGTGATCACCACCGCTCGTCCAACATTGTTGCCGCCGCCACGACCAGTCTGTCCGACATAACTCAGTCCGAAGATCGCGCCTGTTACCGGAGGCGGGCTTGTCAGAGTCCAAGTTCTGCCACCATCGCTGGAAACGGCTGTGCGCGCTTCATTGGGATTGCCGGGATCCAGATCGCCGCCGCCTACGATCCCGTGGTGCGGATCGCGAAAGTCAACCGTGAACGCGCCAGCGCTGGGTCCGCTAAACAACGGAGTGTCGTACGCGTTCCAAGTGTCACCTTGGTCCGTAGTGGCAAGGATTCTGGCCACTTCAGCAACGCCGGTGGCGATCCAAGCATTCCGGCCACCTTGTGTTGTGACGTTGGTTCCACTCGACGCAAAGGAGCCTTCACCGGGCAAAGCCGGTGGCATGTTGCTGCTGATGTCCTGCCATGTCATTCCGTCGAGCGTGCGAAAATCATGGAACACTCCGTTGACTGAGTCGCCATGCAGAATTCCGCGGCGAGGCGTCCAGAACGCGAACCCGTCATAGAAACCAGTTGGAATCTGGTTCTCGAATTGGATCGTCCAAGTGGCGCCACCGTCGAGTGTCTTGTAAACACGGAAATCAGTCGGGTTGTTCCCAATCGACATCAGATACGCAACGCGCGCGCTGAAAGCTTGCACGTCGCGAAATTGCAAAGCTTCGGCCCCAGGTACAACGCCCGCATTCCAAGTCTCCCCGCCATCAGTGGTGACAGTAAATGTGCCGTTGCGACCGGATGCCCAGACCACACGCGGATTCACTGGCCACACTGCGATGAGACCGTTGGTCGTCCCGCTGTCTTGCGGCGTTAGGGTTGGTTGATGAATCAGCGGCAGTTCTTGCGCGTACAAAGTCGCGCAACTGAATCCCGCTCCCAGCAAAGCTACGAGTAATCGTTTTGACATAGTGTTTCCTCCCAACGGGATTCGTCGCGGCAAAACAGATTGATTGCAAGAAACATTCTGTTTTCCAATCCCGTCAATTTCTCAAACCAACGAAAATATAAAAATGAGGCAAGCCACACGGCTAACGAATCTCGAAATATATGGAGAGGAGGTGAAACAATGAAACAGAATGTGGGTCCTCGTGAGCAACTATTCCGGATTGGTATCGGTTCGATCGCGCTGTTCGGCGCTGCGCTTCTGCCGAAACTGCGCGGCTGGCGGTGGTTGGTAGGCGCATGGGGCCTGGCGAATCTTACCAGCGGATCAACGCGGTACTGCCCGAGCAATCAACTGACGGGCATTGACAACACAAAAGGCAACGAATTCGTTCATTTCAATGAGTCGCTAAAAGGTTTCCGTGGGCGCATCGGCCAGCGGCTGAACGAGCTTCAACATCGCATCGGCACGACGGTGTGATCGGTTTAGATGCGCGATGTCGCTGCGCGAGGGACAGCTCGAGTGAGAGCGTTCATTTCACCA
>JBJMXF010000206.1:0-3583 GCA_045809725.1 Candidatus Udaeobacter sp. | reverse complement strand
CCAGCGCCGATTTACCTTCCGTCAGGTTTATTTAGATCCACAAAAACACGGTGAGAATCTGAATAGCGACGTTAATCAGTTGCTGGCGCAACTGCGACTCACGGGGACGGAGACGGATCTGTCGAAGATGGGTGATTCGTTTTTGCTCGAACAGGATTTTGAGGCTTTGTCTGCCGGCGAAGTTTCCAGGCAGTTTGGTGAAGAGTTTGCCGCGAAGCTTGCGGAACTACCGGTGCAGGAATGGAGTGGTCCAATTGAATCTGGTTATGGGGTGCACGTCGTGATCGTCACTGACCGCAAGGATGGATCGTTGCCGGAGTTGGCTGATATCCGCGAAACAGTGAAGCGCGACTGGGTGAATGCCCAGCGTTCGGAAACCAACGAGAAGTTTTATCAGGCACTGCTAAAACGTTACACCGTGACGATTGAGACCCCTCGCTTCGCGTTTGCTGAAGGGCCTTCGAAATGAGGACCAGGAATCCCTGGCGCACACTACGGTGCGGGATCATCTTCGGACCGCTGCTGTCGGTTTCTACTGTTTGCGCACACGAGGTACGGCCCGCTTATCTCCAGCTACATCAGAGCGGTGTTGAGACCTACGACGTGTTCTGGAAAGTTCCGGGGCGCGGCGACAATATGCGTCTCAGCCTGGATGTGGAAATGCCAAAGAACTGCAGCAACACTTCAAAGCATCGAGGCGTCTTTGGCGACAACACCTTCATTGAAGAATGGACCGTTAAGTGTGCGGGCGGATTAACGGGCGGTACGATCCAAATCGCAGGGCTAAATGCGACTATGACCGACGTGCTGGTGCGCCTCGAGCGATTGGATGGCACGACCCAGGTTACGAGGCTCACTCCCGCTGCTTCCTCATTCAGAGTCGAGGCCGCGCCCAGAACCATTCAAGTGGCCGGAACATATATGCGTCTCGGCGTTGAACACATCCTCACCGGCATTGACCACCTTCTCTATATTCTCGCTATGTTGTTGCTCGTCAAAGGATGGCGGCGCGTGATTGCAACCATGAGCGCTTTCACAGCGACCCACAGCTTGACGCTCACGGCTGCAGCCCTCGGCTGGGTTCACGTGCCGCAACGTCCCGTTGAGGCGTGCATCGCACTAAGTATTCTGTTCGTTGCAAGTGAGATTGTTCGTGCGCGTCAGGGTTATTCGGGGTTAACAAAACGTTGGCCCTGGGTCGTCTCGTTCATCTTCGGACTACTGCACGGCTTTGGCTTTGCGGGCGCTCTCAGCGAAGTTGGGCTTCCGCAGAAAGCCATTCCAGTGGCGCTATTATTTTTTAATCTCGGTGTCGAGGCCGGACAACTGTTTTTCATTGCTACAGTATTAGGAATAGCAATCCTGGCGCGGGAAGCACAGCGGCGCATCGCGCTTCCCAGACCAGCTTGGGCTTGGCGCTTGCCACCGTATGCCATCGGAGCGGTTGCAGCGTTCTGGTTTATCCAGCGCCTCGGGGCGTTTTAATAAAACAGATCTCCTCCTACACCGACGAAGCGCCATCAATGATCGTCTGGGCGCCCAACCAGCCT
This sequence comes from Candidatus Udaeobacter sp., assembly GCA_045809725.1. GTDB lineage: Bacteria > Verrucomicrobiota > Verrucomicrobiia > Chthoniobacterales > UBA10450 > Udaeobacter. The sequence continues at coordinate 2,033 of JBJMXF010000206.1, read as the reverse complement.
CTTTGGTTGAGGCCGAAGCCGGTTGGGCTCATCATGTCTCAATCATTGTCGGCCGGGCGGTGGAACGTTAACTAACGATCCGAACAAGCCGTGCTCTTCTTCGGCAGGTCCGGCCGTAAAAAACAGCGTATTTGTTAGCCCGTTTGCGCTGGTTGAACTCGTACCATGACCAAACTGAAGCGCCCAAAGGCCGTCAATCTGGATCGGTTTCCCGCGGGCTGAATGAAGCAATCCGACCGCTTCGAATTCGCCATCCGGCGTGAGCGTCGCTGGGTCAAACGCATGGATACGACCGTCTCCAAAGTTGCCAACCAGTAAGTCGCCGCTGAACCTTCCGAAATCATCAGGCGCCAGGGCCAGCCCCCACGGAGAGTTTAGTTCTCCCATCGAAGCGACGCGACGAATAAACGCGCCCGATGTGGTAAAGGCATCGACGAACCCATTTCCCGGGCCGGCAACATCATCTTCTTTGTCTTCGTCCTGGAGCGCATACGTCACATAAATCGTGCCAGCGATGTTCTGGATACCGAATGGCGCAAATCCGGCGGGAAGCGTCGGATCTGTGAAAGCCCCAGGCATTGTAACGGCATGAAAAGAGGCATCGAAGATGTCAACGACGCCATTATGAAAATCCGTCGCATACAAGAACTGTCCGTTGCTGTCACTATCAATGGCCAGACCTTTATAGATGGCGCCATGAGCAGGGGCCTGCGCATTGGGCACGACGGTAACGACAGGGACGCCGCGGAATGCAGAGATTGTGCCGTCCTCACTGGCGAAGATGAAACGAGCGGCGCTCGTGCCGGCGCCGTTGTTAACGACAAAGCCGCTGCCACCATTAAAAACAATGCCAGTCGGATTTCCCTGCGCGCCACCAGCGCCGGGCACTGTAACCGTTAACGGAAAGGCGCCGGTAGCAACATTGTAGAGCGTAGATTTTCCGGTTCCATTGTCAACGATCCACCAGGGTGTTGTTGGACCAGAAACTAAGCCCCACGCGTTAACAACATCGGGGTTGATATGGTCCGCCGGTACAAAGCCATCAGAAACAAGGTTGTGCTGTGCGTAGAATTGCGATGGTCCAGCAGCGGTAATAGCCGAAGCAGTTACGAGTGCTTTTTCAGCCCCATATATGATCGCGCACACTGTAGCTATCACACTAAGAATCGTCACGACGCGTTTCGATCTATCTGTCATATTTCGCTCCCTTCCGAGGTAATCCATGATTAACCAGGTACGACAACTCGGCGGCGTACGCCAACGCCGACAAGAAGCAATGAACGTCGTCAGGGGGATGCTGAGCGCCAGTCAAGGCCGCGGTCTCGCTGTGCGATTTGAAAGGGGAACTGGTGGGGAAACCTATTACCGTTCGCAACTAATGTCAAGAGGTCGAGGTTTTTGTGACAGCCTGCGAAGGCAGTGATTGCCCACCTGAATAGCATCAATAGTAATGGTTAAGCCTTAGGCTTGTTAGAGGAGATCAATCCGTGCGATTTATATTTCTACTCGCGATTGTCGGCGGCGTGACTCTGTTCGCGCCGCCGCGATCATCGAAAGTGCCGTCGTTTGTTCTAAGCGTGGGAGCGCAGGAAAAACACGGCTCAATTTCAGGTATCGTCACGGGTCCAGATTCGATGACTATAGTCGCCGCGCGTATTACTGCTGTGCCGCAAACCTCCCCAGGCGCCGCGGCCCCCGCCCCACCTTTGGCTTATACGGATCAAAGCGGGGGCTTTCGGTTTGATTCACTGCGTGAGGGCAAGTACGAACTGCAAGTGGAAACGCAGGGCAGGCTGTTGCTGAAACCGTTTACCACGTCGGTTACCGTTCGCGATGCGGAGAAGACGAACGTTGACATTCGACTTAAAACCATCGAGCAGTGTAATGGCGAGAGGTTGGGCCATCTCACCGCCGCTGACAAAGATGAAATGATAAAGCTGATGCTCGAGGAGGCGCTCACCCGAAAAGGCATCCCATCCTACGTAAACCTGGTTGTGGGCAACGATGCTCCTCTGTCTACGATAAACATTGAA
>JBJMXF010000205.1:0-6966 GCA_045809725.1 Candidatus Udaeobacter sp. | reverse complement strand
CCGCCTTTAGCTGGAACATTGCCGCCTGGTGGTTGGGTTTACCATCAAGTTCAAGTCACGCACTGATCGGCGGACTTTGCGGCGCCGCGCTCGCTGCCGCCAGCGGCAATTGGTCAGTAATCAAATGGAACGAAGGTGTATGGCCGAAGGTCGTGGTGCCGATGATTGCGTCGCCAATTGCCGGGTTCGTGTTCGGCGCGCTCTTCATGTTTTTCCTGCTTATCGCACTGCATCGCCTGACGCCGCACTTTGTTCATTCGTTATTTGGAAAACTGCAAATCTTTAGCGCAGCCTGGATGGCCCATAGTCACGGCACAAATGATGCGCAGAAAACAATGGGCATCATAACTCTGGCGCTCTTTACCGGAACAAAGGCGGGCAGCTTCGAGCATCTGCCGCCCTGGCTCGATTTTTTGAAAACGCCAGCGTTCATACTTCCGACATGGGTCATCGCTTTGTGCGCCGTGACAATGGCGGCGGGAACGGCGGCCGGTGGTTGGCGCATCATTCGCACACTCGGCCATCAAGTGGTGAAGTTGCAGCCGGTGCATGGCTTTGCGGCCGAAACTACTGCCGCGCTAATCATTCAAGTCGCGAGTTACTACGGCATTCCACTCTCCACTACCCACGTGATTTCCACTTCGATCATGGGGGTCGGAGCAGTAAAACGTTTCACTGGTATCCGATGGACAGTGGTAGAACGAATTGTTTGGGCATGGGTTTTCACTCTGCCTGCAACAGCCCTCATCGGGTACATCCTTGAGCGCGCAATAGGAGCCCATCACTGATCCAGTTACTCAGGAGAAGATAAACAATCCGACCAATTTTCCGGGTCCGATGGGAACCAGCACAAATTGTCGTGCTAACGCTCAACAAATAGGAGAAACATATCTCGATGAAATCTTTTGTGAAAAATCGAATTCTTTTTTTCGTACTGCTGATGACCGCGGCTCAGCCAATCATTATGGAAGCTGCTTCCGAGTCCGATCGACTGGAGAAGCTGGAACGCGCGGTAGAGCAATTGCAAAAGCGCAATGCCCAGCTTGAGGCCGAAGTTCGGAGCTTAAAAAACGAAACTGCCGCTGTGCCGGACGGCAAATTCAAAACCAGCGTAATTCAAGATGGAAAAACCTATGTTGAGAAAGTTGTTCCCCAAGCCGAAAAATTGCCACTGTACGTGCAGCAGCGCGGATCGGAATTGAAGCTGACGCTGGGCGGATTCATACAAATGAATTTCGAGGATGGGGATGTGTCCGCGTTTGAAGGACGCTTTGGCCAGACCGCGTTGAAGGATCGCTTCCGTCTGCGCCGCGCACGAATCAATCTCACCGGAGATTTTGCCGAGCAATTCGATTTCAAAATGGAAGGTGATTTTGGCCAGAGCGATGGTCTCTCAGGCAACCGCACTGCGTTTTCCGCAACAGACATTTGGATCAACTGGCATCAATTCCCTGCGGCCCAGGTGAAATTCGGTCAATACAAAGCCCCATTTGGCCTCGAGCAGCTGACGCCTGATACCACTCTGCTCACGATTGAACGGACGTTGCCAACAGGCGCGATCACGCCAGATCGGCAAATCGGTGTCCAACTCTGGGGAAAACCGCTCGCGGCTATCTGGCCTGATCGAGCAGATCTGCTGACCTACTACGCTGGCATTTTCAACGGCAACGGGCGGAACATCACCAATAACGACAACAACAACTTCATGTATGCAGGCAGACTGGAATCCACATTGCTGAATAACGTTTTTGGAAAAGGATCCTTCCTCAAACTTGGCGCCGACATTTTGAACAGCCGCGATGATCAGGGAACGAATATCTCACAAAGCTTGAATCTATTGGTGAACTCCGACGGATCTCTTTCTCCATTCGTTCTACCCGGACCGGATGAGCGAACTGCATGGAGCGTCGACGCCTGGCTTAGGATGGGCCCCTTTGATTTGATTGCCGAATTTCTTCAAGAACATGTTGATCCGCGTACGGTAAACGGAGTGCCTCCGGGCTTCGATCAATTCACGACAGACGGATTTTATGTTACGGGCGCTTATTACCTGATCCCGAAAAAGCTGCAGGCTGTCGTTCAGTGGCAGCACTTAAACCCCGGCCAAAAAGGTAACGACGGTATCTCATCAATCGTTGCCGGACTTAATTACTACATCCGCGGCGACGATCTCAAATTGATGGTTAATTACTTTCACACCTGGTCGGATTTCCGCGATGCGAATCCTGACGTTGGGGAAGATCAGTTCGACGAAGTGATCGGACGTATGCAGCTAATGTTCTAAGCCGTTCTGTTTTGTTAGTAGCCGTATAATTAGTGGTCACACCGAAGCATATCCTTGGAACATTCGATGAAGCGCTGACCAATCTCCGCAACGATCTGCTGCGAATGGCCGGGCTAACCGAACGCAACCTTGATCACGCCATCAGAGGATTGCTTCAGAGGGATGACGGCCTTTGCACAAAAGCCATTACTGACGACGAGGAGGTCGATCAATTAGAGAAGCAAGTCGATAAGGTCGGCGTCGAAATTTTGCTTCGCTATCAGCCGGTCGCGTCCGATCTACGGCAGGTGGTTTCCGCCATGAAACTTTCGCCCAACATCGAGCGTGTAGCCGATGAAGCTACCAATATCGCTGAAGCTGCACGCAAGTTGAATAACCATGCGCCCCTGGCTGAAGTGAACTTGATCGTGCCAATGCAGGAACATGCAACATCGATGTTCAAGGACAGCCTCGATGCGTTTGTACGAGAAGATGTCGATCTGGCGCGGGCGGTCGTTAGTCGCGACAAACAACTCGACGATATGAATGCCGCGGCAAACCGGCAATTAACCGAACGGATGATGCAGGACCGCGATCAATTGCGCGGCTATCTAAACCTCATTTTAATCTCACGCTGTCTCGAACGCGTGGGCGATCACGCCACCAATATCGCCGAAGATGCCGTTTACGCCGCGGCAGCGGAGGACATCAGGCACCAGACCTGAGACTATCCTTTTTTCACAGACTTTGGATGACAACTTATGACAACTGTGTCAGAAACGATTTTCTGAATTGTGCCCCGAAAGCTTTCGAGATTTTGAACACTTATGGTCGTTAGGCCTGAATGAACGCTAGCAAGTCCGCGTTTACCGTCTCCGCGTTTGTGGTAGGCATGCCATGCGGAAAGCCTTTGTAGGTCTTGAGCGTTCCGTTCTTCAACAGCTTAACTGATAATGGGGCTGAGTCGGCATAGGGAACGATCTGATCGTCGTCACCATGCATCACGAATACCGGCACGGTAATCTTCTTCAGGTCTTCGGTGAAATCAGTTTGCGAGAAGGCGACAATGCCATCGTAATGCGCCTTGGCACCGCCCATCATGCTCTGGCGCCACCAATTCTGGATGATCGCCTCAGAGGCTTTTACTCCCGGCCGGTTGAAACCATAGAATGGTCCCTCGGGCAGGTCGCGATAAAGTTGCGAGCGATTGGACGCAAGCTGCGCCTGCATTCCGTCGAACACTTCTTTTGGAAGCCCGCCGGCATTTTTCTCGGTCTTTACCATCAGGGGCGGCACCGCGCTGATCAGCGCAGCCTTCGCGACTCTTTTTTCGCCATGCCGTCCCAGATAATGCGTCACCTCGCCGCCGCCGGTGGAATGACCGACGTGCACTGCATGTTTCAGGTCAAGATGCGCGGTTAAAGCCGCAAGATCGTCGGCGTAATGATTCATGTCATGGCCGTCGCTCGTCTGAGTGGACCGACCGTGGCCGCGTCGGTCATGGGCGATGACGCGATAGCCGTGTTTGAGGGAAAAGAGCATCTGTGTATCCCAGTCGTCCGCCGACAGCGGCCAGCCGTGACTGAACACGATGGGCTGTCCGCTGCCCCAGTCTTTGTAATAGATGTCGATGTTAGCTCCGTTTTCTTTTCCCACGGTGCAAGCACACTCGGCAGCCGCTGAATATTTGTTCGTTGCGAGAGTAAACAAGGTCGACGTCATATGTCGCGCGAGCCGAACCGTGCAAGATGCCTGCAACGCCACCGACGACAATGAACTCCACACCGGCGCCAACGAGTGTCGGCAGAAGCTTCTCAAGATTCGGGCTCACTCGATCTTCGCGTTGCTGCGCCGCGTCTTTTCGCCAGCGCGACGAAGTTCAGCTATGAACCGCATGAAACTTGCAAATTTTTCGAGTCGCTGCTCTGCCGTCAATTTAAGATTTACGCGCAACAATGTGCGATCCACATCGGCCATAAGATCCCTCACGATATCCTTATTCCGAGCAGCTGAGTCCATTACTTGGAGGATAGCATAATGCCCCATGTGCAACCATGCATGTGTCAGGGCCGAATGAATGTTTGCCAACGATTATAAATGCGTCATGGCTCGAATTTCAGGTTTGGAGAAGAAGGACGCACCGTGGCATCTGCGATGGTTTTACGGCGTGATGCGCAAAATGTTTCGGAAAGATCTTACGCCGGCAAAGATCCAGATGCGTTTGCCCGGAATGGTCTGGGGCGGCATCGCCATGGAAGCAGCGCTCGGCCGTAAACGACTTGTCTCTTTGCGTTACATTCAACTGGGAAAAATCCGCGCCGCGTCGCGCGTCGGTTGTCCTTTCTGAATAGATGTCAATTCTGCCGTGGGCAGAAAAGCGGGCCTGAGCGATGACAAATTGCGCGCTGTGCCCGGCGAAGACAGAACGCCGTTCAATGACACGGAACGCTTGGTCATTGAGCTCGCTGACGCGATGACTGATACGCCTGCGGACATCTCTGACAATTTGTACGCGCGTTTGCGAAAGCAATTTTCCGAAGAACAACTGATGCAATTGGGTGCGCAGATCGCGTTCGAGAATTATCGCGCACGATAGAACCGAATTTTCAACGTCGAGAGCGATAACCTGTACGCGCCGCAGCTAAACAGATCGGAAAAGTCACACTTAACCTGAGTGCGCGACGTGTCTCCCGCAATCTGTAACATCGAGCTAACCCTTGGCGGTCAAACCCAGATTCGTTTTAATTCTCTCGACAATCTCCTCCGGCGTTCGGCCCAGCTCGATTGTCAGGACATTCTCGTCTGACTCAGGTTCCTCCAAGTCATCGAACTGACTCTGCAACAATGCCGCATTCATAAAATGTCCGTGCCGGCTGCGCAGTTGTTTTTGGACGAGCGCATACTCACCGCGAAGAAACACAAATTTTACTTCATCGCTGACGCGCAGACGATCGCGGTAAACGCGCTTTAACGCCGAACAAGCCAGGACAGCATTTTCTCCGGCGGAAAGCGATCGCTCGATCTGCTGCCGCAACTGTTTCAACCACGGCCATCGGTCGTCGTCAGTCAAAGCATGACCGCTGCGCATTTTTTCGATATTTGCGGCGGGATGAAAATCGTCGGCTTCAATAAACCGCCAACGGAGATCGCGCGCCAGCAACTTGCCGACCGTCGTTTTGCCAGCACCAGAAACTCCGAAAATGATTATTATCACGGCGGATTAATTTTTCGCCGACTGCCAATCTTTTCCACGGCGAACGCGATAACAACAAAGAGCGTGTAGAAGATCCAAACACCGGTCACCGTTGCCTTATCGGTCAGTGCCGTGCGCGGCACATAGGTGTCGCCGATCTGAACGATCACGAGAAGAAGTCCGAACGCGATCACAGCTCCGTTGCGAATTGCCGGCATGGCATTTCGTGTCAGGTAAAGAGCGATGCAGCCCGCGAGCAACGCGATCTCCAACGCAAACTCCGGGTCGCGATAATTCCACAAACCAAACCCGACCTTCCATCGGTTGTCGTAGATCGCGAGATCGCGAGGATGCGCGACGAGATCAAGAAGCCAGTGCGAGAAAACTGCGAAGCCGATAATCAAAGGCGCAGATTTGCTGTAGTCCCTGCTGTGCCGGCCGCAGACTCCCTTATAAATGAGCGCCGCGATGACGCTCCAAATCACCGCCATAATCAAACTGTGCGAGTAGGGGTGAAAATACGAATCGAGCATGCTGCCTGCCGTGAACCCTTTGATCACGCGCAGCTTCTCAATTCCCAGCAACACCAGTGTGGCCCAGATATAATCGAGAAACTGAACGGCCACGAACAATACCCACAGCGGGATTTTGTTTCGCTCCGTTCTGCACGCGAAAGCGACGCTGTAATGCCCGACAAACATTTCGTTCAAAAATTGTAGGGCGTTTGTGTCAAACGCCAATGCCAGGGGTTTCCCTTTCCGATGGCAGCCCGACCGCGTTGTAACAAACGCCGCTGGCGACTGGGATTCTCCAGCGGTCCGGTTTTCGATGAAGCAGGAGCGCAGACCGGCACCTTTACTTCCGCATGGAAAAGACAGTCGGATGGCTCATGGAAAATTCTCTTCGACGGAGGCTCTGCTTGTCCGACGATGAAGTAATAGGCGCAGCAGCCGGTACCTCGTGGATCGTTGAAGCAAACTCCTTTCCCTACAGATTCCGCGTCTGACTTGATGATTGTTGATCGGAATCGATTCGTTCAGGATTTGCTCATGAAGCCTTTAATTCTCCTCTTGTGTCTGATCTTGCCGATCTCTGCTCTCGCAGAGTGCGGCTTGCCAAACCAACCTTATATCTATGTGAAGGGAATGGCGGGAGATGAGAAGCCGGCCGACCTCGTCATTGCGCGCTTCGATTTGGTAGCGCGTGCGCCGGACCAGCTGAAAGCAAATGCAGATGTGCAGGGAAGGTCCAGTAAGGTTTTCAGTCTGTTCCGGGAAAGAAAGATTGGGGACAATGACATCATTGCTGAACAAATCAGATCAGAGGCGGACTTTGAACAAACCGATACGTATCCCCGCCGTGGAAAATTGGTCGGCTACGTGGTGACACGCCGATTCAGCATCAAAGTTCGTGATGTTAATTCATTTCCTAAGCTCGTCGATGACTTGATCGCGTCAGCGAACGCGGAATTTACCGGAATCGAAGGCTTGTACTCGAAAGAAAAGGAAAT
>JBJMXF010000204.1:0-3730 GCA_045809725.1 Candidatus Udaeobacter sp. | reverse complement strand
ATCGGTGACGTTCAGCAGACAACAGCTCGAGCAGGGCCAGATCGACATGTTCACCGTCCTGCGTCTTGCCGGAGAAAATCTCGTAGCGAAAGTCCAACTCACTCAAATCCGCGCTTCCCGCCTCCGCGAACGTGTAAATCTATATCTCGCTCTTGGCGGTGACTTCGAAGGCACGAGCGTGTTGGCGAAATAAGCTTCTCAAAATTGCGATAAGAACGCCAGTTAATGCGCACGATTACCAATGATTATCACGATGCGCAGGTTTTGAATCTCGGTTCTGGCAGCGAGCGCGGACCGTATCTCGTGACGCAAACCGGCGTCGCGCCACGTGCTCCGTTACCCAAGACACGCATGTTCGTGCTCCGCCCCGATGGATTCTGGGTCGATTTCAATGCCTACGCTTCGCAGGGCAAACCTGAAGCGATGGACGAGATCGTCTTCTCAACCACGACGCAGGTAATGGAGACGTTTGGGAAATTGTTCGGCGCGCCCCGTGTTCTCGATCTGCCGGTTAATGAAGAGGGACTCAAAGCGTGGATCGAGCGTCAGGAACATGGCGGCCCGCTGGAGGCAGCTCGAGCGTGGGCCAAAGAATACAAGGTTCGCCATCGCAAAGATCGGAGTCGTTAGGCCACTGCATAAGACGGACGGAAGTTTGCCGCGATGAATGCACCATCTCTCGCTCGCGTAATTCCGGCTTTCAGTTGGTTGCGCGCCTACGAGCGAAGCTGGTTGCGGACGGATATTTTCGCCGGCATCACGCTCGCCGCATATCTGCTTCCCGCCGGTTTGGGAGATGCATCTCTGGCCAATCTGCCGCCCGAGGCTGGACTTTACGCCTGTCTGTTCGGCGGACTTGTCTTCTGGTTGTTTTGTAGTTCGCGGCACACAGTTGTCACGGTCACTTCTGCGATCTCATTGCTCGTTGGTGCATCCATTGGTGAAATCGCAGGAGGCGATACCACGCGCTTTGGCGCACTCGCCGCGGGAACCGCCTTGCTGGTCGCATTCATCGCGTTCATCGCCTGGCTGGTCAAAGCAGGTGTCATTGTGAATTTCATTTCCGAAAGTGTGATGACCGGCTTCAAATGCGGCGTCGCGCTCTTTCTGGCCAGCACGCAATTGCCCAAGCTCTTCGGCTTCCACGGCGCGCATGGAGATTTTTGGGAGAACAGCGGTCATTTCTTTAAGCATCTGCACGAAACAAATCCCACATCGCTCCTTGTCGGAGGGACCGCGCTGGCTGTGCTTATTTTGGGAAAAGTTTTCCTGAAAAACAAACCGGTAGCGTTGTTTGTAGTCGTTGGTGGTATCGTGGCCGCTTCTGCACTCTCGTTAGGCGAGCGTGGCGTGAAGCTGCTCGGCAACGTCCCTCAGGGATTGCCTCCGATCGGCTTGCCTGCCATTTACTGGCACGATCTTAACGAACTGCTTCCGCTGGCATTTGCTTGCTTTATGCTAGGCGCTGTGGAAACCGCAGCCATCGGACGGATGTTCACGGCTAAACACGGGGGCCGCTTTAACGCCAATCAGGAATTTCTGGCGTTGGCGGCTTCAAACCTGGCCGCAGGACTCGGGCGGGGATTTCCGATCAGCGGCGGCATGTCACAATCACTCGTCAACGAAGGAGGCGGTGCGCGCACACCGCTGTCCGGCGCGCTCGCTGCAGGAATGATTTTAGTCGTCGTCCTCTTCTTTTCGCACCTGTTAAGCGCGCTACCCCAGCCGGTATTAGCAGCTGTGGTGCTCGTCGCCGTTGCAGGTTTGTTCAAGCTCTCAACGTTGAAACAACTCTGGCGCGGGGACCGCGCTGAATTCGTCGTCGCAATGGCGGCCATTCTCGGTGTCCTCAGTTCCGGCCTGCTTCGCGGCGTGATGATCGGCGCAATCATTTCGCTGGTGCAACTGTTGCGAACAGCGTCGAAACCGCATGTGGCTTTTCTCGGGCGCATTCCAGGCACTCGCCGTTTCTCGGATCGCGAGCGCCATCCAGACAACGAACTCATTTCCGGTGCCCTGATATTTCGGCCCGAATCAGGTCTGGTGTACTTCAACGTGGACCATGTCTGCGAATCGATTCTGAAACGCGTGCAGGCTGAACCGACGCCACCAAAATTGATAGTTCTCGACCTCTCGGCCGCGCCGCGAGTGGACTTACAAAGCGCTCACGCTCTTGCCGGCATGGCGGATGAATTGACCGCTCAGGGCATGCAATTCCAAGCGGTCGAATCGCGTTCCTCGGTTCGCGATCGCTTGCGCAGTCAAGGCGTCGACGAAAAACTTGGTGGAGTAAACCGTTTCACTTCGGTCGCCGACGCCATCGAACACTTTCAGAAAGTGGCAATCAATGACGACACGAAATTAGCGCTGCGATGATTGCGAAGCTCTTAATGGCCGCGTGCCTCGTTGCTACGACCGTCGCAATTCACGCAGCGGGTCTCGGCATGGTATTAAGCCATGTGTCGCGCTCCACGGTGCGGCCGGAGGATACACGCTTCTGGCCAATTACATGGCTGCTCATTCGCATCGCATGGTTCCTGATTGTCTTTCACGTGCTTGAGATCGCCGTCTGGGCGTTGTTTTTTTGGTGGGAGAACTGTATGCCGGACGTCGAGTCGTCATTCTATTTTTCGGGCATTACCTACCTTACGATCGGTTACGGGGATTTGGTATTGCCAAAAGAATGGCGACAGTTCGGGCCGATCGAAGGATTGACTGGCATTCTGATGTGCGGCTTGTCCACGGCGCTTTTCTTCGCTGTGGTGAGCAAAAGAATTTTGCAGCGCATGGGCGGGAAGGAGCCAGGTCTCACGGCATGAACATGCGATCTGATCCGTGCTTGCTGCCGTGCTATCGACTCGTTTGTCAGTGCATCAATGCTGGACTAACCAATGTCGCAGGAAACCTTTGGATGGAGGCGCTCCGTCGGGCTGCGAACCGTTTGTCGCTCCCGCTCGTTTTGTGCGCACCACCCGGATTGCGGTCGCCACCGGCAGGTCAAATGATTCCGTGACCTGTCCTGCCGTCTCGTGCAGATAAACCCAGTCAGCCGGTGCGGATGAACAATTCTGTGTCGGACACGTCGCGCGCAACGGCCCGTGGGGACGTGTCCCTCCGACGATCTCAATCTCGCGGCCGGTAAACGATTTTCCGCAGCATCTGCAAAAGCGGCGGTCGTTGAGGAATTGCCAATGACGCGTCCCGTCCAGCCTTCGCAACCACCGTAGCTTTTCGTCCGGTTCCATTTCGATAGGAGGTTCGTGTTGCATAGCGCAAGTTTCATCGTGCGTGCGCACACGCACAATCGGACGGTAGCCCCGCCGATCTATCCGAAAAAGTCGTATACCTGCTAATCTGCTGCCTATGGGTTGCCCTTTGAAGTCAGCAAATATCTATGGTGGCGCTCAGTAACATCCCATGGGTGTGTTACAGACGCCGTTATGCTGCTTAGAGCGCACTAGAATCCGTGGCTGTGTTGTTGAAGCCCGTCGTGTTGTCGTGCAGTGCAGAGAACCGAGGGCCGTGTTTTAAAGGCCATCGTGTTGCTATAGACCGGTGATAACCAGTAGCCGTGTTGTAATTCCATCCTTGTTGCTAAAGAGCGTCTCAAAACGACAGCTGCGCCACGAAATTGTTCAGGCAGTCCAGGAAAGCACAACGTGCTTAAGCAGCGGATTTCATACGGGGTTGTAAGTCCGGCCGCGCACGACCGGCGCGGCAATGCCAATTT
>JBJMXF010000203.1:0-8902 GCA_045809725.1 Candidatus Udaeobacter sp. | reverse complement strand
TTGCCCGTCCGATCTCCAACGCATTCGTTGTGAAAAATAAAGCTGCCGCCGTTACAAGTTGGCCGCGCCGGATCGAAACAATCGTATTGGTGCACCGGAACGTGATACCGGCGTGACACCTCGCATCCCCAGTCGTCGTTTGTGCCAACACCGTACGAGTATCCTGTATCCAGCGGTTCAATCAGATTCTCGCACATCAGGTACCCGCCATCGTTGGCGCTGCCAAAGCGCGTGAGCGTGCAGTTTTTTAAAGCGAGCGGCTGAAGCTCCGCGAGAATCGCCTCACGCAGCTTGCGCCGCGCTGCGCTGCGGACGATCTCGCGAGCGACGACGGCAGCAATTGCCGCGAGAGCAATGACGACCAACATGATCCGAATCCACGATTGCTTCCTGAACGGTTGTTGCATAATGCCGATCTATTAAGAGCATTCGGACGGTCGCGATTACAACAAAGCTTTTTGATTAGTTGATGAGATGAATTTCTCCAGGAGCGCAGCGGTCTTCATATTATTGCCGGTTACGCTCGCGCTCCCCCACCTCGCAGCTGCGCACGGGTTTGCCGGCGCGCGGTTTTTTCCAGCAACGCTCGCGACCGATGATCCGTTCGTCGCGGATGAACTGTCGCTCCCCACTGTCTCGACAATCGAAGCAGCAGAGGGACGCGCGACAAGTATCTCAGTGGAAATTGCCAAACGCATTACACCGAATTTCGGTGTCGAGTTGAGCCAAGAGTTCATGGAGTTGAATCCCAAGCACGAGCACGAAATGAGTGGCTTTGGCAATCTTGAGCTTGGCGCAAAGTACCAGTTCTTCACGAGCACCGAGCACGAGGCAATTCTCTCACTCGGTGCAGAAATTGAAATCGGCGGCACAGGGCAGCAACGAGTGGAGGCGGAGAGTTTCAGTACGTGGACACCCGGGTTTTTCTTTGGCAAAGGTTTCGGCGATTTGCCGGATACTCTCTCGCTGCTTCGACCCGCTGCGCTGACCGGCTTCGTTGGCGTTTCTATTCCGACCAGCGCCAGCACGAAAACCGACGATGAGATTGAACGGCCTCCAAACGTGCTGCAATACGGTTTCGCATTGGAGTACTCGCTCATCTATTTGCAGGAACAGGTAAAGGACGTGGGACTGCGTGCTCCGTTTGATCGACTTATTCCTCTCGTAGAATTTTCCTTTGAGACGCCGCTAGATCGCGGCCAGAGCGGTCCGACTGCGGGCACCATTAATCCCGGCATGATCTGGTCGAGCAAGTACGTACAGGTCGGTGTGGAAGCCGTGTTACCAATTAACAGACGAACCGGGGAGTCGGTAGGCGTCATCGCGCAACTGCATTTCTATCTCGATGATTTGTTTCCGCGGTGCCTGGGCCGGCCATTATTTGGTTACAGGTAGAAAACAATGCAAAAACAGCTTGTTGTAATTGGATTGCTCAGCGTGATAGCAGCAGTGGTCCGAGTGGAGGCGCACGCATTTTTAATCCGTGCGGAGCCGAAGGTCGGAAGCAAAATGAATAACGCTCCAACTCAGGTATGTGTTTGGTTCAGCGAAACGGTTCAGTCGGACGTGAGCAGCATCAAAGTTTTCGATGTGAACGGGAAGCAAGTGGACAACAAGGACACGCACTCAGATCGCGCTAGTCGGACGGCACTTTGTGTGTCCCTAATCTCGGCGCTGACACCAGGCTCTTACAAAGTAGTCTGGCACGTAACTTCCGCGGATACGCATGTTACCAACGGTAATTTTCGTTTCCAAATCGTTCCATAATCCGTACTACGCGAGCGGCGACTTTCGAATAGCTAGCGAACGGCACAATTCTTGGTGCTGCGTGAAGTAGGACCGCTTGAACATTATCAAGCAGGGGGCATTACTGCGACGGGCTTATGTTATTGGTGACTTACTCTAATACCCGAAGCTGAAGGTCACCGACGGCCAGAATCCGTAGAGGTAAGGATAGTATCCCCAGTTTCCGTAGTACGGATAATACCCGTAACGGTAACCGTAATAGCTACTCCCGTAGTACGGATAGCCGTAGCCCAAGCTGTAATAGCCGACTCGAGAATATCCATAGGATGGATACCAGTAATTGCCTCCCCAGTTACGGCCTCCCCAGTGATGGTCTCCCCAGTGACGGCCGCCATTCCAATTGTATGCGCGAGCTGCATAGCGCCCGTTTCCGCGCGCGGCCCGGGCAAAATGGTGACCACGTCCACCGCGGAAAGCAGCGTGTCCAGCCTTAGCATGGCCTGCGGCATGGCCTCTGAATGCGTGGCCACCACCGTGACCGCGATGTCCACCATGACCTCCGCCGTGGCCTCCGCGGGCATACATCGGCGGCGCAATTGCTAAAAAGCCTATCACCACCAGCGTTCCGAACATTGAACGAAGTACGTTTTTCATAACAGCCTCCTTGTATGTATTTCGTTAAAGGAGGGGGTATTGGTCCCCTGGGCCGTCGCGGGAAGTTCTATTGCGCGGTCCCGAGGAACTTACGACCAACCTGGTCCGCAGATTAGCCCGGGGGTATTCCTTCGCGGCGCCACGGCAATCTTCCTTCGATTTCCAGTTGGAGCGACAGACTGAGGAATGTGCGTATGAGCACAATCAATCCAAGGACAAGCACGTTTTGAACCGTGGGTGCGACGACGACTGTTCGAATAATGTCGCCGGCAATCAGGAACTCCAAGCCCAGCAAAATGGCGCGGCCTATGTCCTGCCGATAGGACGAATAATAATTCCCGGCGTTGTGCCTGCGACGAACCAGGAGACGCGCCGTGGCGACGATTGCACCGGCAGCGACGATGAATACGCCCACGCCATCCACAGCCGTGCCGACGATTTCCATGAGTTGTCGAAAATTTTCCATGAACACTTTACTTGCCGGAAAGCGCGCTGCGTTTCAATGCTGTTCGTGAATGCGTAACGGAAACTTGATGGTGGATCGGCTGCTCCGAAGACGATGACTACGATGCGCGAAGGCGCAATTATTAGGCGCCGCAGGCGCATTTGCACTGTCAGCGCGTTGGGACAACGCGTTTCACCTCTTCCCCCTGAAGAACTGCGCACGCTACAGCGTAATTTTCGGTGTGACTAAGAGTGATGAGTGCCGAAGCAACGCCCCGTTCTGCGGCAAAGATTTCCGCCGGCCCTGAAAAAATCAGGAACGGTTCGCCGCTCTCTTTCTTGCGGATATCAATGTTGCGCCAGCCCATCGCTTTGCCGATCCCGGTGCCGAACGCTTTTGCCACCGCCTCCTTTCCCGCAAAACGCGCAGCCAAATGGCGTTCCGGGAATTTCATCGACATCGAATATTCAATTTCACCATCTGTGAAGACGCGATGCAGGAACCGCTCTCCGAAACGCTCGATAGAATGCTGGATGCGCGAGCATTCAATCACATCAACACCGATACCGATTACGCTCATCGCACTGAAAGTGTAGGGCGTTTGACTCGTTCGCGCCCGCTCACTCGCTCTAACGAGCTGCCCGTCGATGTCGCTCGCGTCCCCGCGGCTCTGTTTTGTGAAACGCCGGGGATTAGCGTCTGACACAGACGCCCTAGAAATCGGCTTAACGTCATTCGGGATAATTCGCCATGGCGGCGAGCATTTCCTTGACGGCATTTTCCAGACCGACCCACATCGCACGGGATACGATCGCGTGGCCGATATTGAGTTCGCTCAAATACGGAATGTTGTGGATGAGCGCGATGTTTTTGTAATTGATGCCGTGGCCGGCATTGACCTGCATATTGGATTCTGATGCAGCGCGCGCGGCTGCGCGTAGTTGTTCCAGTTCTTGCTTTTGGATTTTATCCGTAAATGCGTTTGCCAGCCTGCCGGTATGCAGCTCGACCATCTCCACGCCCAACTCGGCTGCAACATCCACCTGTTCCAGCGTGGGATCGATGAACAAGCTGACGCGAATTCCGCCAACCTGGAGGCGTCTAACAGTGGGCTCGAGTTCCTTGCGCTGCGCACGCACGTCCAAGCCGCCTTCTGTCGTAATTTCTTCGCGTTTTTCCGGCACCAGGCACACCTCCTCCGGCTTGATGCGAAGCGCGATGTCGATGATCTCCTCCGTGTTGCCCATCTCCAGATTCAATTTCGTCATTATGTTCTGACGGAGACGTTCGATGTCGTGGTCCTGAATATGGCGCCGATCACTTCGTAGATGCGCGACGATCCCGCCGGCTCCTGCGCGCTCGCAAATTCGTGCCGCCACCAGTAAATCCGGCTCTGCATTCTTCGATTCCGGCATTGTGGCATAGCGCGCCTGCCGCAATGTCGCTACGTGATCGACGTTAACTCCGAGACGCAGACTGCTCATCGCGCCAAATAGGACTCACTCGACGACGCTGAGCAAGTTGGAACTGTCAAGGCGTCGGACTCGGTGCCGGCGTCTCCAAGCTGCTATCTGTCGTCTGTTCTTGGGGGTTCTGCGCTTTCGCTCTGCTCGCGCTCTTCCTGGACTCGTGATGAGTCTTGTGACTAGTCTCTGATGCTCTTTCGTCTGCGCCATCGACGGTTTGTTTTGTTTTTCTAGCTACCGTTTCACCGGTTTCTTTCGTTTTCTCGGCTACTGTCTCGGCAGTTTCTTTTGTTTTTTTACCAACCGTTTTCGCAGTCTGCTTTGCTGTTGCCCCTGCTGTTTCCAGTCCGTCTTTAATTGTTTCGCCCGCTTTCTTCGCACCGTGCTTTACGTCCTGAATCACGCCTTCCTGGCCGAAAGCCGTCAGTGCAGCCGTTGCAACCAAAACAGTAATTAAACTCCCGCTTTTCATGTTTCCTTCCCTTCTACTATCGGTTCGCACCCGATATGGTCATCGCGCGCACGACCAAGGCTGTTGAACTGGCTCTATGCCGCGCTACGTGCGCAGAATCGTCTGCTCGTACGGACTGCAACACATGCGGCGGTGAATCCGGGCAAGCCTGGAAAGGGAAACGCCGAAAACATAAAGCGTCGCAATCGAGCCGAAGGCAAATGTGAGACGTGCCGGTCCCACTGTTTCATATCGCCGCGGGCTGGCCACAATGCGTTTGTTGCTATACACGACGCGACCGCAGCGACGAAGTCGCCGAAAAAATTCTACATCTTCCATTACCGGAACGTCTGGAAATCCTCCAGCGTCAATAAAGGCCTTTCGCCGGCAGAAAATTCCGTGATCGCCGCATCGCATCCTGAGCAAAAGCCCTGCGTAATGCGCAAAGCCATCTGTCAGTCGGTATATGACCGGCGCGGCCGGTAGCCGGATCCGGAAAAAACCGCCACAAACGTGTGGATGGCGCATCATCCGTGCAATCTCGTTTAAAGACTCCCACGGCACTTCGGCATCTGCGTGCAAAAACCAAAGAATTTCGCCGGCTGCTGAATTGGCTCCAACATTCATTTGTTTTGCTCGGCTGCGCACGCCGCTCCGAATAACCTGATCGCAGAGGCCTTCCGCCAGCCGGTCCGTGCCGTCAGTGCTTCCACCATCAACAACAATGATGTCCGCTCCACGCGTTCGCTCGCGGAGATTCGAGAGAAACGGGCGTATTGATGCTGCTTCGTTAAAGACCGGAATAATAATTGAGACCTGCATTGAAAATTTTGGCTAAACTTCTCGTTGCGCGACGATGCGCCGAAGACCGTTTCACAAAATAAAATGTTTGATCGACACGTCTCTTCGGCGAATAGAATTCAATAAATCAGAAACTCATATGATCGCAAAAATCATCACCGCAGCAGCCATGACATTATTCTTTACGCCGATACCGGCGCTCTTTTCGCAGGAACACCCGGAGCATCCCGAACATCCGAAAACAGGTGGCGCCAAAAAGCAAGTTAGCACGGCTGATATTTCTGCCGGGATAAAGAAGAATATCACCGCCGACACCAACAAGACCGACGGAAAATTCCACGTGAAACACGAAGGCCAGGATCTGGCTCTCGATTTAATAAAGGTTCACGACGATCGATTGCAGGATCTTGGCGAGGGGAAATATTTCGCCTGCGTGGATATGAAGGGAACAGATGGGAAGACTTACGACATCGACTTCTTTTTAACCGGGCAGCCGGGCAAAATGACAGTCACTGAAACGGCTGTGCATAAGGTCGACGGCAAACCGCTTTACAATTGGAAAGAAGAAAACGGCAAGTGGAACAAAGTGCCCGTGAGCTAGGAACGATGGCGAAGCCAATCATCCGCTCGGTTCTTGCTCCCGCGCTATTCCTCGCTGGCGCGCTTACCGTTCAAGCCGTTGGTGAGCTCGGAATCGTCAAAGGCGCCGATGAATTTCAGTTTGTTTATCGCGTCAAACTTCCGGAAATCACCGGCGCCGCTCGCATCTGGATACCACTCGCGAAGACAGATTCTTTTCAAAGCGTGAGCGTGGAAAAACTCAACATCCCGATGAAATGGGACAAGATTCAGGACCGGGATTACGGCAACGACATCTGCGTAGTCAATGCGCAGCCGCAGGACAGTGGCAAGACGATTGAGCTCCGATACAAGGTCGTGCGTAAGGAAAAAGCCGCATATCCGGCAGGCAACGCAGATGCCGCGCGATATCTGCAGCCGGAAAAATTGGTACCGGTAAACGAAACTTTTAAAACGCTTGCCCAGAAAGCGACCGCCGGAAAAACTGACGACCTCGAGCGAGCGAAAGCGTTGTACGATCACGTCATCAGCCGCATGCGGTATGATAAATCAGGTACTGGTTGGGGCCGCGGAGACGCGGTCTATGCGTGCGACGCTCACACCGGCAACTGCAGTGATTTTCACGCGTACTTCATCGCGTTATCGCGGAGCATCAACATACCTGCGCGTTTCGCCATCGGCGCGACCATTCCAGCCGACAAGAAGGAGGGCAAGATCGAGGGCTATCATTGCTGGGCCGAATTTCTCGCCGACGGTCAGTGGGTACCGGTGGATATCAGTGAAGCGTGGAAGAATCCGAAGCTGGCAGATTATTATTTTGGTCATAATCCCGCTAACCGGTTTGAGCTCACGAAAGGTCGCGATCTGGTGGTCGACCCAGAACCTGAAAGCGGCCCGATCAATTTCCTCGTCTATCCGCTGCTTGAGATGAACGGTGAGGTCGTAAAGCCCGAAACCACTTTCGAATTCCGGCGCATCGGTGCGTGATGCCGGAGCACAGCCATCCTGGCTGTGGGGCCGGCGGGCATCTTGCCTGCCGAAGAATCCTCAACCAAGCGAGGACGCCCGGTCGCCCCACAGGCAAGATGCCTGTGCTCCAGCTGGCCAGTGTCGCTATTAACCTGCCAATGCTAAATTACGATCGCCTCATCCGTCGTCCTGACATGCCCGCCATTCCCTTGATGGATTACATCGGCAATCCACTCCTGACTTGCCTGCTTCTCATCCTGTTGTGGCTTCAATGGCGATTCCCGTTGCGCCAACAACATTTCACTGTCCTACACCGGCTCGTACGGAATTTTGTATTGTCGATTCCCGGTTTCGCGCTTGTGCGTCTAGCGATGTTGCCCATTCCGATCGCAATCGCGATCTGGGCACGAGAGCGACACGTCGGCCTACTGAATTGGTTTCAGCTTCCAGCGTGGGCGGTCGTAATCGCGACGTTCCTTTTGATGGATTACGCCTACTGGTGGTGGCACTGGGCCATGCATATGGTGCCGCTCTTCTGGCGATTTCATAACGTGCATCACACCGATCTGGATATGGACGTGAGCACGGCCGCACGATTTCACTTCGGCGAAATGATTTTTTCGACCGGCTTTCTCTCGTTAGCCGTGGTGCTCTTCGGTATTGGCCCGATTATGCTGGTCGTGTTCTTCGCCACTTTTGAGGGAGCAACACTTTTTCATCATTCCAACTGGCGTCTGCCGATTCAGCTCGAGCGGTTGTCGAACCTGATTCTGGTCACGCCGCGCATGCATGGGATTCATCATTCCATTGTGCAGCGCGAAACGAATTCCAACTGGGGCACCATCTTTTGCTGGTGGGACAAGCTGCATCGCACATTGCGGCGCGATGTGCCGCAGGATGCAATAACAATTGGTGTGGCGGCATATCGCGAGGAAAACGAACTGACGCTAGGGAAACTCTTTGCGATGCCATTCCGCGAGCAGCGCGAGTGGCGATTACCAAATGGCGAAATTCCTGATCGCAAGCCCGAAGGGGCAGACGAACTTGCTCAATAGCCATTAGTAAAATGACCGTTCTCGCTCGAGATCTCCGTCGCGCAGCGACATCGCGCATCTAAACCGATCACGTCGTGGTGCCGATGCGGTGCTGAAGCTCATTCAGCCGCTGCCCGATGCGACCACGGAAGCCTTTCAGCGACTCATTGAAATGAACGAATTCGTTGCCCTTTGTATTGTCAATGCCCGTCAGTTGATTGCTCGGGCAGTACCGCGTTAATCCGCTGGCGAGATTCGCCAGTCCCCATGCGCCGACCAACCACCGCCAGCCGTGCAGTTTCGGCAGAAGCGCAGCGGCGACCAACGCGATCGAACCGATACTAATCCGGAATAGTTGCTCACGAGGACCCACATTTTGTTTCATTGTCTCACCTCCTCTCCATATGTTTCGAGATTCGTTACCCGTGCGGCTTGCGTCATCTTGTATTTTTTTGCTTTGAGAAACGGACGAAATTGGAACGCAGAATGTTTCTTGCAATCGATCTGTTTTGCCGCGACGAATCCCGTTGGGAGGAAACATTATGTCAAAACGATTACTCGGAGCTTTGCTGGGAGTGGGGTTCAGTTGCGCGACGTTGTACGCGCAAGAACTGCCGCTGATTCATGAACCAACCTTAACGCCGCAAGACAGCGGGACGACCAACGGTCTGATTACAGTGTGGCCGGTGAATCCGCGTGTGGTGTGGGCATCGGGTCGCAACGGCACATTTACTGTCACCACTGATGGCGGCGAGAC
>JBJMXF010000202.1:0-48215 GCA_045809725.1 Candidatus Udaeobacter sp. | reverse complement strand
GGGCGCCTGAAAAAACGTTCAGAAAAGCTGAAAAACGCGCCCCGACCCGGCTGTGGCGAATGAAAGAATCGGGCGACGCCATTTGGTGTTTGGCCCGCAACCTAGCCAAAAGTCAAATGCGGGTAACGCCGGTCATCAAGGCGAGAACCAATGGCAGCCGACTTTCGATCTTGGCAACTTCATCTTCTATGCCGGCATAAACCAAGCCTTACTGCCGGTCGAAGTTGATATGCGGGCAATTCGTGGTTCCAACCCGCAAAAAAAGTTTTAGAAAAGGTGAAAAAAAGCTTGTCAGAGCCTTGGGCCTTCCGCTAGAGGGAAGTTCGACCGACAAATGCCCTCATTTCGTCGTTCAAAAAAAATTCAAAAAAGTGAAAAAAAAGCTTGTCAGGTTCTTAGAAATTTAATAAGCGTGCTGAAACCTAACCAAACCAACGGAGAAACTAATGACACAAAACGCACTAAAAACGTTTAGATTCGTTCGTCTCGCTTTGATGGCGAGCGTCGGATTTCCCTTAATCCTTGCTTCGAACGCGTTCGCGCAATTACCGGCTCCGGCTGTGCCTGCCGATGCTGCAGCTCCTCCGCCGTCCACGGCAGAGGTCGAGCGTGTCGTCGTGACCGGCTCAAATATTCCGACAGCGGAAGAGACGGGCCCGAACCCCGTCGACACGTACCGGCCGCAGGACATTGAAAAATTGGGTATCCGCAATGCCACCGACCTTCAGGAATTCATTCCGCAACAGGCGGGTGGAACTGTCAACCTGAACATCGGCAACGGCGGTGACGGTACCATTCAATTTAACCTGCGCGGTCTGTTGCCTAAGGAAACTTTGGTTTTGATCGATGGCAAACGCGTCGCATACGGTTCGTTAGCCGGCGCTGGATTTAGCGGGGGGCCTGACATCAACCTGATACCATTTTCAATGGTTGATCACGTGGACATCCTCAAGGATGGCGCCTCAGCCGTGTACGGTTCCGACGCGATCTCCGGCGTGGTGAACTTCTTTCTGGTCCACAAGTTCCGCGGGCTGGAGATTGGGGGCACTTATGGAAATACAAACATGGGAGCGTCCAATGAAATGGGCGAGTGGAATGCCTGGATCAAAGCCGGCACAGGCGACGATAAGACGGACATCGTTGTGATCGCCGATTTCTGGCAACGCCTCAACGGCGTTTTCAGTCGTGATCGTGATATTTCTTCGAACGGCTTTTTTATACCCTTCGGGGGCTTTGACGCGCGCAGCGGCAACTTCCCTGGGCGTGTGCAAAGCGGTCGGCTGCTTCCGAGGATGTTCTTCGCTCCTCCCGGGCCAACACAATTTGGCGTCAACTCCCCTCCGCCGCATTCGGCCCCAAACCGCGCCAATTCGCCATTCTACAAGAACCCGTTTGTGATCAATCCGAACGCCTATCCCGGCGCGCCTGGTATTTTGAATCCAAATGGCTTTAATGCGCCCGGCCTCCCCCAGTCCGGTACGGACTACAAGGGCGGCGGCGACTATTTCTTCTTTAACTTTGCGGCGTTCACGCCCGCGCTGCCTCCGGGAGACCGGCAAGTGTACTACGGCTCGTTTACTCGCGATCTATGCGACAAATACCTGACGGTATTCGGGGATTTCAAATATGCGCGGTCATATTTCGATTCATCTCTTGCAGCGGTGCCGTTTACACCTGATCCTTTCCACAGCGGACTGACGGGGACTTTCTTTAGCCCCAGTGGCATCAGTGTGCCAATCAGCAATCCATTCAATCCGTTCACCGTTGCAGACGCGACGATTCCAAACTTCTTCCCTGACGGATCCGGTCTCCCGGTCACGACCGGTGTTCGGTTCCGCGGCACCCAGGACACCGGCCCGCGGCACGAGAAATTCACTTACTTTGATCAGCTCTTCGATGTCGGTCTGCGGGGTGAGATGGGGTATATTGGGGATTACTTCAAGACGTGGAACTGGGAAGCGGGTTTCCGGTATTCGCGAAACGAGGGACAAGACCTTTCGGTAGGCGAGGTTAGTCAGCCTGGGTTGCGGGAGGCGCTGTTGGATACCGATCCCCGCACGGCGTTTAACCCGTTCTTGGGTATCAATGGCATGAACTCACCCAATTCGAGAGGCAGGGTTTATGTGACGCTGCATAACTCCGGTGAGTATGAATTGCCCATATACTATGCCACCTTCAACGGGGACTTGTTCAATCTGCCCGCCGGCCCCGTGTCGTTTGCGATCGGTGGTGAGTACGACGCGCCGCGATTCACCCGTGATCGGGATGTGTTGAATCAAACGTTTAACTCCATTGGCTCAACAGATGGCCAAAGCTTCAAGGTCAACCGGGATATTTGGGGAATCTACGAGGAAGTGCGCGTGCCAATCACAAGTCCGACATGGAACTTCCCCGGGTTCTACAGCTTTGAGGTGGACTTTGCCGAGCGAGAGGAATGGTACAGCAACAACACCTCGGCAGTGCTACCCTCCGGATTGTTCCCGGCGGTCCCCGCGTCGCACAGCAGGTATAATGCGCAGAAGCCAAAGGTATCTATCCGGTGGCAACCATTGGATCCGAAATACATTGGCGCGTTGACACTGCGTGGCAGCTATTCAGAGGCGTTCCATGCGCCGACGCTCTCCGAATTGACGCCTGCTTCCTCGCAAAACTTCCCGATCGTGGCTGATCCGTTTTCCACTCAGACCGAGCCACAGATCGAGGAGCGAATCATAGGTAATCCCAATCTGCATCCGGAAGTAGCGTATGAGTGGACCTACGGAGCTGTTTACAGCCCGAAATGGATCAAGGGTCTGACCCTGAGCGCGGATTGGTGGCACATTGACATGCGCGACATTGTCACGGCTCTGGGAGCGCAAACGATTATATTGGAAAATCCCCCACCGAATAACGGCGGGTCAACAGTCGTAGGCGGCACCGGGGCGATAATAGTCCGTGGTACTGGTGACAATCCCGGTGGTGAGCCGGGCCCAGTCGTGCTGATACAGGATCCCAGCCAGAACCTCTCTGGCGCGGTCTTCGAAGGTCTGGATTATGAGGCAATCTACATCTTGGATTCGTCCATCTTCGGCGGTGGAGATTGGGGTAGGTTGACCACCACCGTGAACGGCACCTGGCTCTCGCGAGCTGAGTTTCAGGCTGCGCCTGATGTAAAGCGGGTAGGCATCGCGGGTGAATTCCTACCGCCAGGATTTGCTCTAACTAGTTCCCTGCCATGGCATAGGGCTAACTTCAGTATCTTCTACGATGGCCCGGCTGACACTTGGATGCAGGGATTGGATGTCGGTGCCGTAGTGCATTGGACTGGTCAGTATGAAGACGACAACGCCAGTCTGACAGGATCCACGAAGCTTAATGAGCCTAGAAGTGGCCCCCTTGGCGGCACGAGTCTCAACCCGCCGAACGGTCACGAAATACGGGCTCGCAAGGTGTCCGCGTGGACCACGCTTGACCTGATCTTGAACTACACCTTCAACCTGCCACCGCCTGCGCCTGCCGAAGTACCTGGTTTTGCTAAGGACGGCGGCAAAAACGTGAGGAGCGGCAAGGACGGCAAGGAGAAGAATGTCGTTCCGGTAGCGACGGCCGAATATGGCTGCAGCAATTGGAAATGGTGGCTTAACAATACGACAGTTACGTTGGGCATGCAGAACGTACTGGATGAAGATCCACCATTCGTGGCTGGTAGTTTCGAGAACGGCTATGACGAATCCCTTGCTACGATCAAAGGCCGGTTCTGGTACGTCGGACTCAAGAAGCGATTCTAAAACTGTAACGTTCGTTATTTCACAGCGGCCGGGCTCGGAAAACGAGCCCGGCCGTTTTGCTTTCCGGGTTTTGTCTCCTGAGCAGGGATATCGACGCATCGACAGAATACTTCTGCTACAAACGGCGTGCCTTTGTGATTTTGAGTTTCGTTCCTCCCAAATTATCTCGGGATTGATTTTCGCTGCGCTTTGAGGGAGACTTGGCTCCGCTAAAAAAGGCATGCAGTTCGTCCCGGGGATTTCATCTGCGCAAACGATGCCGGCTGCGCCGACGCCGACAGCGGCGGGCCGCAAGCCGAGCTTGTGGATTCTCGACAGTTGGCGCGACCTGGTTCTTTACGTCTGCACCCCGTTGTTGCTGGTGCCAATGTTCATCGCGGCACAGGGTGTCTGGGCCGCAGAGGATATTTATCTCTTCGTTGCCGCATTTGGCGCGATGGGACACCATTTGCCCGGAATGATTCGCGCGTATGGCGATCGTGCGCTTTTTGAGCGTTTTCGGTGGCGTTTCATTTGTGCGCCGATTTTTTTGGTCGTTGTGTGCGCGGCTTTTTCGGTGTGGAACCTGAAGGGAATTGTGCTCGTGGCGTTTATCTGGGGCGTCTGGCACGGAATGATGCAAACGTACGGGTTCTGCCGAATTTACGACGCAAAAGTCGGCTCCTTTGCGCAGGTAACGCGTCGCCTCGATTTCGCGTTGTGCGGGATTTGGTTCGCAACAGCTGTTCTTCTTTCGCCGCAACGGATGACCGATACGCTTGAAACGTACTATTCCGCAGGCGCGCCTTTTATTCCTCCGGCAGCTCTTCGAACGGGACAACAGAGTTTGCTTGCGCTGGCACTTCTAATTTCGACGCTGTTTCTGGCCAATTTTATTTGGATGTGGAGCAGTGGAAAGCGGCCCAGCCCGGTGAAACTGGTGCTGCTCATTACGAGCATCTCGTTCTGGTGGTATTGCAACAACGTCGTAGCGAGCGTTTTGGTTGGCATTGCGTTGTTCGAGGTCTTTCATTATGAGCAGTACCTTTCGCTCGTCTGGATTTATAATCGGAAACGAGTCGAGAGCGACAGCTCGATCGGTGGGTTCATGCGCTTTGTATTCCGGCGCAGTGGCGCGCTTGTCGGCGTGTACATAGGCTTGGTGCTCGCCTACGGTGGACTGAGTTTATCCAAATCGTACGTCGGCATCGACGCCGTTAAAAATATTCTTACCGGCATCGTGACTGCATCGGCACTCCTTCATTTCTACTACGACGGATTCATTTGGAAAGTTCGCGAGAAGTCGACGCGGCAATCTTTGGGGATCACCGGTGGTACAACAGATGTTTCGTTGAGTGGTTTTCTTCCTGGCTGGGCTTTGCACGGCATAAAATGGATCGCTATTTTTGTAATTCCTCTCGGGCTACTCTGGTATGCCGAAACCCAAAGTGGCCGAGGCAAATTAGAACGTCTGGGGGCGATTGTTGCGGATCTTCCGACGAGCGTGCGTGCCCATGCTAACTACGCCACCGAGCTACAGCAAGCCGGGCGAGACGATGAGGCAGCGAAAGAGTTTTCTGAGGTGATACGTTTAAATCCCGGCTCGGCGAAGGCGCACGTCAACCTCGGATCTCTGTTGACAGCGAAAGGAGAATTCGATGCAGCAGAAAGTCATTTTGAGCACGCATTGCGCATCGAGCCGAAGAACGCTGAATATCATTCTGGTTATGCGTATCTTTTGGACCAACTTGGTCGCAACGACCAAGCCGCCGCTGAATGCGAGGCGGCTGTTCGTCTGGCGCCGAAATCGGCGCAAGCTCACTACAGTCATGGCGCGTTCTTGGAGAAACACGGAAAGCCAGAAGAAGCAATCGCAGAGTATCGACAGACTCTGCAGTTTGATCCTGCCCATGTCGACGCCCATCTTGATTTGGGCAGTTTGCTGTTGGAGAAAGGCGAACTGGCGGAAGCACGAGAGCATTTTGCGAAGGCGTCCGACCTCGACCCGAAACTGGCTCAACCGCACAATTATCTTGGAAAAGTTCTGATGCGTGAAGGGAACGTCTCGCAGGCGGTTATACAATTCGAAGAAGCGCTACGCCTTCATCCCGATTTTCCAGAGGCCGAACAGAACCTTCGCATTGCCAAAGGGAGTAGTCTTCAATCTCCTTGACCCAAATTACACGAATTGCCATCAATTCGGTAACGTTGAAGCTAAGTCTTGGATCAAGTCATACCAGTTCGTGAAACCCGTGTCTCATTCTGGAGACGCGACTGGTTTTGGGCGCTTCTCTTAATCGCTTTTGTTTTCGTCGCGTACGCTCAGGTTTTTCGAGCGTCGTTCATTTGGGACGACGAATCGCATCTGACTCAGAATCCTTGCGTCGTTGGCCCGCTAGGCTTCAAAGAAATCTGGACCACCACGCAAGCGGTCTATTATCCGCTGGTTCTGACTACGTTCTGGGGCCTGCACAAGGTTGCAGGCTTGAACCCTCTGCCATACCACGCTCTCAATGTTCTGTTACACGCCGCCGCGGCGATCCTGCTCTGGCGAGTGCTGCGACTACTGCAAGTCCGCGGCGCATGGCTCGGTGCCGCACTCTGGGCTTTGCATCCGGTAATGGTGCAATCCATCGCGTGGGTTACTGAATTGAAGAACACGCAGTCGTGCTTCTTTTATTTGCTTTCCATTCTCTTGTTTTTGAGCTGGGAGAATCAAGGAGTTGCGGTGCCGGGATCGTCCGAGCGTCGGATTGGAGGCGGCCGTTCATTGGTCTTCGCTTTATCTCTTTTTTCATTTCTTCTGGCGACACTAAGTAAACCTTCCGTGGTGATGCTGCCATTCGTGCTGGCGCTGTGCGTGTGGTGGATGCGGGGAAAAACCCGGTGGCGCGATACGCTGGCTTTCGGGCCATTTGCTCTGATCTCGCTCGTCGCGAGCGCGTGGACAATCTGGGAACAGAAATTTCATGCGCGCGCAGTCGGTCCGGACTGGGCGCAAACCTTTCCGGAACGTTTGATTGTCGCTGGTAACGCCATTTGGTTCTATCTCGGCAAACTGGTCTGGCCGCATCCTCTGATCTTCATTTATCCACGGTGGGACGTTGATTCGTCGAATGTCATTGCATATCTGCCGTTGGTGGCTGCAATTGCCGTCCTGATTGCCTTTTGGGTCATCCGTGCGCAGTTGGGCCGCGCTCCATTCTTTGCCGCCGCTTACTATGTCGTTTCGCTGTTTCCTGTGCTCGGCTTTTTCAGCGTGTTTTTCTTTCGTTACTCATTTGTAAGCGATCATTTTCAGTATCTGGCCAGTATGGGCCCGCTCGCGTTGATGGGAGCAGGGATCGCAAATCTTCTCGGCCGTTGTTGTGAAATGCCGGCCGATGTCGTATCTCGCTCAGACGCTGTGCCCCGATCGCGCGGCACAATGGCTCGTCCGCGATGGCGATTCCTTTTGAGCAGTGGCCTCTGCGGAATCCTTCTGGTGTCTCTCGGCTTCCTGACTTGGCGGCAGACCGCGGAATATCACAATCTTAACGACTTATACACCGCAACCTTGCAAAAGAATCCGGGTTGTTGGATGGCGCATTACAATCTCGGCATCGTTCTCAGCGAGCAGGCCGAAGCGGATCAGGCCATCGATCATTACAGGCGAGCCGTTGCTCTGCGGCCTGATTACGCAGAGGCGCATTACAACTTGGCCCGGCTTTTGGTTGAGCAAGGCCAGCTTCCCGACGCGATTGCTCATTACGAAAGAGCCGCTGCGATTAATCCCGCTGATGCAGAAGCACAAAACAACCTCGGTGTTACGCTTTTCGGGATCGGACGTGCTGATGATGCAATTGCGCATTACCAGAAGGCGCTCGAAATCCGGCCTGACTACCCCGAGGCCTCATGTAACCTTGCGGACGCGCTCATAGCCAAAGAGGATTTCGATGGTGCCATCGCCCGGTACACGGCCTGCCTCGCGGTCATACCGGACCAGGAAGAAGCGCGATACAATCTCGCGAGCGCTCTTTTGCGCAGGGGCCGCACGGATGAAGCCATTATCCAATACCAAAACGTCCTCCAAATGCAGCCCAAGAGCGCAGACGCTCACGCCAACCTGGGCAGCGCTTGGCTTGCAAAGGGACGCGTTCGAGATGCAATGGAGGAGTACACAAAGGCATTGGAAATTTCCCCCGAAAATTTAGCAGCGCTAAGTAACCTAGCATGGTTGTTGGCGACGTCTTCCGATTCCTCTCTGCGAAACGGATTCGAAGCCGTGCGATTGGCCGAACGCGCCGACTCCGCAAGCTCCCGGAGCGACAGGCACCCTACCGTCCTCAGGATTTTGGCTGCAGCCTACGCCGAAGCCGGCCAGTTTGCCGAGGCCAAAGAGACTGCCCACCATGCGCTGGAGGCCGCAAACATCCAAGGCAACACGACTTTGGCCGACGCACTCCAGGATGAGCTTGCCCTTTATGACTTGGGTTTGCCCTATCACAAGTAAAGGAGATACAATCGCATTCGAAGATGTGTCGCGGTCATTCTCGAAGCGCGATGCCAGCGCGATAACGAGCTATTTCTTCTTCCAATCTGCTTATTAGCTCCGGCCTATCCTGAGTGCTGGCTAGTACCTTTGCTGCCTCTGCGGTCGCGACGGCTTCGCCGAATTGTCCAGCCTCTGCACGCGCACCAGCAAGCGTACGAAGGAAGGTTGGATCTCTTCCCCCCGAAGCCTGCACCGCTTTCACCGCCAATATCACTGCTCGTCCGCCGTCGCGCATTGAAGCGTCGGAAGAAGTCGCCAAAATCCACGCTAAATTATTCAGTGCGACACCGTCTGTCGGGTTTGTGTAAAGCGCTTGCTCATACTGGGCGATTGCAGCTTTGATATTTCCCTGTTTGCGAAGGGCATTCGCAACATTTCTGTGAGCTTCTGCGTCGAAGGGACGAATCTCGAGGGCCTTTTGCCATTGGGCGATCGCTTCGTCGATTCGGCCCTGTTGAAAGAGCACACTTCCAAGATTGAAATATGCATCCGCGTAATCAGGACGGAGTCTTACAGCTTCCTGAAGATGGTCGATTGCTTCACCCCACAGCTGCTTCCTGGCAAACGTGTTACCGAGGTTGTTTTCGATCAGTGCCGCACCAAGGCTGTAATGGGATTGAGTGTTCCTGGATCTTATATTTAATGCTGCCTCAAAGTGTGAAACAGCTTTGTCTAATTCGCCTCTGCGCAAAAAGAGAAAGCCCAAGTTATTATGCGCGACATCATTTTCGCCAGTAACGGCCAGCGTATGGTTCCATAGCGTCTCACTGTTTTTCCAATACGAGGTTTGGACAACAGCGCGCATGCTTAGAGTTACGATTGTTATCGCAGTGGCAACACCGAGTAGTGCATGACGGACACGCGTTGATTGCGAGAGCAGATCGCCCACCGTCCACGCTATCATAACGTAAAGGCCGATCTGCGGCAGGTACGTGTAACGATCCGCATGCGCTTGCTCACCGACCTGAACGACGCCAAGCACCGGAACTAACATTGCCAGATACCAAAACCAGCCGGTAACAAGGTAAGGCTTTGTCCGTCGCAAATAGATTACTAACAGGCTTACGCCAGCAAGGAATGCGATTGCTACTGCAACTTCTACAAGTGGAAGACGGTCATTTGGGTGCGGATAAAATACCGCGAGCCGCACGGGCCAAAACATCTGCCAAATGTAAGTAACGTAGCTCACAAACGTATTGTTTAGCCTCCATAGAAACGGCAGTTGATCGATCGAATTCGGGCCTTGCCTTTGCGTGAATAACGTCACGATGCACGAGAGAACAGACAGCGCGAACAATGGAATTTTTTCCGTGATCAACCGTCGCAGTCGACCTCCGACTTCTGATTTCTGACCTCCAAATCTACCGAGTGGCCAATAATCCAACAGCAACAGCACGAACGGCAGCGTTACAAGCATGGGTTTCGACATCAGCCCACAAGCGAAAAGCAACGCCACGAGCAGGTATCGAGGTTTCGAGGGGGCCCGCGCATAACGAGCATACGCGCACAGCGCCAGCATGAAAAACACCGCACTTAGGACATCCTTTCGCTCAGCGATCCACGCTACCGATTCAACGTGCAACGGGTGAACGGCCAAGAGTGCGGCCACAAAGGCGCTTTGCCAAAGCCCACCGGTCATTTGCTTGAGCACCAGAAAGAGCAACAGCACCGAGGTTGTATGGAGAATAAGGTTGGTGAGGTGATGGCCGCCGGCGTTTAGCCCATACAGCTGGCAATCGAGCATATGGGAAAGCGTGGTCAGTGGATGCCAGTTCCGCGCATGAGTATGCGTGAATGCGCCGGTTATTCCTTCAGCGGATAGTCCTCTTCTGACCAGCGGATTTTCATAGACGTAAACGTGATCATCAAAATTGACGAAATCGTGAGTCAACGTTTGACCGAATACGACCCAGGTGACTGCCACCAAGCCAAGGCAGACGACGGAGTTGGTGACCCGTGAGTTCGCACTTTGGCGACGGGCACACGAACCCAAGCCAGAGACACCGGACGAATGCTTTCTGCGGTTCGAAACGTGCCGCTCCATCGTGGCGCGCGTGCTAGGGCGACGAGTTGCCATTTTTTATGCTAGAATCACGCAGCGGTGTGCCGGATTGGTAAAGAGTAACATTTTTTTCCAATTCGGCGGCCAAAGCAGGGCTACCTTGGATAGTTGCTAATTCAACGCCGCGATTCGCGGTTTCAACGGCGTCAGCAAAGCGTCCACTCTCTGCGTACGCAGCGGCAAGCACTCTATAAATCATTGCAATTTTGCCGCCTGAGATGCGAAGCGCTTTCTCGCCCAGTTCGATCGCACGCGCTCCATCGCGGATTGAGTCTTCGGGGCATGTTGCGAACACCCAGGCAAGATTGCTCGCGGCGTTGCCGTTCTCTGGTTGTGTTGCCAACGCCTCCTGCCACTGCTCGATAGCTTCTCTTACATGCCCTTGTTGAATCAACGCTGTTCCCAGAGTGTTACGCGCCTCCACGCTCGCAGGTTCTAACTCCAAGAATTTGCGATAATGAACCATCGCTTCGGCAACTTGTCCCTTTTTCAGCAGGGCCTTCGCCAGATTGTCATGAGCCGGCGCGTTTTCAGGACGCAGCTCTATAGCTGCTTGCAGCTTGGAAATGGCATCGTCGAGTTGTCCTTTGTCCAGGGAAATGATGCCGAGGTTATTCAGGGCAACATCGTTGTTACTGGTCACAGCGAGCGTATGGGTAAACAGAGTTTCGCTATCGCGCCAGTAGGACGTCTGGAGCCACGCGCGGCAACTTAACGCACCGACTATCAAAAGCGCAGCGGCGCAAAAAGCCATGCGTTGAAAACGCCATGAGCGAGTCAAATCAGTTACCGCCCAGGTCAACGCGACATAAAGACCGATTTGCGGTAAATATGTATAGCGATCTGCGTGTCCCTGCCATCCTACTTGCAGCAATCCAATCACTGGCACAAGCATGCCGAGATACCAGAACCAACCGGTCACGAGATAAGGCGCTTTCTTTCGTAAGACAAATGCTGCCGCCGTGATTCCGCCAAGAACGATCAAGGCTAAACTGATTTCCCATATCGGCAGCCTGTTTTCCGGATGCGGATAGAAAACAGCGAGCCCTGCCGGCCAGAACATTTGCCGGATGTAAACAACATAGGCGACGATGGCGTTACTTATTCGTTCCGACACTGGCAACTGCTCAGTCCAACCGATTGCTCCTTGTTGAGCCAGAAACGTCACGATGCTTGAAACGGTAGAAAGCGCGATCAGCGGAATCTTTTCGAGAACGAGTTGTAATACCTGACGTCCGGTATTTGATCTGTGAGCTTCAAATCTCCCGAGCGGCCAATAATCGAGAAGTAAAAGAACAAACGGCAGTGTAACCAGCATCGGTTTGGACATCAGCCCGAGCACGACCGCGAGTGCCACCGTCAAGTACCGGCCAATCGATGGTGCGCGCGTGTAATTCAAGTATGCGAGCAGAGTCACCATGAAGAAAACCGCGCTCAGAACGTCTTTGCGTTCCGCGATCCAGGCGACCGATTCCACATGCAACGGATGCACGGCGAAAACCGCAGACACAAATGCGCTTCGCCACAACGCCCCTGTCATGCGTTGCAGCGCCACAAAAAGAAGGACGACGGCGATAGAGTGCAGGAGGACATTGGTAAAATGGTGCCAGCCTGCGTTTAATCCGTGCAGCTGGCAGTCGAGCATGTGTGTGATTGTCGTCAGCGGATGCCAGTTTTCAGAATGAACATGAGTGAATGCCCAGGCGACGTTCACGACGTTAATACCGCTGAGGATCCTGGTGTTCTGATAGACGTAACTCGGATCGTCGTAATTAACGAAATCGAACCGGACCGTTTGAATGAAGACAGCCAACGTTAGGATGACGAGACCGAGGCAAATCCAAGCGGTAACCCAACGTATGTTTCGCTTGTGGGGAGCGGTTGATTGGCTGGTTCTGCGCACCTGCGGTCTACGTTTTTAACAAGCAGCTAAAGGTTTCGTCTGTAAATCAGGATGTAACCCTTCAGAGTCTCCACTGTTTGCGGAACGTCGCCGAAGAAGTAATCGGTGTCCGTCGGCTTAATGTTCACGAAACCGGCTGGAACATAATTCTTCGCGATATACTCACTTGCCCAAGTGAAGATTAGCGAGTCCGATCCGGGCCGCTGCAACCAGGAATCATTCATTACCACTGACACCAGGTACTTGGGATTCCACTGTTCAATCTCACGAATCATTTCCTCCTGCATTCGTCGCGCATACTTTTGCGGTTCCATTAGAGGATAGGTATAGATGTAACCGGTTGCAGAATGTCGCCGGGAATAGAAATAAATCTCCGGCTCTGATCCTAATACCGCAATTTTGTCGTCTGGACTCGTATGTTCGCGCAGATAATCCGCGATTCTGAACGACTCCGGAAAGGGACTGTCCCCATAGACCATTCGACTGACTTGGGCCGGAGATGCCTTAAAGAACAGTTCTTCGTACCGCATGATTGGTAGTGCCAGTGCTGCTGCAATCACAACAAGCGATACCAATTTAGACGCCGTTGCGCGGCTAGGAACAGCGACGGACAGCGCACTTATTCCAATCCCTGTAAGCAGCGCGACTGCCGGAAGAACGAAGATGAAATAATGGTGGCGAAAATAAAGGCCCGGGCAAACAGCCAATGCGGAGAAGAAAAGGAAGGCGAGGCAAAACAACGTGCCGGCTCGCAGCCGCTCATTCCACACACCTGCAACGGTACCGCCTGCCGCGAGTGTCCATAATGGCCAGTTGGCTCCTATCACTTCACTCGTACGTCCGAACAAAAATGGGGCTACGGCGCCAAGGCGAATTAAAGTGCCATATTGTTGCGCGTAATCGACAGTCCAAAACCAGAACTGTCTGAAAACACCGGCGCAAAACAAGAGCAGATACATCATTCCAAATGGCAGAATCACGCCAGCTCCGAAGCCCAGAATTCGCGCAAATGATTCCTTTCGCCCTCTCCCGCTGCGAATTTCTTCCGTTATGAGGTAGATCACGGCGAAAACGACGAAGAAAATCCCGGGCTGCTTCATGACTCCCGCTAAGCCAAAAAGCACCCCGCTGACGAACAATCGGCCGAAGGGTGCGCGATTAGGTTGGTCCAACAGAAGAAGCACTCCGGCCATTACCGGCAACATCACGAAATGTGTCGCGTGTGCAGCGAATCCGAGGACCGTCGGGCTGAGGGAGAGAACCGCGTAACTTGCAGCCGCTACCAAACCCGCCATTTCGTTTACGAGTCGGCGACCCAGCAAGAAAACGAGCGCTATGGTCGCAGCGTTGACGAGGAGGAAACCAACGTGAATCCCGGAAATTGTTTGTCCAAACATCGACATGATGAGTGCGTACGCCGCATACGTTCCAGGAAATTTCATGTTGTACGCGAGCTGGTATGGAGGGATGCCTTGCAACATGAGCTGTCCAGCATAAGCATACTCGCCCTCGTCGCGTTCGAGCGGAATTCCCAAGAGACGAATCCTGATTGCAACGACGAGAGCAAAAACGATTATCGCCAGCGCCCACCATGCAAACTGCACGAGCTTTCCGCTGATGTCGGTCTTTCGCAGCACGAAAAATCCTATTTCGATGAGAAACGCAACGTTGCAACTCAAGGTAACGCCCGAAATTGCGGGTGAGCGGCTTTTGAGCGTGATCGCCTGCGTCTAGCGTATGCACGAAATCGCGAGGCGTATTTTATCCCCGCGCGGTCGCGCGCTGCTTTTCGCTGCCGTCCTGGCGGCCGTGACGATGTTTGCATATCGGCCTGCCTGGCATGGAGGATTTCTGTGGGACGACGACGCCTATATCATCAACAACGAATTGTTAACTGCCCCGAACGGTTGGCAGCGGATTTGGTTTTCCCTCGATTCCCCGTCGCAGTATTTCCCGTTTACTTACAGCACATTTCGCATCGAACACGCGTTGTGGGGTCTAAACACGACTGGTTATCACTGGGTCAACCTTCTGCTCCATGTTGGGAACGCTCTCCTGATTTGGGCAGTGTTAGCGCGGTTAAAAGTACCCGGCTCGTGGTTAGCTGCGGCAATTTTCGCGCTTCATCCGGTGCAGGTGGAGTCAGTAGCATGGATTACCGAACGTAAGAACGTGCTGATGGGCTTTTTCTTTTTGCTGACGCTACTCGCCTGGATCGCGTTTGTTGACGAACGAACCAGGCGCCAGTGGCTCTTCTATTGCGTGGCGCTGATTTTTTATGTGCTGGCGCTCTCGGCAAAAGCAACCGCCTGCACACTCCCGGCTGCATTGTTCCTCGTCCTTTGGTTGCAGGAAAAGCCCATCACGATGCGCCGTTTGATGCACATTGTTCCGTTTATCGTCCTCGGCATTGGCATGGGGCTGCTCGTCGTTTGGTGGGAACGGTACCACCAGGGAACGAACCGCGCGGTGTTTACATTTCTTAGTCCAATCGAGCGAATCCTCGTCGCGAGCCGCGCTGTTTGGTTTTACCTGAGCAAAATCTTTTGGCCTTCCGATCTCACGTTTATTTATCCGAGATGGAACATTTCGCCTTCGGATTTACTCGATTACATCTGGTTGTTTGCGGGCGTGGCGGCGTGCGTAGCCATCTACTTCGTCAGACGATACGTTGGGCGAAGCGTTGAAGTCGCTGCCGTTTTTTTCGTCGCCACGCTTGTCCCGGTGCTGGGGTTCATCATGCTGTTCACGTTTCGCTACACCTTCGTGGCAGATCACTATCAATATCTGGCCTGCATCGGACCAATCGCTCTTGCAAGTGCCGGCTTCGTGAGTTTGTCCAACAAATTTCCTACGTACCGCGCCGTAACTGTCACCGTTGGGTTGTTAGTCCTTGCCAGCTTGGGGATATTGACGTGGCGGCAAGCCGCGACTTACAAGGATATTGAAACGCTTTGGCGCACCACCCTGGTAAGAAATCCCGAATGTTGGATGGCACACACGAATCTCGGTCTCGTCCTGCTTCAACAAGGCAAGATCGACGATGGTATCGCTCATTACCGGTCGGCATTGCAAATGCAGCCCGACTCATGGGACGCCGAATACAATCTGGGCACGGCGCTTCTAAGGAGAGGCCAGGTTGACGAGGCTATCCAACATTGCGAACGGGCCGTAGTTATGCGACCGACGGATCCGGATGCTCAGGTCTCGTTAGGCGATGCGCTGCTTCGAAAAGGCCGAATTGACGACGCAATCGATCATTATCAAAAGGCAATGATGGCGCGCGCCGATCACTTTCTTGCCCGTTACGGACTTTGCCACGCGTTACTGGAGAAAGGCGAACTCGACAGCGCTATTCAGGTTTGTCGGAGTGCACTGGTGCTCTGGCCTTTGGACGCAGATTGTCACACCGCGCTGGCGATCGCTCTGGAAGAAAAAGGCAATCCTGGGGAAGCAATCCAACATTACGAAAAAGCACTGGAAGTTTCCCCGAGCTCGATTTCCACCCTGACCAATTTAGCGTGGCTGCTGGCTACAACCCCGGACGGGTCATTCCGAAACGGCCCGAAGGCGATTGAGCTTGCGAAACAAGCCGATCGACTGGTGGGAGGCACCAACACTGTTGTGTTGCGCACCCTCGCAGCCGCGTACGCGGAGAACGGCGAATTCGGCAACGCGATTAGAACTGCGCGCTCTGCGATGCAACTTGCGCGGATGCATGGCGATGACGCCGTTGTGACGGATCTCGATCAACAGATCGGGTTGTATCAACTCGGAATGCCGTACCGCGAAACGGCGAAATAGTG
This sequence comes from Candidatus Udaeobacter sp., assembly GCA_045809725.1. GTDB lineage: Bacteria > Verrucomicrobiota > Verrucomicrobiia > Chthoniobacterales > UBA10450 > Udaeobacter. Next base: position 32,164 of record JBJMXF010000202.1, on the reverse strand, counting down.
CCAACGCGTGTTACATCGGGTTAATGAGTAACGATTCAGCGATTCAGAATCTGTGGCGGCGAGGGCGACGCGTCACAGCTCGTCGCGCAAAATCTTGAAAATGGCTGTGCTTTCGACCACACCTTGCAGCGCATCTGTTCCGGGGCCGCTACCGAATGCAACCACATCTTCAACGGTGACCAACGCCGATTTTGTGTAAATCGTCGCCGGCTCGGGCTGTTCTTGTGTCGGCTCTTTGGTTTCGACCGGGTCCTGATTTACCGGAAGTTTCGCCGCGCCGTATGACTTCAGTCCCTGTGGCCCGGTCGCCCAGGTGATCCATGGTTGACCAGCTGAATTGAAACCCAACAGAGCGATTCCACTATCCTTCCGAAAAGGAAATCCATTCAGGCTCATCCCGCCAATGGCCGCATCACCGCACACAACGATTGTAGATTTTGGCCCACCATAACTTCGGGCGACGCCAACTGCGCGGTCCAGCTCGAGCGTTTGCGTCAGGGTTCGCTCCCCATTGTTTTGCTCAGCCGCCTTTCGCATCAAGCCCGCATCGACCACAAGTAAATAGCCTCCGGCGTTGTACTGCAGCAACTGGATGGCCCTCCTCACCATATCCGAAAGGCTGGGCTGTTGGGCCCGCTCTTCCACCTGATTTGCGTACGCGAGATCGCTGTTGCTGAAAACGCCGAAAACTTTCGACCGGCGCCATGCCGGGACCGCTTCCAGATCGGTGCGTGTCCGGACGATGTCGAATCCATTGCCACGGAGTTCCAGCAATAGATCGCGCATGTCCTGTCTCTCACCGCCTTTTGCCGCTGGAATAAATTCCTCCGCGCCACCGCCCATTGCGACATCAACGTTTCCGCGATCCACAAACTCGGCCGCGATCTTCTCCGGATCGCTGGCGTCTCCCCTGTGCGCGTAGAACGCTGCGTTTGCGGGGTCGGTGAGCTTTGCGTCCGTGACGAGGCCTGTGGCTCGTCCGTATTCGCGCGCCAGCTCAATGATGCTCTTGATCGGTTTGCCCTCGCCGTTAACCGCGATAGCGCGATTGATTACACGTTCACCGGTGGCGATCGCCGTCGCGGCAGCCGCCTGATCGGGGGCGGCGAAATCCTTCGAGTAATTCATCACCAGCGCGGCGTACGGCATGGAGTCGACGTTCAAACGCGTGCCAGCTCCGCCGGCATATGTGCGAGTAGGCGCCAGCCTTGCAGGCGAGAGCCCTTCTCCGACAAACAAGATGATGCCGAAAGGCTTTCGGATAACCCAGTGTTGAAAATAAATCACGCCCAGTCCTGCGAACGCCAGGAGACAGAGGAACGCCAGCAACTGGTTGCGCCACTTCATTTTCGCTTAGTGTAGCGTAAGCGTCCTGCGTTGCGCGGCGAAAATGGCAGGGCTGAGGCATGCGCTATCCTTCGTAAAGAACTGCTTGTCCACCTTCTCGTTCGTCAGCAAAGTGCGGGAACATGGCTGGCCCCGTGATGCTTATCATTCGTGACGGGTGGGGCATCAATCCCGATGGTCGCGAGAAGCGTGAAGAGAACGGCAACGCGACGCTGCTCGCATCGACCCCGTTTCACGATGATTTGTATCGCGATTATCCCTGGTCGCGATTGAGCGCCAGCGGCAAAGACGTCGGCTTACCAGAAGGACAGATGGGGAACTCGGAGGTTGGCCACCTTAATCTCGGAGCTGGCAGGATAGTTTATCAGGATCTCACCCGGATTAATAAGGCCACCGCCGATGGAGAACTGGAAGGCAATCGCGTTTTGCAGGATACCCTTGCTGGTGCGCGCGGACAGCGGTTGCATCTCCTCGGGTTGGTTTCCGACGGCGGGGTGCACAGCCATTACTCACACATGATCGCGCTGGCAAACGCCGCGCATGCAGCAGGGGTCAGAGAAATTTTCGTGCATGCGTTCACGGATGGACGAGACACGTCGCCGACTGGCGGTGCAGGTTTTCTACGAACCTGCGAAAAGGAACTTGAAAAAAGCGGCGCTAAAATCATTACCGTGGTTGGACGCTATTACGCGATGGATCGCGACCGCCGCTGGGACCGCACAAAAAAGGCATGGGACGCAATTGTTCTCGGTCGCGGTGAGTCGTGCGAATCATCGCCCGCTGTGGCTGTGGAGCGACAATACTCTCTTGGCAAGACAGACGAATTCATGCCTCCGCTCGTTTTCGCTTTCCCGAACGAACAGCGTATCCGCGACGGCGACACGATTTTGTTTTTTAATTTTCGTGCGGACCGTGCGCGCCAGCTCTCACAAGCGTTTTTGCTGAAAGACTTCGACGGGTTCGATCGCGAAGTGTGGCCCCAAATTCATTTCATTTCGCTCACGCAATATGATGTTCGGTATTCTTCGCCATTCATCTTTGCGCCCGTAGAACTCAAACACATTTTAGGGGAGGTGGTTAGCGCTGCGGGCCGACGGCAATTGCGCATTGCCGAGACGGAGAAGTACGCGCACGTGACTTACTTTTTTAACGGCGGAATCGAAAAGTCGTTTTCTGGTGAAGATCGCAAACTCATTCCTTCGCCCAAAGTCGCCACTTACGATCTGAAACCGGAGATGAGCACGCGCCAAATCACCGACGAACTACTCGCACACATGGCAGACTACGATTTAATCATTTTGAACTTTGCCAATCCCGACATGGTCGGTCACACCGGCGTTGTCGAGGCCGGGATCAAAGCGGTGGAGACCGTGGACGCATGCTGCGCCCGCATCATTCCAAAACTTCTACAGCTCGACGGGAAAGCGTTGGTTACCGCAGACCACGGCAATTGCGAGCAAATGCGCAACGCTGACGGCTCGCCGCACACCTCGCATACCAGCTACCTTGTGCACTTTGTTTATGTTGCTAACGACGCGGGCAAGTTCCGCTGCGAAGACGGCATTCTGGCAGATGTCGCGCCGACTCTTTTATTTCTGCTTGGCTTGCCGCAACCCAAAGAAATGACCGGGCACAATTTGCTCGTGCCGGCCTAACGAGAGTTCTCGATTCAGGTTCCGTGTTCCCGCCACGGCGATTCGGTGCAAAACGTGAAGCCGATTAGCCTCTGTAGCGCCATTCCAGATGGGTATGCGGGCGAGTGTCAGTTTGTCGTTTGATTCGACCAGAGCGCCCCAGCCCACTGGTACTTCCGATTCGCGGAATAATTGCTCGGGTAGTACGATAAAAAAGAAGTTCGCGCACCGATAGCGAATTAGCTTCTCGAACTTTGTGCAATCGTAGAGCCGACTTTGGAGCGTCCGCAATTCACGAAAAAGCCGAGCGTAGCCGCGGTGGCCGATCGCGCTGAAGTTCTCCGAATCAAACTCCGGGAAAAGCGAATCACCGTTGTGCAGGTTTGGATAATGCGTGCGGAGGCGCGCTTCGAGTACCTGGCGACGATTACATATTGCTTCGAGCCGCTCGCGCGCGGAGTCGCTGCGACAGTTGTCTCGGCGCAGATCGCACAGCGCCTGTTTGCATTCGAACACTGCTGTTGATCCAATTTGTTTCGGGACAGACCGATAGCCCGCCACGTCGGCGCGATATCGACACCGGGGCAAAGTCACTTCCATTGCGCACGCGCAAAACCCGTGCGTCTGCGCCCAAATAAATGCGAGCTGCTTGAGCCTGGCGTGTTGAGTTGTTTCGCCGTGACGGCCTGTCACTCCCGTAGCCATGTCGCCAGTTCACGGGCCCAATACGTGACGATGATATCTGCGCCAGCGCGCTTAAGCGCCGTCATGATCTCAAGAACGGCGGCGCGCTCATCGAAAATTCCCTTCTCCGCCGCAGCTTTGACCATCGCGTACTCACCACTGACGTGATACACCGCGGTTGGTTTTGCAAAGCGTTCCCGCACGCGCCACAAGACGTCGAGATACGCCAACGCAGGTTTGACCATCACAATGTCCGCGCCTTCCTCAACATCCAGCGCCGCTTCGCGCAGGGCTTCGTTTGCGTTCGCAAAATCCATCTGATACGAACGGCGATCCCCAAACTGCGGCGGGCTTTCCGCTGCGTCGCGAAACGGCCCGTAAAATACCGACGCAAATTTCGCGGCATAACTCATGATTCCTGTTTGATCGAACCCGCTTGCATCGAGTCCCTCGCGAATCGCTCCAATGCGGCCATCCATCATGTCGCTCGGCGCCACAACATTTGCGCCTGCGGCGGCGTGGGATACCGCCGTTTTGACCAAAATTTCAACGCTTTCGTCGTTCAGAACATGAAAATGGTCGCCGTCCATTCGAGTGACACCGCAATGGCCGTGGCTCATGTATTCGCAGAGGCAAACGTCGGTGATCGCGATCAATTCCGGACATTTTGATTTGAGTGCCCGGAGTGCTTCTTGAATGACTCCTTCTTCTGCATAAGCGCCGCTTGCTTGCTCATCTTTGTGCGCGGGAATTCCGAAAAGCAGGATCGCTTGGAGGCCGAGATCCTGAGCTCGGCGCGCTTCATCGACGATCTCTTTCACCGGCACCTGAAAAACTCCCGGCATACTGGCTACCGGCCGGCGCTCATCCAATTTTTCGCTTACGAACAATGGCAAAATAAAGTCGTGAATCGTCAAATGGGTTTCACGGATCAGGTTCCGCAGGGCGGGGAAACGCCGCAGGCGACGGGGCCGATGAACCAATCTTCTCACAGGGCGAGGCTACCCGCGCGGCGCAATTGTCGCAAGCTAACCGTGCTACCGAGAGCGTCACGGTTGCTTGACGGCGCGGAGCGTTGGGTGTCTGCATCTTAGCTGTGGCCCGTGGCGCTGATTATTTGTTGATCGATGTCAGCAATTCGTATGCAAAACTTGCGTTCGCGTCGAGAGCGCGAGTCTTCAAACCTGCGCGAATTCGTACGTCGGAGATTTCGAGCAGTGTGGTCGCGGAATTTTTGAGGCGGCGACAGGTGAATAAAGTGGTCGTGTCGTCGGTGGTGCCGACAAAAAACCGGGCGATCTCGAAGGCCGCGCACAACCGAGCGCAAGTGCTCTGGCTGAATTGGAAAGTGAAACTGGGTGTCACGCTTGATTATCCGAAACCGGAATCGCTTGGCGCCGATCGGCTGGCGAACGCCGCAGCAGTTGCCGAACTCTACGGATCACCAGCGATCGTGGTCGACTTTGGCACAGCAGTGACGTTCGATGTGATTTGCGCAGGGCGCAGTTACATCGGAGGCGTGATTGCACCGGGACTGGAAGCGATGACAAGTTTTCTTTATCAACGGACGGCGCTGCTCCCGAGGCTGTCGCTGAAACAGCCTCACCGTGCCGTCGGTAAATCGACGGTTGAGGCGATGCGGTCCGGCGCCATCTTCGGTTATCGCGGATTGGTTCGGGAGATTCTGGCCCGAATCAAAGCGGAGCAGTTTTCGCGGAAAAAAGCTGCGGTCGTCGCGACTGGCGGTTATGCGCGTGTCGTTGCCAGCCAATTGCCCGAGATTGCGGTGATTCATCCGCACCTGACTCTCGAAGGGTTGCGAATTGTGGGGAACTCGAACTGATCTCCCAGACTAAGGGCGAGCATCGGTTGGGAGCCATTGTGCTCGGTAAAATCTTTTTTCCGAACGAAACCGAAAATCTTCGCGCCGAACACAATTTCGACTTGTCAGGGATGCTAATCAGGGCTTGAATCGGTGGTTCATGAAAATCTGGAAGATCGCTGCGATCGCAGCGCTGGGGTTTACGGCCTTTGCGGCGGATAATGTTGCCCCAACCAAAGCGGAGTTGGAAGAGATGTACAACTCCGCGTACCGCGCCTTCGACGCAGGTAAATTTCCCGAAGCGCTGAAACAACTCGACGCTATTGACGCGCGCCAACCGGATCTTGCCGCGTCGAAAAACTTGCGCGGCGTCATCCTCATGCGGCAGGGCAATTATGATCAGGCCGAAACGGCGTTGAACGAGGCGGCACGGATTGATCCCAAATTTTGGAATGCTCGCTTTAACATGGCGGAAATCCCGTTTCTCAAAAAAGACTGGGAAGATGCGAGAAAACGGTTCGAGCAATTGCTCTCCACAGGACAGTCCGACCTGGCAAAGGAGGCTTCGCAGCTGATCCAATACAAGATCTTGCTGACTTATCTAATGGAGGGCAAAAGCAACATGGTCGATTCCATCCTGGCCAAGCTGGAGCTTTCGCCCGATACCCCCGCTGTTGATTACGTAAAGGCAGCGGTCGCGCTCCAACAGAAGAACGAAACGGAAGCGAAGGATTGGATCACCGCGGCGGAAAAGAACTATTCCCCGCAGCTAAACAAGCTTTTCGTGGAATCACTGTACGAAATCGGTTGGATGGAAAAACCCTCTGGCCAGCGGCGAGCTTCCCTACCACTAATGACGGCAGCCGAACGCACCGAAAAGACGAAGGCGTTTGCCCGGTCAAAATTTGAGCAATCGCAGCAGGCGTTCCGGCAGCGCGATTTTGCCACGGCGCTGAAGCTAGTGGACGAAGCGGACAAGGTGGATTCCAATCAGCCGGCGACCCTGAATTTGCGAGGCGAAATCCTCATGCAGCAGGGGCAATTCGACAATGCCGAGACTGCTTTCAAAAAGGCAGCAAAATTGGATCCTAAACTTCGCGATGCTCAATACAATCTCGCACAAATTCCTTTCAAAAAGAAAGAGTACGCCAAAGCACGCGACCGTTTCGAGACATTGTATAAACGCATACCCGGCGGCGAAAAGAACCAGGCGGCCGAGTTGATCAAGTTCAAAATTTTTATGGCGCTCTTAATGGACGGGAAAGAGAGCCGCGCACACTCCATGATGGAGGAATTCCAATTCACAGGCGATACCCCCGCGCTCTACTACGCTCAGGCTGCATGGGAGTACAAGCATAATAATGCGCAAAAGGCTGAGGATTGGACGACCTCGGCCAATAAGATTTACTCGCCTGCGCTCAACGGCGTTTTTGCTGATGCTTTCTATGATGTCGGCTGGTTACAAAGACCAGAAGGCACAACTGCTCCTGCGGTCGCGTTTGATACGGGCAATGTCGCCACGTCGCAGACGGACGGTGGTCCCGCAGTAGAGCCGAGCCCTATCCCAGATAAAGGCGCTGCCGCAAACAAACAGACGGGAACGCTTGCCCTGGCGCCGGCGACAACTGCGCCCGACGGCGGGATGGATCTTTCCAGCGCCGGAACGACAGCTAACCAAACTGGTGTGAGCGGACCTGCGCCCGAGACGAATTCGGCGCCTGAGGCGCCTGTGGCGCAATCGCCTTCGACCAGCAGCGAATCAGCGACTGCGTCACAGCCTGCCGCTCCTGAGACTACAAGCGCTTCGACTGAAAGCGCGAACGCTTCTACTGTTGCCAGCAGCCAAAACCAAGCTGACCAACAGCCTGTCGCGCAAACAAGTCCTGCCGAACAGGCAATCGCTGCGACAGGGCCGACCAAAGCCTCGTCTTCAATCCTTGCTGGAGCATCGAGCCGCAGACTCTGGATTGTTGGCGGACTACTCCTGGCAGCCGTGGTGCTAATAGCCGTTGCTATCCTGCCGGCGCTTCGCAGGGGATACAAGTTCTCAGTCCCGGGTTCCTCGCAGGCAGAACCAGCCGCCGACACTGCGGTTTTTAACGCGAGAACAGCGCCCGTCCAAACAATTGGTGTTCAAGGCAACGGGTTCGCCGGAGGCCCACGTCAGGTCTCACTCGAACTTAAAGCGTGGAATTCTCCGGTCGGGCCCAGTGCGTTGCCGTTAGCGAAAGTTGGCGGTGCTTTTAACCGATTGAAAGGCGCAAAATCGAACTCTTTGCGACCTCCTGTTCCTCTGGATCCGCAACCGGAGGAATCAGCCCCGGTGGCCGAGCCATTCTTTGAATCGGTAGGCCCGGTGGTGTCGAGCGTGGAGCCGCGACGTGAGGAATCGCCTTCATTGGCAGAGCCATTTTTCGAATCGGTTGGCCCAGTAGTGAGCCCTGTTGAGCCGCAGCAAACCAGGAAATCAGCTCCATTGGCCGAGCCGTTTTTTGAGTCGGTCGGACCGGTGATTGAACAAGCACCGGAGGTCGTGTCCACACTTGCTCCGCAAGAAAATGGATTGGATGGGTCCGAACCGGTCACTGAATTTGCCGCAGCCTCTGCGACCACGTCGCGATCAGCGGAGGATGGACCTCTGGAGATTCCAGAGGAGCCGGTGTTCGCGGCGGAGGAGGTCAACGAATTTTCAGAGGATCTAAGGGAAGAAGCAGTCGCCGCTTATGAGCAACGGAACGAGGTCTTCGCCAGCGGGGCCGAGTATGAGTGGCCCACTATAGAAGCCGCAGCGGACTTAACCGCGGAACCTATCGAGAATGATCAGCCGCACGAAACTATTTTTGCCGAGCATGAAACTTTAGTTGAGCCTGATAATTTTCCGGAGCGTGAGTCCTTTACAGAGGTTAAAGCTTCAGTTAATGATCTCATTGCCGAAGAGGCGTCTGATTTCCAGCCTCTGCCTGTTGTTCCCCTCCGGCCAGTTTTTCCTCAACCAACCATACCTGCAACCATGCCAGAAACTACTCAAACACCACCTGCTCCGATCGCCAAAGCCCCGGCACCGCCTGTGCCTAAACCGCAACCGCAACCGCAGGCGCCAGCGCCGGCAGGCGGGATGCAAACCTCTGTGCAGCTTACTTTCTCGTTCGAGATAGCAGCGATGCAGTTAACGCCTAGCTTCAAGATGGGAGTGTTGAAAGTCCGTCCCATCTCGAAGCTCGTCACGATGCGATTGCCTTCGCCTCAGCGGGCACAATCTCCGTTGAATCTGCAGGTTGCCTTTGAAGTCGTGAAAATTCAGCCTGTCGCGGGTGCGCTGGGCACCATTCGCGTCGTTCCATCTCAGCAACAGCGGCCTGCCATGGGCGGTATGCCTTCATTTGCGGTTGCCGGTTTGCAGGTCGTGCCGAATTCTGAAACGGCGCCGGTTCAACTCACTCCATCGGCGCAGGGCCGCGCATCTGTATTCATCACAATTCCGTTCCAAATCAGCACCCTGGAGTTTTCTCCCACGCTCGAAATCGGATCGGTGACGCTAAATTCAAATTCGAAGCAGGTTGTCGTCCAGTTGCCAGGAACGGGCCCCGGTCCGGTCGAAGGCGCGCCGATGTTTGAGATCGCTAATCTCGAGCTAAATGAAGGCGGGGAGATCGTGATGATGCAACTGAATCTACTGGGCGGACCGAAGCGCGCCTGATAGAACGCCAACTTCACACGGTAACTGGTCAACAATCATCGCCAGTTTAGCGAGCGCAGTTGTTTCGGAAGAAACTCGCCGTTTTTCCGGATCAATTTACCGTCGAAATAAATTTCGCCGCCGCCGTAATCGGGACGCTGAATGTTAACCATATCCCAGTGAACCTGGCTTCGGTTTCCGTTGTCGGCTTCCTCGTAGGCCTGTCCCGGAGTGAAATGGAATGAGCCGGCGATTTTTTCGTCGAATAATATATCCCGCATCGGCTGAAACACGCGCGGATTAAACCCCAGCGAAAATTCGCCGATGTAACGCGCGCCCGTATCTGAATCGAGAATCTTGTTGAGTTTCTCGGTCTCATTGCTTGCCGCCTCAACAATTTTACCTCGCTTGAAACTGAGCTGAATACCGTCGAAAGCGGTACCTTGGTAAATGGTCGGGGCGTTAAAGGTCAGTCGGCCTTCCACCGAGTCTTTCACCGGAGCGGTGAAAACTTCGCCATCCGGAATGTTGCGATCGCCACCGCAGATGATAGCTGGAATTCCTTTGATACTAAAGTTCAGGTCCGTACCAGGACCCTTGATTTCGACGCGGTCCGTTCGTTCCATCAGCCCCTTGAGCGCCTTCATGCCGGGCTGCAGTTTGCGGTAGTCGAGCGTGCAGACGTCGAAAAAGAAGTCTTCAAACGCTTCTGTGCTCATCCCTGCAAGCTGAGCCATGGAAGGTGTGGGCCAGCGTAGCACAACCCATTTGGTCCGTTTCACACGCTGATCCTGGACGGGACGCATCTTTTTGCCGATCAATTGCATTTTTTCCGCCGGCACGTCCGCCAGCTCTGTGATGTTGTGACTGCCGCGCATCGCGATGTATGCATTCATCTTTTTCATGCGGGCCAATTCATGACTTGCCATGATGTTTAGCTGTCGATCGGAGGCCTCTAGCGCGAGCGCGCGATTCACTCGCGCGTGGTATACCTGCGCAAACGGAACGCCTCCTGCAGCCCGTGCCGCTCGGATCAGTGCGGCCGTCATTTCATCCGGAATGTCGAACGCTTCGATCAGGACCGTCTCGTTACGTTTTAGCCGAATGGAGTACTCGACCAGAAGTTTTGCGAGTTTATCGAATCGCTCGTCGTGCATAGGCGCTTATCATTCCACCAGCGGTGGCGGATGCAACTTCACGTGTTGACTCAGTCGTTGTCTCTGGGGAGCGCACGTGCCTCGCGTGCAATTTTAAAAGTTCGGAATCGCGAGGGTCCGGTTGCCAGCACGCGAGGGCCGGGCGCGCTCCCTGAAATTATGTTCTCCGAATCAATCTCGCGGCGAATGCACCGTCAAAACCGTCGCGAAAAGGAAAGGAATCTTTTTGCGTTTCCAGCACCAGGCCCGGCAGCTCGGCAAGGAGTCTGCGAACGACGTGTTGGTTTTCTTCGCGCTCAAGACTGCACGTGCTGTAAACGAGAATTCCGCCGGGTTTTAGCAAGCCGAGTACCGCGCGCGAGATGACCAACTGTTCGTTGGACATTCGGCTGAAATCTTCGGGTCGCAGTCGCCATCTCACGTCAATCCGTCGTCGCATGACTCCGGTGTTTGTACATGGCGCATCTACGAGGATTCGATCAAATGGCGCGGCTGACAAAATTTCTCCTGGAGGATGCTCGCGCGCCCAATCGTGGCAGACAGCACGAACGATGGTCGCTTCCAGACGACCAATATTATCTTTGAGAATTCGGAGTCGTTCGGGGTCGCGGTCACAGGCAATGATGACTCCCCGGTTTTGCATGAGCTGCGCGAGATAAGCCGTTTTGCCGCCCGGCGCCGCACACGCATCGAGGATTCTTTCTCCTGGCTGAGGATCGAGAAGCTGACACGCGATTGCTGTGCTGGGATCTTGGATGTAGCAATGGCCAGAATCGAGAGCGGCCGTTGGCACAGTGTCGAATTCCACAAAATCTGGGTTGCGAGATAGCGGTGATGAGTCTGGACACAGCTGTAGAAAGCTTTGGGAATCCATCTTTATTCCATTGATCCGGCCATAAACAGGCGCAGGCCGATTGTTCCATTTGCAAAGCTCCCCGGTGCACTCGCTACCAAAGTGGTGTTGCCAGCGTTCAAGGAGAAATTGCGGATGAGATGCTCGAACGAACAATGGTTGTGCGTCGGCTTGTTTAAGCAGCTCGCTTCGCTGCCTGATCGCGTTACGTAAGACGCCGTTGATAATCGGTCGCTGCTTTTGCGAGGCCAGCGCAACGGTCTCGTGCACGGCTGCATGCTCGGGGGTTTGAAGTAGGAAAACCTGATGGAACCCGAGTCGAAGGATATCGCGGACGATGGCCTCAATATGCGAAGCTCGCAGGCAATCGATCCAGAAATCGAGCAGCGTTAAATTCCTTAAAACGCCGTAGAACAGTTCCATCGCAAACGCACGATCGAATGGGGGGAGATCGGCGTTGCCAAGAAGCGCTGAGATAACAGAATCAGCGAAACGTTTTTCTTTTCGCCAAAGCCGTAAGGCCTCGAGCGCAGTTTGGCGAGCTGAACGCCGCGCCATATTTGGTTACTGCGGCCTTACGCCTGCGCGTCCAATAGAGTAATAATCGAAGCCGAATTGACGCATCGTCTCTGGATCCAACAGGTTCCGTCCGTCGAAGACGATCGGCGTCCGCATTTTCTCTTTCAACACCGCAAGGTCCACGTTCGCAAATTCATTCCAATCCGTGGCGATGATCAGCGCTTCGGCATCAGTAACAGCTTCCAAAGCCGACGAAGCAAACTCCGCGTCGGCGATGGCTTTGATGCTGCGCGCCTTCTGCATTCCCTTCGGATCGTACGCGACCACATGTGCTCCCTCGCGCAGAAGCTGCTCGACCAACTCGATTGCGACCGATGAGCGCAGGTCATCGGTATCGGGCTTGAATGTGAGACCCCAGACCGCAATCCGCTTTTCACGCAATACCCAAAGCGTGTCGCGGATGGTCTTGAGGAAACGCGCCTTTTGACCCTCGTTTATCCGTTGCACCTCTTTGAGCAGAGTGAATGGCCTGCCTAGCTGCTCACTGATGGCGATGAACGCCGCAATGTCTTTTGGGAAACAGGACCCGCCATATCCGATTCCAGCATTCAGGAAATCGCGTCCGATACGGTGATCCATCCCGATTCCGTCAGCCACTTTTTCCACGTCGGCGCCGCTCGCTTCGCAAATCGCGGAGACCGCATTGATGTACGAAATTTTCAAGGCCAGAAACGAGTTGGCGCAATGTTTAATAAGCTCGGCGCTACTAACGTCGGTCACGAGCATCGGTGCCATGAAAGGCTCATAAACCTTTTTCATCAAATCGATCGCGTGTTCGCTTTGCGCTCCGATCACGATCCGGTCCGGACGCATGAGATCAGCCACTGCGCAGCCTTCCCGCAAGAATTCCGGATTACTGACTACGTCGAATTTTGCGCCGTGGCGGTTGTATCGTTTTATTGATTCGGCCACTTTTTCCCCTGTCTTCACTGGCACCGTGCTTTTGTCGACGATTACTCGATAATCGGTCAACACGCCCGCGATCTCGCGTGCAACTTTCTCCACGAAGCTCAAATCGACATCGCCGTCGGGCATGGGTGGAGTCGGAACTGCGATGAAAATGACTTGTGAGCGCTCGACAGCCTCCTGGATATTGCCGGTGAAATGTAGTCGCTGTGCCGAAACGTTGCGGTGAACGATTTCTTGCAGGCCCGGTTCGTAGATCGGTATCTCCCCGGCTCGGAGCTGTCTCACCTTTTCGGAGTCGTTATCGACGCAAATAACATGATGGCCGACGTCAGCGAAACAGGCGCCGGTGACCAAGCCGACGTATCCGGAGCCGATAATTGATATATCCATGAGTCATGAACGGTGTCGGCGAATCAGCCCCAGCACAAGTAGCGGAATTCAGCCAGCGGTTTCGCTGCTACCCACGGCTTTGGATCACTCGCCCGAGGAGCTAGGATCGACGTTCAAGTCGAAACCAATTCTCGGGAACGCCTTGAGTGTTACCGTGAACAGGAGACCGTACTCTTTCACTCCCGAGTTATCGCGTATTACTCCGCCGAACGAAGCCACCCAGCTCGTTAAATCGCGGTAAATTGCGTAGCGCTGTTCCTGGAGAGTTTCGGTGGCGCCTTCGTATTGCTCTTGAACTGCCAGGCCCCAGTTGTCGTTAACGCGAAGGTATCCGCCTACAACAAACAAGCTGCTATTCTCGAAAAACGGGTTCCCATTTAGATACCGGTGGCCGAGGTTTACTTGCAGGTTAGCCAGTGGTTGCACCGTCGCATAAGTGTTGACTTCCGTGAAGCCTTTCGCGAAAGCGGGCAGCTGAGAGTTTACAGAAAAGGACATCCACGGCAGAGGATTAAACCGCAGATTGTTGAACAAATTTGAGTAGTCCGTGCGATCGTACGGATTCTCGAAGTTTCTATCGACGAAGGTGTCCAACTCAAGCCACGTTATCGTTGAATCGTCCCGGCGCGTTTCTAACTTGTTCCGGACACCCATGCGCAAGACCGTCCAATCGGCAATTGAATCAATCGGGGTGAACTGTGGAAAATCGATTGCCCGAAGCTGCGTAGAAGGCTCGAATCGGTCGAACTGCAAAATCGACAGGGGATTAGGTCCATCTTCTTTCACATACGAAAAGTCGGTAAACGGTTGGATCACGTGCATCAGTCCGTCCAAACCGAAAGCACGACTTTGCACATTCTCCCATTTCCGAGAAATTTTGAAGGAAGCTTCCGCGCCCGTATCGAAGACGCTTCGAAATGTGTCCCCCGAAAACTTGATGGGATTGGTTGTTGATGGTGGCGGCAGGATAGTGTCGGGCACCAACGGGTTTGATGGCGGCACAAATATGGTAGATCCGAGATCCCAAGTCTTGCCGTAGTAGGTGCCTCGATATCCAACGCGGGGCATAAACGACAGCCAACCGAAATATGTGTTGGGAAAAACCAGTTGATGAAACGTGTCGAAACGCTCCGTGCCGTAATTCTTCACACCTGAGTCTTCAGGAAATTGGAGCCGCAAATTGGCGAAACCGGTTTCGCCTTCGTAAAATATCGGCCCGCCAAAGAGCGCGTGCCGTTTGACGTCGAGTACGACTTCCGGTTGGCGTTCCGTGGTGGTGAAGAAATCGTTCGCCTGAAAACGCTCGATCCCCGTGAGGGTGAAAACCGGGTTTATTTTTGTCAGCGCTATTACGTTGTCTGGAACAGGATCAATCCGAAATTCTCCCTGGAAAAAATCCTGCATCACGTACTGGTCACTCAGCTTGGTGATGTTGGCGATGCCATAGATGGAGTCGGTGAAATCCGTGTGGTCCTCGATGCCGAGCCGGTATCGCGACTCAGGAACACCGACTCGCGGGATGTCGGTTTGATTGATCTCGGGGTTTTGGTCGTTGATGTAAAAACTTTTTATCCGCGCCACACTGGTTTGGTCTTTTCCATACTCAATTGTCGGGTCCAAACCGATGGCTGGGCCTCGCCTGCCAAAATAATCCAGGCGGAGGCGGGCCTGAATATTGTCTGTAATTGGGAACGTGACCTGCGTTAGAAGGGATGGTCCCCAGGTGCTGTAATAGGCGGGCGAAATGGAAAAACTAAAGGCGTTGTCGAGTGATTGGTAGAGATACGGAAACCAAAACACCGGCACCTTGCCGACGTAAGCGGTGACGTTCAGAAAGATTACGCGGTCGTTCTCGTAAACACGAATCTTGCGGGCGTGCAGGCGAAAATCGGGCTTCGACGAATCGTGCGTCGTGAAAGTGCCGCCCTGAATAAGATAGGCGTTGTCTCCCTCGATAGAGGTCACATCGTTACCGGCCAGAAAGTAAGGTTGTGACTCCGTCCGTGCGGCGATCGTTCGGATCTTTTTAGTTTCAGTGTTGTAAATCCCACTGTCAGCGGTGTAAAGGCTCGCATCGCGATAAATTCGAACATGGCCTCTCAGCTCCACGTCGTGGGTGGAGGGATTGTACTGTGCGTAGTCGGCGTATATGTCGGTGTTCCCAATGTGAATCACTACATTGTCGCGGGCGGTCGCCAGGCCGTTTTCATATGTGGTTTGCCCGGTCGAAGTAATTTCAATTGGGCCCTGGTCCGGAGTTTTGATTTCTCCGTGCATCAAACCGGCAGTCGCAAGCAGGCCGGCCAGCAAGAAAACCAGCGATCGCATGGCGAGGGCCACCGTACTGCACCAAGCTCTCCCCTGCAAAGCTAAAACCGCTCCCCGGAGGAGATAAACAGACGCAGGCACCTATGAGCAGCAGGCTCTAAAGCTCGGGCCGCATGCAGTCATGCCTGACAAACTGCGCTCGCATGAGCGGGTTTATCGTCTGGCGATTCAATAGTCCGCCTATATTGTCCCGACTTAAACGAGTCGGAAGCTCAAAGCGCAACATGGCCACGGCCCGAAAACCTGAAAAGGCTCAGCGCGTGTTTATTCTCGCGGACACGCACAATCGTCTGCCGGAGAGCGTGAAGAAGATGGCCACGCACGCTGATGAGATCTGGCACCTTGGCGATGTTTGCGCGGAAGCGATTCTTGACCAACTTCGGGCAATCGGACCGCGCGTCACGATTGTCCGCGGGAATTGCGACAGTAACTTCGAGTGGCCGCTGGTTATCAATCTTACACGCGGCGGATTGAGATTCCGCTTGCAACACGTTCCGCCGAATCGTTCGCCGGATGATGTCGACATTCTCTTGCACGGGCACACGCACGTCCCGCGTAACGAAAGGGTAGGCCGGGTTCTGTTTCTCAATCCCGGTTGCGTGACGCGGCCCAATCGCGGTGCGCCTCCAAGTGTGGCCTGGCTTGAAGTCACGGCCGCAAAAATCATCTGGAATCTCGTGCCGCTCCGCTGACGCATTCTTGTTCGCGATTCGCTCTTGATTAAATCAGCGGCAATCGCTTTTCTTCACGAAGATGACTTCGGCTGTCGATCAAATCTTCGTTTACGGAAAACGATGGCTGCTTTCCTGGATTGCCGGCGCGCCGAACTGGATCATCCAAATCACTTCCAGCCTGATCAACATTGTCGCGTTGCTCGCCGCTTTTCTAACGCTCTTCGCGCTTATGTCGGTGCTGGAACGGAAAATTTTAGGACGAATGCAAAACCGTTACGGGCCGAACCGCGTCGGGCCATTCGGTCTTTTCCAACCGGTCGCAGATGGAATCAAGATGTTAATCAAAGAGGACATCGTGCCCGCGCGTGCAGACAAGGTCGTCCATTTTCTCGCTCCAGTCGTGCTTGCCGCAGTGGCCATCCTGACGCTGGGTGTGATTCCGTACGGGCGAAATATGACCGCGTTCACGATTGATGGCGGCATACTCTTTTTCTTCGCGGTCGGGTCGGCAACGGAGCTCGCGGTGTTCATGGCTGGCTGGGCCAGTAACAACAAATTTTCGATGCTCGGCGCGATGCGCGCGATCGCTCAGATGTTCAGTTACGAATTGCCGCTGATCATCACCGTGCTGCCAGTTGTGATGATCGTTGGTTCCCTTATGCCGGACAGGATTGTTTTCGCACAAGGCGAATACACGTTTGGCATCCTGCCGCGCTGGTTTGTCTTTACGCCATGGGGCGCGGCAGCGTTCCTATTATTTTTCGTGTCCGGTCTTGTCGAATCGAACCGCACTCCATTCGATGTCCCGGAGGGTGAATCGGAAATCGTCGCCGGACATATGACCGAATATTCGGGATTCAAGTACGCTACGTTTTTCATGGCGGAATATCTCGGGATGTTCGCGGTTAGCGGCTTGGCTGTAACGTTGTTTCTCGGCGGCTGGCATGCGCCGGTGCGGCTTCTTGAATTTGTCCCTTCTTACATCTGGTTTTTCACAAAGCTGAGCATGCTGCTCTTTGTTTACATCTGGCTGCGGGCAACGCTGCCGCGCACGCGCGTGGATCAAATGATGAACGTTGCTTGGAAGTTTATGTTGCCGATGGCGTTCACGTGCGTCATTGCCGCAGCTGTCTGGCATTATGCGGGGCGAGGGATGCGCGGCTGGCTATGGTCGCTGTTCGTCATTGTCTTTGTGTACAGCGCGCTATCTATTCTGCTCGACACGCGAAGGAAATTCGCTCGGCGTGTTTACCGTTTCGCTGAATGAACGGTGCGGCATTCATTGTGATTTCCGTCTTCACGCTTGCCGCGGCGCTGGCGGCCGCGACGTTGCCAAATCTCATGCACGCCGCGTTCTGCTTCGTGGTGGCGTTGCTCGGCCTCGCATCGTTCTTTTTCCTGCTGGGTGCAGAATTCGTAGGGCTTGCCCTGGTGTTCATTTACATCGGCGCAGTGGCGGTGTTGATTGTTTTCACGATTCTTCTCACGCGCCGCGATTCG
Source organism: Candidatus Udaeobacter sp. (assembly GCA_045809725.1). GTDB lineage: Bacteria > Verrucomicrobiota > Verrucomicrobiia > Chthoniobacterales > UBA10450 > Udaeobacter. The sequence goes on along the minus strand of JBJMXF010000202.1, from coordinate 14,611 downwards.
AAAGAACATCTTGGTTTCAACTGGAGCGGTGTTCTCAGCGCGCTTGCTGTTTTTGCCGGTCTGACGTGGTCGGTTCTAAAAACGCCATCATTGTCTATCGTCCCGCCGCACATTCGGGCACTCACCGTTAAGCAAATCGGCCAGGCGTTAATGACCGGCTATGTGTGGCCGTTGCAATGCGTCGGGCTTCTCCTGACCGCGGCGCTAATCGGTGCGCTTGTGCTTGTGATGGAGGAAAAAAGATGAACGCGGATTCTGGGATCTGCGGAGCGCACGGTTGCACCGTGCTGGTCTCCGCATTCTGCGGAAATGAACTTTTTCGACATGCGGTGTGTTTGCGTTGTGACAAGAAAAGTTCGCGATCGCGCGGAGACGATCGCCAGCACGCCAGAGGCGTGCGCTCCCCGGACACGAGATATACCGGATCATGACAGCGACACTTCAACCCTTCCTCATCGTTTCTGTGGCCCTGTTTTCCATTGGCCTGCTTGCGGCCCTCAGCCGGCGTCACGCGATTTTCATCCTGATCGGGATTGAGATGATGCTCGCTGCTGCGAACTTGAATTTTATCGCGTTCTGGCGTTTCGCTCCGCCGCCGCATCCGCCAACCGGAGTGATGATCGCAATCTTTTCCATCGCTATTTCTGCAGCCGAGGCCGCGGTTGGGCTTGCCATGGTTATTTCCGTTTACCGGCATTTCCGAACAACCAGCGTCGATCAATACGATCAGCTCAAAGGATGAATCCAGGGATGGTAAGTAATCTCTGGATATTGCCGGCGGTGCCATTTGTGGCAGCGGTCGTGATTTTGAGCTTGCCAAAATCGCAGCACAAAATCGGGGCTGTTCTCGCAATCGCTGGTCAAATCACAGTGCTCGCGACGTCGATAGCGGCGTTTCTTCCGACCCTCCCAATGCGTGGCTTTCGCGAAGTTCAGAATTTCACCTGGTTTACGTTCGGTGAACAAACCCTGCGACTCGGATTTGTTCTCGATCCGCTCGCGGCAGCCATGTTGGTAATGATCTCACTAGTCGCTCTGTGCATTTTTGTGTTCAGCGTCGGCTACATGGCTGACGACAAGAATTTCACCCGTTTCTTCGCGTACCTATCGTTCTTCTCTGGCGCGATGCTCGGCGTGGTTATCGCGAACAGCTTGCTGCTGCTCTTCATGTTTTGGGAACTGGTAGGGCTCGCATCGTATTTACTCATCGGCTTCTGGATCGAGCGACCGAGCGCCGCAGCGGCAGCAAAGAAAGCGTTCATCACGACGCGCATCGGTGACATGGGATTTTTTCTCGGAATGCTCTGGCTCTACAATCGCAGCGGCACACTGCTGTTCTACGATGGCGGCCACGGATGTCTTGAAGGCGCCGGCCTGGCCTTGCTTGGCGCAAGCGGGACCTTCATCGCGCTTCTAATTTTCTGCGGCGCAGTTGGCAAGTCCGGACAATTCCCACTGCACGTCTGGTTGCCCGACGCAATGGAGGGTCCGACCCCGGTCAGCGCACTGATCCACGCGGCGACAATGGTCGCAGCCGGTGTGTTTCTCGTCGCGCGCGTTTATCCGCTGTTTTCGTTAGGCGCTATCAACGGTGTGACCTCGTCGCTGACTGTCGTTGTCTGGATTGGAGTAACTACAGCGCTCATGGCTGCGCTCATCGCGATCGCGCAGGCCGACATCAAACGCATCCTCGCTTATTCAACCGTATCGCAGCTTGGATTAATGATGGTCTCGTTAGGCGTCGGTGGTGTTGCCGCGGGAATGATGCATTTAATCGCGCACGGTTTTTTCAAAGCGCTTCTGTTTCTCGGCTCTGGCTCGGTCATTCACGGATGCCATGGCGAACAAGATATCCGCAAAATGGGCGGCCTGAGACGTCTGATGCCCGTCACGTTTGGGACCTACGCCATCGGTATGCTGGCATTGAGTGGCGTTCCGCTGTTGTTCTCCGGTGGCTGGACCAAGGAAGAAATTCTTCACGCCACCGCTCATTGGCCACGGTCGGATGTACCGTATTACCTGATGCTGGCCGGCGTCGTTCTCACCGCGCTCTACATGACCCGGCAGATGATTTACGTCTTTTTCGGCAATCGCCGAAGTGCCGCTGAGCACGCGCACGAGAGTCCGCGTGTGATGACGACGCCGCTGATTGTGCTGGCAATTGGCACAGTTTTGCTCAGCACCGTGCTCACCACTGCATGGCCATGGCTGCATGGTTATCTCTCGGGTGAACCGATTCACTTCGACCTTGCTCACATGATCCAGCCGATGCTTTTCGTTTCGCTCCTGCTGGTCGGCGCGGGGATAGCGCTGGGCATTTGGTTCTATCGCAAAGCTGGCGCGCACGATCGAGCTCGACGTGCTGACGTTGATCCACTCGAGTACGCACAACCGACGCTGTTCAGATTCCTGGCGAACAGGATGTGGATCGATGAGCTGTATGCGCAGACCATCATCGCTTTTGCATGGGTCTGCGCGCGTTTGTCCGATTGGATGGATCGTTACTTTTGGGATGGTTTGGTGCGCGGGTCGGGCGCAATCGGCCAACTCTTTGGAGGCTTTACAGCGGACGTGGACGAGCGTGGCATCAACGCCGGAGTTGATGAAACGACAGTTGGCGCTCGCGGTTTGGGCCGTCTGTTGTCCGGCGTTCACTCGGGACAGATTCAAATTTACCTCAGCGTCGTCGCGGTTGGAATGTTGGCGTTGCTTCTTCTCTACGCATGGTTGGCTTAGTTACGGCGATTATTTTGATTCCGCTGCTCGGCGCGGTGGCCATGTGCGCATGGCCGCCGGCCACTGCTAATGCTACGGCGGGCAGGCTGCGCAACGGCCTCCCGATTGCGCTGATGTTTAATGTCATCTCGGCGGGATGCGTCCTGGCGCTGTGGCGGAATTTGGATGCCACGGCGACTGGACTTCAGTTCGTGGAACGTCACGCGTGGATTCCCGCTATCAAGGCAGAATATCTTGTGGGCGTCGACGGACTGAGCCTGCTGCTCTTATTGCTCACGTCTCTGATCATTCCATTCGCATTGCTTGCGCAACCAGCTCCCGATCGAAGCCGCACATTCTACGCGATCATGCTTGTCATGCAGTCTGCGCTCTACGGCACGTTCACAGCGCAGAATTTCGTTCTCTGGTTCCTGTTCTACGAAATGAGTCTGATTCCCGGTTTTCTGCTGATCAAGATCTGGGGCGGCGAAAATCGTGATCGCGCCGCTACCAAGTTTTTCCTCTACACATTTCTCGGAAGCGTAGCCATGTTGCTTTCGTTCCTCGCGATTTTTTTAGCGAAGGGCACGTTCGATTTCGAGACTTTGGCAAGTCTTGGAAAGACGAGACTGCTCACGGGAAACGTTGCCTGGCTAGCTTTTGCCGGGATTTTTATTGGCCTCGCGGTGAAGGTGCCGCTGTTTCCGTTTCATACCTGGCTGCCGGACGCCTATCAAACTGCGCCGACGGGCGTCGCGATGGTGCTCACTGGAGTCTTATCGAAAATGGGCGTTTACGGTTTCGTGCGCCTGTTGCTTCCGTTGTTCCCTAACGAAATCAAAGTCATCGGTCCGTGGCTGCTTGCACTGGTGGTTTGCTCGATCGTATTCGCTCCGCTGGCTGCGTGGGCACAGCGCGATTTGAAACGAATGATCGCCTATCTTTCGATCAACCATCTCGGCTACTGCATGCTGGGACTTTTTGCGCTGGCTGCGTCACCCGCTGTTGCCGCGACGATCGACACGCAGGCGGCACTGAGTGGTGTGTTCATGCAAATCTTTAATCACGGCATCACCGCGGCGGCGCTTTTTTATTTTGTGGGCCTGCTCGAACAACGGCGCGGTTTGCGTGGCATCGACGATTTCGGTGGGCTGATGCAGCGAACACCGTTGCTCTGCGGTTGGATGAGCGTCGCCATGTTTTCGTCGCTCGGTTTGCCGGGGCTGAATGGATTTATCGGGGAGTTTTTGATCTTCAAAGCGTCGTTCGCGACGGCGGCGGTGTTCACGGCCTTTGCCGTGATAGGCCTTCTCGTCACCGCCATTGTGTTTATGCGAGCAATGCAGGCTCTTTTCAGCGGACCGCTCGCAGAAGGCTGCAGGGCCTTCCCCGATCTTATCCGAAGGGAAAAACTTATCGTGGTCCCTGTCACACTGCTCATGTTCGCCATCGGCATCGCGCCGCAATTCATCTTTAACATCTTCAATACGACGGTGCTTCACATGGCGCGGCTGCTTGGTTGAGGTTCATTCGCCAATGAGCAAGGAGATGATTCCCATCCAACGCATCGCTCACTTAATTTTTGTTTTTCGCGAACAGAAGGTGATGCTCGACTCTCATCTAGCAGACCTTTATGGCGTTTCCACCGGGCATTTGAATCGAGCCGTCAAACGAAACATCGCACGTTTCCCATCTGACTTTATGTTTCGGCTTACCGCCGAAGAACTCACTAACTTGAAATGCCAAATTGGCATTTCAAGTTGGGGCGGGCGGCGTGCTCTTCCCTACGTCTTCACCGAACAAGGCGTGGCAATGCTCTCCAGCGTTTTGCAAAGCGAACGTGCGGTGAAAATCAATATCACCATCATGCGAGCGTTTGTGAAGCTACGTGAGACCGTCGAAACAAATCGCGAGTTAGCACGACAATTTTTTGAGCTCGAGCAGCGTGTCGGAAAACATGATGAGGAAATCGCCGCGATTATGGAAGCGATTCGACAGTTGATGACGCCACCGGAAAAACCGCGACGGCAGATCGGATTTCATGTTCGCGAAAAGGCGACACGCTATCGGGTGCGTAAACGCACATGATCGGCTGGACGATTTACCTCACGTTCGGCGGCGCAGTTCTGGCGCTCGTTTTGCCGCGTGGGTTTGCTCGCTGGATCGCGCTAGTGACGACAATTGCCGGCTTCGGGCTCGCGATGATCGTCTTCGGCGGCACGCCGATTTCGGATCTGGCGCATTTTACAACAATCGTACGCGTGGCGTGGGTTCCCGCACTCGCAATAAATTACCACCTCGCGCTCGATGGTGTGAGTCTGACGATGGTTCTTGTCACCGGCATTTCCGCGGTAAGCACTGTGCTGTTTTCCTGGGATGTGGCAGATCGACAGAACGAATTCTTTTTCTGGCTTCTGCTGGTGGTAGCCGGGTGCTACGGCGTGTTCCTCAGTGCCGATCTATTTTTGCTGTTCGTGTTCTATGAGTTGGTGATCGTGCCGAAATATTTTCTCATCGCGATCTTCGGTTCGAGCAACAAGGAATATGGCGCGATGAAACTCACCCTCTATTCCTTCTTCGGCGGGATGTTGGTATTCGTTGGAATACTCGTCGCTTATGTCAGTGGCGGGTCGTTGGATTTAAATCAGCTGTCGCAGTTCCAATTTTCACCGCAATTGCAATCGTGGGCATTTCCGGTGTCGTTTCTCGGCTTTGCTGTGCTGGCTGGCATCTGGCCGCTGCACACCTGGGCACCGACCGGTCATGCCGCTGCCCCGACCGCAGGTTCGATGTTGCTCGCAGGAATTGTGATGAAGCTTGGTTCTTACGCTGGTCTGCGCGTCGCCATGACTCTTTTTCCGCAGGGATTTCACATGTGGAGCAAATCGATCGCTGTGTTGGCAGTGATCGGAATCGTGTATGCAGCGGCGGTGGCGCTTCGCCAACGTGATCTGAAATTTGTGATCGGTTATTCGAGCGTGAGCCACATGGGCTTTGTGCTACTCGGCTTTGCTACGGCGAACGCGCTCGGCGTTTCCGGCGCAGTGCTGCAAATGTTCTCGCACGGCGTTATCGCGGCCCTTTTGTTCGCCGTCGCCGGCCGCATGATTTACCGGCGTACGCACACGCGCGAACTCAATGCTCTTTCTGGAATGAATCTGAGCCATGCCATGCCCTTTGCGGCTTTCACTTTTGTGGTCGCCGCGGCTGCGTCGATGGGCATCCCGGGTTTTAGCGGATTTGCAGCGGAAATTACGATTCTCCTTGGGGCATGGAAAACTTACCCGATTGCCGTTTGGATCGCGGGAGCTGGGATTGTTCTTGTCGCTGCCTTCACATTGCGCGCCTTAAAGCTTTCATTTTTCGGTGAGAAAGTTGACGAAGCAGAAGGTGCAACGACTACAACATTAAGTCGGAAAGTTTCCGATCCGATCACGATCCCGGAGAAAATCGGCGCCTGCATACTGATGCTCACAACAGTCGCCGTCGGCGTTTACCCGAAACTGTTGTTGGACCGCATCATGCCTGCTGTCGAAGCCATGAGGTTTTTGAAATGAGACACGTGCCTCATCTTCACCGCTGCAACGCTTCAATCCTTTAGCGATGTCTTATCTCGAGCTTCTCAAACTTGCATCGCCTGAAGCGGTCGTAGTTGCGACGGCTCTGGTTGTGCTCTCGGTAAGTCTTGTTGCGAAACGCGCAGCTGGCGCGTGCGGCTTTATTGCAGCGCTCGGACTTGTGATTGCAATTGCGGGAGTCCTGCTCTTGCCGCGCAACGAAAGCTTGTTTGGCGGAATGCTGGTGATCTCACCCTTAACGTCACTGTTCAAAATCATTTGCCTCGCCCTCGCATTTTTCACAGTTCTGCTGACGCAGGCAGAAAAGGCACCGCGACATCCCGGCGAATATCTTGCGTTGATTCTTCTGGCAACCGTCGGGCTGATGCTGCTCGTCGGGAGTGAAGAACTTCTGATGATTTTCATCGGCCTCGAGTTGCTCGGGCTTTCGCTTTACGTGCTGGCCGCGTTCGATAAAACGGACGCGCGCTCAGCCGAAGCGGGTCTCAAATACTTTCTCTTCGGCAGCACATCAAGCGCGTTCACACTGTTCGGAATCAGCCTGGTTTACGGTATGACTGGAACAACCGTTCTCGCCGAGATCGGAGCAAAGTTGGGGACGACACCAGTGCAATCGCTGCTTGCGGCTGGCATCGTGATGACACTCGTAGGCTTTGCATTCAAAATCGCTGCCGCGCCGTTTCATCTGTGGGCGCCTGACGCGTATCAAGGGGCGCCCGTTCCGAGCGCAGCATTCATTGCTTCAGGTTCGAAGGTTGCGTCTTTTGTTGTGCTGGGAAAAATCGTGCTCGTTGGCTTTGCGCCCGTGCAGGGAAGCGCCGGATGGCATGCGATGGTCGCCGGTTGGTCGCCTGTGCTTGCGGCACTGGCAGCGTTATCAATTGTAATCGGCAATCTGGTCGCTCTTGCACAAGTGAACGTACGCAGACTGCTTGCCTACTCAGCGGTCGCACACGCGGGATACACATTGATTGGATTCGTCGCCGGCGACCGCGAAGGATTTTCCGCCGCCCTGTTCTACACGACGATTTATGCGATTACGCTCATCGGCGCGTTTGGCGTTGTTGGCGTCGTGCGACGGGAAAGCGGTGGCGACAATCTCGCTAATTTTCGTGGACTATCGTCACGTTCTCCATTGCTCGCCGGATGTATGGCAATCTTTATGTTGTCCCTCGCAGGTATTCCGCCGTTGGCGGGATTTTTCGGAAAATTCTATTTGTTCAGTGCCGCGTTACACGTTGGCGCAAATCAGGGGCTTCTTTGGCTCGTCGCGCTTGGACTCGTTGGCAGTTTTGTTTCGCTCTACTATTACCTTCTCGTATTGAAAGCGATTTTTGTGGATGCGTCGTCGATTGCGGTAGCGGAACCGACGGAGCGGATGCGAGCCGCGTCTTTACAGGAGAGTACGGTCACTGTGCTTGCCGCAGTGGTTGTTTTGCTCGGCGTGATGCCCAACATTTTGGCGTCGCGGATTTTGGCCGCGATTCCGTAAATTTAATCACAATGCAATTAACGCTTGACCCGCGCACCGTAAGTTTTGCATCAAAAGTGATAGTCCCGATTGCGAACTTGGTAACCTGAAGATGGGCAGCATCAGCGACTTCATTGAGCGCCATTTCCGGCATTTCAACGCGGCGGTGCTGAAAGACGCAGCCGACGCTTATATTGCGCATCTTGATCGCGGCGGAAAAATGATGATCACCCTGGCGGGGGCGATGAGCACCGCCGAATTGGGCGTTTCGCTTGCCGAAATGATTCGCCGCGAGAAAGTGCACGCCATTACGTGTACCGGCGCGAACATGGAGGAAGATCTCTTCAATCTCGTTGCGCGCAGCAAATACGAACGAATCCCTAATTATCGCGAGCTGAGTCCGCAACAAGAGCAAGAGCTGCTACAGCGACACCTGAACCGGGTGACTGACACTTGCATACCCGAGGAGGAAGCGATGCGGCGAATCGAACGCGCCGTGCTCGATGAGTGGTCGGCGGCTTCACAAAACAATTACAGAAGGTTTCCCCACGAGTTCCTTTACAAGATCTTGCGGGAGTGCCGGCTCAAACAATTTTATGAGATCGATCCAGCGGACAGTTGGATGGTCGCTGCGGCAAACAATGACGTTCCATTGTTTGTGCCGGGTTGGGAAGATTCGACCTTGGGAAATATTTTCACGGCGCGCTGTATCACCGGGGTAATCGGGAACGTGCAGGCGGTCCGCTCGGGCCTCGAATACATGATCGAACTCGCGGCGTGGTATCGCCGGGTCTCAAAGGATTCAGCCATTGGCTTCTTCCAAATTGGCGGCGGGATTGCAGGCGATTTCCCCATTTGCGTTGTGCCCATGTTGAACCAGGACGTAGTTAGCACGCCCGTGCCCGAGTGGGCATATTTTTGCCAAATTAGTGATTCCACCACCAGTTTCGGCTCATATTCCGGCGCCGTGCCGAATGAAAAGATCACTTGGGGAAAACTGAACGTAGATACTCCGCGGTTCGTGATCGAATCTGACGCGACAATCGTCGCGCCGTTGGTTTTTGCGAAGATCTTAGGCTGGTGAGCCTGCGGCTCGTCGCTGCGTTATCGATTCGATGGCGTCGCGCAAGCTTTGAACCGAGGATATGCAATGCTTTACGTGGTCGCGACGCCCATTGGTAATCTTGGCGACATCACCTTGCGAGCTCTTGAAGTGCTGAAAACTGTTGATCTTGTGGCGGCGGAAGACACGCGGCATTCAGGGTTGCTGCTGAAACATTTCGAGATCAAAAAGCCCTTTATCAGTTATCACCAACACAATGAAGCGACGCGCACGGCTGAGTTGGTCGAGCGCCTTGGCCGAGGAGAAAACGTTGCGTTAATTACAGACGCCGGCACGCCCGGTGTATCTGATCCGGGGCTGCGTCTCATTCGCGAATGCATTAATCGCCACCTGCCGTTTACGATCGTCCCAGGATCATCGTCAATTCTGATGGCTCTGCTCGGTTCGGGATTTTCCAACGAGAAATTCTCGTTCCGCGGATTTCTTCCGGTGAAAAGCGGCCGACGCGAGCGCGAATTACGGACAGCGGCTGAACGTCAGGAGACGACCCTTTTTTTCGAATCTCCTTATCGGCTTTTAAAAACGCTTCAGGCTTGCATTACCATCATGCCGGAACGGCAACTGTGCGTCGCACGGGAGCTGACAAAAAAATTTGAGGAATTTCGTCGCGGCACTGCTGCCGAACTGCTCGCACATTATGAGGCACATCCGGCGAAAGGCGAAATCGTGCTCGTCGTGTCTGGCCCGTAGCTGGATAGCGGTCGCTTTAGCGAGCCATCAATTCCCGGTCAATCGCGCGGACAAGAGGCAGAAACCTCGAGGCGAATAAAGCAATCGCAATCGCCGTCCAATCCAGCCGCTGAAAACACCTTTAAAATATGCAATCCGCCATTGCCTCGGGAAACTTCACAAGTTCCTGGCGTACTGCGAACTCTCTCAGCGTTGGCTTGCCGGCCGGGATCGGCAAACCATCTCACAGACGTTGCGGTGTCGAGGCGACTTTAGCGAGCGGGCGGGTCAACTTCTGCGATTATGAATTAATGATCCGCCTGCTACGGTCTCTGACGCCATTGCTCGCTGGATGCGCCGTCACGCTTTTACAGGTGGTAATGGCGGTGGCTTTGCTTGCTCCAGAAAATCCGATGGCCGATCGCTACTCCGCGCTGGTTCAACACGACAGCTATTGGTTCATGAACATCATTGATCGCGGATATCAAACCATTGTTCCGCCCATCGATCACAAAATGATGGAAGTCTCAAATGTTGCATTTTTTCCAGCATACCCGGCGATCGCCGCCTTGCTCCGAAATGCTTTCAACATCAGCACCGCCACCGCACTTTTGATCACCGCGCAGCTCGCTGCGTGGGGTTTTTGGACTTATTTCTTCCTGTTCTGCAGGCGCTGGGAAGTTGCGGCTTCACTTCGGATTTGCGGGACATTTCTCATTGTCGCGAATCCCGCAGCGTTCTTCCTCGTCGCAGCTTACTCGGAATCGCTCTTTCTAATGGCGCTGCTTGGCTTCATGTATTGGAGCACGGCGGAAGGGCGCGCGGCACGAGTTTTGGCGGCTATGCACGGAATGGTCATGTCTGCGACGCGAATTGTGGGGATCGTGTGCGCTGCGTTTCCTTTGGTGCGTTCGGCTTTCCAAACCGGATGGCGCGGTTTGCTGAAGCCACGCAAATGGCTTCGGGAGAACCGGGCAGCTGTCGGGTTAACGGCTGTGGCGGCCTTTGGCGGGATCGGCTTTTTTGCTTTGTGCCAACTTCGCTGGGGTCACTGGAATCTTTATATGCTCACGCAGGCGGCTGGGTGGGGCATCGTGCCCGATTATCTTGCAGTGCTTAGGCCCGAAAGTTATCGCTGGGTTGTTCCGGCACTCAATAATCCCACAGAAATGAGCCAGTTATCGATGACCCTCGGCGCAATACTTTTCATTGCCGTCGCTGTTTGCGAATTTCTTCCTGCGATTCGGCGCCGCGCCGGTTTGCCGGTGCGCATAGCGATCTATTTCTGCGCGGCTACGATTTACTACCTTTCGGTGAGCGGCGTAGCGTGCGTCGACATGGAAAGCATGATGCGTTACGAGTTCAGTGCGTATGCTTTGATCGTTTTGGCGCTTTTAAATTTCTTGCGTCAATTTCGCATGCCGCCGATGTGGGTGCGCGCTTTTGGGACGGCGGCCGTAGCGTTGGTCAGCGCTGCAGGGCTGTGCGTAGAGGGCTGGTACCTCTGGAATTTCACTCGGGGCCACTGGGTTGCATAGCAAACCATGAAACCAAGGGTCATCATAATCGGTGCAGGTCCGGCAGGTCTAACGGCCGGCTATTTGCTTTCGAAAAACGACATCGACGTCCTTGTTTTGGAAGCCGATCCCGTTTACGTCGGCGGCATTTCGCGCACGGCGACTTACAAAGACTTTCATTTCGATATCGGCGGTCACCGTTTCTTCTCAAAATCCAAAGCAGTCGAGGACTTTTGGACTGAGATTTTGCCGAACGACATGCTCACGCGCCCACGCTCATCGCGTATTTTTTACGGCGGCAAATTTTTCTCTTATCCGCTCAAGCCAATTGAAGCTCTGCTGAAGCTTGGCGTTTTCAAATCGATTTTGTGCGTTCTTTCCTGGCTGAAAGCTCGTCTGTTTCCCATCCGCAATCCGAAAAATTTCGAGGAATGGGTTAGCAATCAATTCGGTAAACGACTGTTCAACACATTCTTCAAGAGTTACACCGAAAAGGTCTGGGGAATGAGTTGCAAGGAAATTTCCGCTGACTGGGCAGCGCAGCGGATCAAAGGCCTTTCGCTAGGCAGCGCAATCAAGAACGCGCTTATTCCGCAGCGTTACAATGGTGACCGCAGCAAAGTCATCAAGACGCTGATTAATTCTTTCCGTTATCCCCGGCGAGGGCCGGGAATGATGTGGGAGGCTTGTGCCGAAAAGATGACGGCCTTGGGCGGCAAATTGGAGATGGGCTGCAGGGTAGTGGGCTGTTCATACGATGGTTCATCAACCCAATGGAAGGTGGAATACCACAACGGCAACGGAGATCGGCAAATAGTCGAAGCCGAACACGTGATCTCATCCGCGCCGATGCGGGAGCTGGTCTGCGGCTTGTCACCGGCTGTGAGTGAACGAACGAAGCGCGCCGCTGAGAGCCTCAAATATCGCGATTTTCTCACTGTCATGCTGATCTTAAAAGATCGAGCTATGTTCGATGACAACTGGATCTACATTCACGATCCCAGCGTGAAGGTCGGCCGTGTTCAGAATTTTCGATCGTGGTCGCCAGAAATGGTTCCCGAGCCGGACAAGGTCTGTTACGGCCTGGAGTATTTCTGTTTCGAACACGACGGCCTGTGGGACTCTGGCGACAACGACTTGATCCAACTCGCAAAACGCGAGCTAATTCAGATCGGGCTTGCGAAGGAAGGCGATTTCGTTGATGGCTGCGTCGTTCGCCAGAAAAAGGCGTATCCGGTTTACGACGACGATTATGCGCAGCATGTTGCCACCATTCGTCAGGAACTGGACGCGCGGTACCCGAATCTGCACCTGGTCGGCCGTAATGGAATGCACAAATACAACAACCAGGACCACGCCATGATGACAGCAATGTTATGCGTGGAAAATATTCTCGCCGACGCCAAGCTTTACGATCTGTGGCAGGTGAACAGCGACGCCGAATATCACGAAAGCGGTCCCGCCGCAGCCGAGGAAACGAACGGCAGCGGCCTTCGCCTCGTTCCCGCCCGTGTAGGTGCTCCGGAGCTAGCGCCGGAAGCGTAGCGGACGCGTCTCGCGTGCTGGCGAACGCGTCCTCGAGCTCGCGAACTTGCACCTGGTGGAGATCAAGCGCCCCCGCACAATCAAAGACTGTTTCGGCGGGACGTCGAAACCAGCACGCCAGACGGGTGCGCTACCCGGTCTCGAACTCTTCCACTGGCGGGCAGGAACAGAACAGATTTCTATCGCCGTAAACGTTATCGATGCGGCCAACTGCCGGCCAGAATTTGTGGTCGCGTGTCCACGGGGCGGGGAAAGCTGCCTGTTCGCGTGAGTAGGAGCGGTCCCATTTGTCGGAAGCGATTTGTCGCGCGGTGTGCGGCGCGTTCTTCAGCAAATTGCTTCTTCGATCCTGTTTTCCGTCGGCGATTGCCTGCATTTCGGCGTGAATGGAGATCATCGCATCGCAAAAACGATCGAGCTCGTGTTTGGGTTCGCTCTCGGTCGGCTCGATCATCATCGTCCCGGCGACCGGCCAGGAGACCGTCGGCGCGTGAAAGCCGTAGTCCATTAAACGCTTTGCTACATCTTCGACTTCGATACCTGCGCTTTTCCACCGGCGAAGATCGACGATGCACTCATGCGCCACGAGCCCGCGTTTGCCTTTGAAAAGCACAGGAAAATACTGGTCCAGTCGTTTCGCGATGTAATTGGCGTTCACGATCGCGACCTCGCTTGCCCGTTTCAATCCCTGCGCGCCCATCATGCGGATGTACATCCACGTGATTGTTAGGATGCTGGCGCTGCCATAGGGCGCGGCAGCCACGTTACCTCCCTTGCCTCCGCCGTGGCGGTAATCAGAGCCGCTCCCAGCCGGCGGACGTTTCCCGTGTTCTCCTTCGCCAAACAGAACTCGACCCGTGTCGGGATCGAGAATGAATTCTCGCGGAAGATACGGCGCAAGGTGCCTGGCCACGCCAATCGGTCCGACGCCCGGCCCGCCACCACCATGTGGTATGCAGAAGGTTTTGTGTAGATTCAAATGACAAACGTCCGCCCCGTAATCGCCCGGACGACAAAGGCCGACTTGCGCGTTCAGGTTCGCGCCGTCCATGTAAACCTGGCCGCCATGCGCGTGCACGATGTCGCAGATTTCGCGAATCGTAGGTTCAAAGACGCCGTGCGTGGAGGGATAGGTCACCATCAGCGCTGCGAGGTCGCGTGCGTGTTCATCTGCCTTTGCGCGCAGATCGGCGAGATCGATATCTCCATCTTTCAAGCAGGCGATAGAGACAACCTTGAAACCAGCCATGGTCGCGCTGGCCGGGTTCGTGCCATGAGCCGACGTAGGTATAAGGCAAATATTGCGATGGGCTTCGTTGCGCGACGCATGATATTCGCGAATCGCCAGCAAGCCGGCGTATTCGCCCTGTGATCCGGCATTGGGCTGCAACGAAATCGCGTCGAACCCAGTGATTTCTGCGAGCCAGTTTTCGAGCTGTCGGTACATCTCTGCATAACCGACGGTTTGTTGAGTGGGCGCGAACGGATGCAGCTTGGAAATTTCCGGCCACGAAATCGGAAACATTTCCGCGGTGGCATTCAATTTCATCGTGCATGAACCGAGCGGGATCATCGAAGTCGTTAATGAAAGATCTCGCGATTCTAGCTTCTTGAGATAACGCAACATTTCTGTCTCGGTGTCATGTGTGTTGAAGACCAGATGAGTGAGAAATTCGGACCTGCGGATTACTGATTGCGGAATGCGGACTGGCGGCTCGCCCAGATCGTCATCGCCAAAATCGCGCACAGACGTGCCGCGAAAGACCGACATCAATAGTTCGATGTCGCGTGGAGTTGTCGTTTCGTCGAACGAGATGCCGACCGCCCGCGGGCCGAGCGCCCGCAGGTTGCAGCCTGCTTTTCCCGCGTGCTCCAAAATGACCTCGCTCGATTCCACTTCCACACGAACCGTGTCAAAGAAATTTTCGTGCGTGATACTCAAACCTAGAGCACACAGGCCATCCGCAAGTTGACTTGTTAGGCGATGCACGCG
>JBJMXF010000201.1:0-9343 GCA_045809725.1 Candidatus Udaeobacter sp. | reverse complement strand
GAAAACGCCCTGCGGCGTGGCCATGTATTTTCCGGACACCGCGCGACTGACCGTGGTCTCATGCACGCCGACGATTTCGGCGACTTCCGCCATCGTCATCGGCTTCAAATGCGATGAACCGTGCTCAAGGAAATCGCGCTGCCGTGAAACGATCTGCTGCGCGATATTCATGATTGTTTGCTGCCGTTGATGGATCGAGCGGATAAGGAATTTGCCGCTGCGGATTTTGTCGCGGATGTAGTCTTTGACGTCGCCGGTTTGCGCGTCGCCAGATGCAATGATGTCCTTATACAGATTGCTGATCCGCAGATGCGGGATCTGCTCGTTGTTGAAGGCGATCTGATATTCGCCGTCCACCTTTTCCACAACCACGTCCGGCAGTACATAATTCTGCGGCGCAGCGGCGAAAACCTGGCCGGGCCGCGGATTCAGTCGCGAAATGTTGTCGGCGGCCTTTTGCACTTCCTCAACGCTGATCCCCATTCGCCGCGCGATTTCCGGAAAGCGATGCCTGCCGAGGTCATCCATGTATTCGGATACGATCCTGTGCTCGACGCTTTGTTCCTTCCCCTGTCGCTGCAATTGGATCAGCAAACACTCGCGTAAATCACGTGCGCCAACTCCGGTAGGATAGAAACCTTGGATCAGTCCAAGCATCCTTTCGAAATCGTTCTGTGGCATTCCCGAGTTCAGCGCCATTTCCTCTGGCGTGCTTTGGAGAAATCCGTCGTCGTCGATGTTGCCTATGACCAGCTCGGCAGTTTCTCGGTCGTCGGCGCTGAGCACGGTCTGGTTCAGTTGCGCGATCAGATTTTGCTGAAGCGTTTCCTGGACTGGAATGGAATCGAACAGGAACTGACGCTTCTCGTCAGCTTCCTTTGAACCGTGCCGGCCATCGAAACTGGAGCTGGCTGACTGCGCCATGTAATCACGCCATTCCTCATCCAGGCTCGCCAATTTTTCGAATTCCTCCTTGAAATTCTCGTCGGCGGCGACTTCAGCCTCGCTGCGCTCGTTGGCGCCTGAATCCTCCGGCAACTCTTCCAACACGGGATTTGTTTCCATCTCCTGTTGAACCAGGTTGCGTAGCTCGAGCAGCGGGGTCTGGAGAATGAGCAAACTCTGTTGCAGCTGCGGCGACAGAACCTGCTGCAACGCGAGGCTTTGCCTCTGTTGCATTCCCTGTGCGGCCATTAGGCCGAGTTTACGGTGTCGTAGGTTTCGGGCAAGGGTGGAACGTGTTGTCTCCAACGCGTTGCCTCATCTCTGCGGCTCTGCCGCCTGGCCTTTATTCAGCGCCTTCGGCGAGGATTAGCATCGTCTTCGGAGAAGCCGATCCACCTTTGATCCCGCTTGGAGAAGGCGTCGTCGCCACCCACGCACTTACATCTTTCCGTTCACCATCGTCCAGCTAACCGGCGCATCGAAAGCGAGAATTTGCTCGAAGATATCCATTGAAGTGGAGGAGGGAACCGCTGTGAGGTCTGCTCCGAACCCGGGCCGTATTTGGCCCAGCGCATTTTGCTGTCGCAATGCGCGCGCGGGATTAACGGTCACCAGTTTTAGAATTTCCTCGGGCGGGACGCTTGGGAATTCCTTTTGAAAAGCGCGCATCTCGGCAAACAAGCTGAGGCTTTCGTTACTCGCGAGGCTGTCGGTGCCGAGGCAAACGTTAAAGCCGAGCGAGCGCAGGCGATCAAATGCGAATGGGCTATGACCAAAGTAATTGTGACTTCGCGGACAGTGTGCCACGTGAAATTTTGAATTCGATCTCTCCAGCAGGTCGGAATCGCTTTCGCTGAATTCGTTCAAATGCGCGACGATCCAATTTTCTTGGGCGCGGCCGCCAGGCGCGCCGAGGAATAATCCCAGTGGCGTTCCATTCCCACAGTCATCCATCGGTCGGCCGATGCTTTTCATGAAATCATAAAGGGGCCCCGAAGAATCGCGGAACATCTGCGTCTCTTCGCGCGACTCGGCCAGATGCGTCGTGAGCAGAATGGATTCCTGCTGCGCGGTCTCCTCGCACCGCCGAAAAAGATCTTTCGACGCGGTGAACAAGGCGTGCGGGGCGAGGCCCCACGGCGCGCCTGCTTCGACTTCGCTCAGGAGAAGCTTAGGTCGCGCCCTACGGAGTGATTCGATTGCAGAGTCGACAAGTTCGTTCGTGTGCTCTGGCGCGCGAATATCGATTAGTTCAGCAAACCAGCAGGTGCGAATCGTCGGCTGAAGTTGTGAGATCAATTCCGGAAAAGCGGTCAAATTCGCGATCGTCGTTGTGCCAAATCTTTTCGCCTCTTTGAACCCCTCATTAATCGAGGCGAGATAGTCCTTCGCCGAGAGCTCCGATTTCTCCGCGTTAATCGCCTTTATCCAATCGGTGAAAGACTTCTGTGGCGGAATCTTTCCGCGCAAACAGGTGTAATCGAGATGGCAATGGGCGTTGATCAGCCCAGGGAGTAACGCTTGTTCGCCGAGGTCGACGACATTGCCAGCGTTGCGCTTCTTGATGGCATCGAATCTGCCAACGTCGGCGATTCGATTCCCGGAAACAGCGACCGCGCCATTCTCGATAGGCGCTTCATGCATCGTCACAACAATGCGCGCACGGATGATCATCTGTGAGCTGTAGCGGCGGTGTCCGACCACCGTCAAATCCTCATACGAAATCGTGTGACAACATCGCGCAGCTGGATCGGCTTCTCCGAAAACGATGCAAATCCTCGCCGAAGGCGCAAATATCAATCGGCAGAGCCGTGTCTGTTGCCAGCGCGTTGAGCCGCCTTCGCGAAGGTTACGGCGGCCAAGCGACAACGCATTCCACCTTTACGCACGGATGTTTTCGTTTTTCACGACCTTGCGGCACTCGCCGACCAGAAGATTGCACGCTTCCTGGCAGAGTAGAGGAACTGTGGCCGGAACCGAATGAGTGGTAGGGACGGCGCGCTGCGCCGTCGGGACATCGCAGCGCGATGTCCCTGCCGCGGCCTGGTCAGAGGCAGGATCAAATTTCTCCTTGGGCAATTTCGTCGACGCGATTGCACCGGTCTGGTCGCGTTTCCATAGAATAGTCCTGAGGCATCCGCCATCGGACCGACAAAAGTCCGCTACTACATCGTTGATTTGTTGATCGGAAATTTTTGCCGCAACGCGGTACATTCCTGACTGACGATCCAGTGTGTCGCGCAATGCTGTCATTTTGAGGTATCCGCTTTTCCATGCGGCGAAGACGGCGAGCCGGCTTGGATAAAAATAATCGAGCGCACCTCGCAATTCGTCGATCCTATCGAGTTCCAGCCGCCAGCCATGCGGCAAGTTCGGCGCCGTTTTCAGTGGACGATAGTTTCCCGCGTCATCGTGCTTTGCGATTTCAATCGCATCTTTCGCATCTCGGTACATCTGCAATCCGTCGACAGCAGCGTCATCGCGATGCGACAGGACAAAGGCGCTGTGGCCTCCCTTTTGAATCAGGATTTGACCGAAGGAGAACGGCAGACCAGGGCCATTCAAGATTTCCGCAATCAAATCCCGCATTAGTAAGGCGCGAAGGAGTTTACCCGCCGTGCGCCGGCCGGACGCGCCGGCACATCCGTTAGTGCAAACAGTGAGCGATCAAGCCGCCTGCGCGGTCGAGAAACTGCAGGTCCTCGTCGTCGAAGGCATTCAATTTATCGCTCTCCGCATCAAGCATCCCGAGAACGTGCCGGTGATCGTTGCGCATCGGCACAATGATTTCGGAACGAGTGGTATGAAAGGTCGGCAGATACCGAAGATCCTTGCTCACGTCGCCTACGATGACAGCTTGACCGGACTCCAAGGCCGCACCGCACAATCCCTGGCTGGTTGGAAAACGTGGATAAGTGGCCGGTTCGTCGCCGCTTTCGGCCATTATCACGAACTCGTTCTTAATGATCTTGTAAACGCCAACCCAGCGATAATCGCGCGCGGCGCGAATCATCTCCACGAGTTGCTTCATCCGCTTTCGCGTGCATCCGCCCGCCAGGGCAAACGCCCCGATCTCCTGAAGATTCTTGCACGTGATTTCTTGCATTCGCGGGAAAGCAATCTCGTGCATAAGAAACCTAGCGCCAGCACGATTTCAACTTTTTGCGGCGGCGTTCGCCTGCTCGATAATAATGTCAACAACACCTGGGTCGGTGCCGATGGATGAAGCGTAAAATAAGTTGCGACCATCGATCGTGTACGGATTCTCGCGAAAGACCGACCGGTTGTTCGTTTTCACGTCATTCCGAGCGAAGTCGAGCGAGCCCGTGATGGAACGCTGAGGTAAGCGCGCGGGATCCTTCGACTTCGCTTCGCTTCGCTCAGGATAACCAGCGGTGATCCCCAGCAATACCGGAATGTCCTCGTAACTGTGCAATCCGTCGGAAATGAAAAACGGCACCACAACAACGTTTGCAGTTTCGATTAATTTCCGCCAGTCAGAGACAAGCGGTGCTTCTTCCATATAAACATTGAGCACGGCTGCGTATTTGCCGAGCGCACGGATCTTTTCCGCTTCGCGCTTCGCTGCGACAGCGCTGTTTTCATTCAAATCGGTTCCATGCGCGACAATCAACAAGCTGGTTTCGGCGGGAACTGCACCGGGTGCGACCTCTCGCGCACGCTTGAGCAACAGCTCCGTCATTAGTGGATGATTTCCAACCGGCTCACAATATCTCCAGATCTGTCCATTCGACCGCTTCGTTATACGCCCATTCAGTTCAAGCTCGCGCGGGACGACCGTCTGCGTGAAGTAACCTTCGCTAATGAAATTCGGCACCACGTAAACTTCGCGAATCGATTCGGGATCGAACAGAAACAAGGCGTCGCGCAAACTCGGTTCCTCTTTCCAGAACGCGCATTCTACATCTGCAAAAATTTCCCGACGCCGAATCTCCACCGCATGCTCCAGCGTCGGCGCGCTCGAGTCCGGGTTCACAGTCGAGCCGTGGGCGACGATCAACAGTGCGGCGTCACATGTTCGGTTCACACTGCAATTCTATCACGGGGAGCACGGAGGTTACACAGACTGAAATTCTCTCCGTGACCTCGGCGCTCTCTGTGTTTAAGTACCTTCGTGCGGTTCCGGATTTACAAGAACACTGATCTGACTGTCAGCGAGGTCGGCTTTGGTTTGTGGACCATTTCTACCGGCTGGTGGGGAAATTTCACCGAGGGCGAAGCGACGGCGCTGATGCATCAGGCGTTCGATCTTGGTATCACGCTTTTCGATGCAGCTGACACGTACGGAAATGGTTTAAGCGAAGAATTGATTGCGAAAGCTTTCCCGAATCAGCGAGATGAGATCGTGATTGCCACCAAAGTCGGCTACGATTTTGTTCATCACGGTGAAGCGCGCGGACGCGGGCAGCGCGAAATTCCGCAGGATTTTTCCCCGGAAGCCATCATACGCGCGACGGACGCAGCGCTGAAACGATTGAAGACCGACCGGATTGATCTGCTTCAATTGCACAACATCCGAATGGAGCAGGTGTACGAGGATGCGCTCTGGAAGACGCTCGAGAAACTAAAGAGCGAAGGAAAAGTTCGATATTACGGCATTGCACTGGGGCCGGCGATCGGCTGGTTGTACGAGGCAGTCAATTGCATTCGCGCGCGCGATCTCACCAGCGTCCAGCATATTTATAACATTCTCGAGCAACATCCCGGCCGCGCATTTCACGAAGCGGCTACGGAAGCCGGCAAGGACACAATGTTTCTGATTCGGGTGACTCATTCATCCGGAATGCTCGAAGGAAAGTACACCGCCGAGACGAAGTTTCCGCCGGGTGATCATCGTAGCCATAGACCGCGCAGCTGGCTGCTGAATGGGGTTAAGAAAGTCGAGCAATTACGATTTCTCGAAAATGCCGAGCGCACATTAGGACAGGCAGCATTGCAGTGGTTACTAGCAGACGATCGCGTCGCTTCGACCCTGCCGAACATTTACAACGAAGAACAGCTCGTGGAATTCGCCAAAGCTCCCGACACTGCGCCACTGACATCGGACGAAATGGCGAAAATCGACGAACTCTATTCCGCCAATTTTGGCTTGGAAGAAGAACCGTCGAAATTCAAGGGGACGATGGAGCTAACGGAAGAAACGGCGGTTGCGTAAGACTAACGTCGAACGCCCAACGCCCGCCATCCAACATCGGATGGAAAAGTTACAAGCCGCTCTCAACCTGGGCGTTGGATGTTGAGCGTTGGGGTTGATCACAATTAATCTGATTCGTCTTGTTCCTCGACCGGTTCGGCGCGGCGGATTTCGGGTTGATCCTGATCGCGCCGTCGCAAATGGCCGGCGATCATTTGACCTTTGTAAACGTCTTTGAAGACCTCTGCGATCATGGGTGCGGCATGTGACCCGCCGTGCACGCTCTTGCCGACATCGCCTTCGTAAACAACTGCGAACGCATATCGCGGTTGGTCAGCAGGCAAAAATCCGGCAAACCATGCCGCGGTCCGCTCTTTGTGTTTTGGGCCCCATTGCGCGGTGCCCGTTTTACCGGCGACTTCGACATTCTCGAGGCTGGCCTGATGCGCGGTGCCGCTGCCGCCATTGACGACATTGATCATTCCTGTGCGCACCTGCTCCAGCGTCTCTGGCGATATATCGAGCGTTCGTTTGGCCCGCACCTGATAGGCGGTAACGATTTGATTGTCGAACGTCTGCACCTGCTGAACCAGTCGTGTCTGGTAAAACGTCCCGCCACTGGCGATGACACCCATGGCCTGCGCCATCTGCAATGGAGTAACCTGAATGTCGCCCTGGCCGATCGACATGTTTGCGATGTCGCCGTTTAGGAGTTTGCGATCGTGCGTCGCTTTCATGTATTCGTCGTTTGGGATTCGGCCTTCTACTTCGCCGCGCAGCGGAATCCCGCATTTGGCGCCGAAGCCCAGTTTCAACGCCCAATCAATGATTGGCGCCGAACCAGTCTTTATGCCGGCCTGATAAAACCATGTGTCGCACGACTCCGTGAGCGCCTGCACGAAATTTAGCGCGCCGCGATCGGTCTTTTTCCAGTTGTGGAACGTGACGTTGCCGATCTGAAGCGCAGGCACGCATTGATATTCGTCCTGCGGGTAAACGGCATGGCTTTCCAGCGCCGCAATGCCGACGGCCACTTTGAATGTTGATCCCGGAGGATAGGACGAACGATATGCGCGCGGCAAAAGCGGGATGTCCGGATCCGACTGCAGGGCTTTCAGTTGATCCGGTGAGATGGAGGGAACGAATACGTTCGGATCGTACGTAGGCCACGACGCAAGAGCGAGAACATCGCCGCTGTTTGGGTCGATGATTACCAGCGCGCCGCGCTTTGCTTTTGCTGCCAGCGCTTTTTCCGCCAGCTGTTGCAGGTGCAAATCAAGAGTCGTCACCACGTTGTACCCGGGTTCGGGTGGAGTAACGAGTTTCTCTGATGTTTTTCGGCCGCTTTTGTCGAACGTCAGTTTGTATTCGCCGTTTTTCCCGGTCAGCATTTCGTTGAATGTTTGTTCGAGACCTTCGCGTCCCTCAGTTTGTGGCCAGATTGTTTCGTGGTTATCGAGAATTCCGTCCGGATTGCGGCCCGTTTTACCGGTGTAACCAACAATCTGACCAGCAACCTTTCCGTTCGGGTAGATCCGAACGTAAACAGGTCGCACTATCATTTCCGGCGGCAGCTTGTCCTTGATTCCTTCGTACTCCTGCGGGGTGAGATTTGGTGCGATTTCAAAGGGCATGATGCCGCGGTTGCGATAATGACGAAGGATCGCCTGATCGGAAATCCGAAACATCCGTCCGATTAACTTCCCAGCCGCCTCTATTTTTTCCCTCGTGTAGCTGAGCGCTTGCGCGTCGGAAAAGTTCAGCGGCGTTGGGAAAGTTATGGCCAGATTGTAACTGAGCCGGTTTTGCGCCATCGGCACGCCGTTGCGGTCGGTGATCTGGCCGCGTGGCGCCGGAATATCGAGCATAAAAGTGCGCGCCAGCTTCTGTGTTTCGAAAGTGGGAACAATTGTCTCCTCTTCCGGCGGAGCGCTCGGACTCGACGCAGGCATTGGCATGAGCGTCTGCGCGTGCGTCGTTAAGAGAGCCAAGAAAAACACGAGCGCTGCTGTCACTCCACGTCTGCGGGCGAAGCTGAGTATTTCTAGAGCTATTAGCATATCATAATGTAGCGCGAGCCTCTGGCTTGCGAACCCTTAAACGCAAGCGGGACGCTCGCGCTACTCTAATGCCGCTGCAAAAAGCGGTGAACTTCCTCCGCCAATTTTCGGCCAATGCCTTCCGTTGATGCGATCTCGTCGACGCTTGCCCGGCGGAGGCGATTCACGGAGCCGAACTGCTGTAGCAACAAGCTTTTCCGATTCTGACTCACGCCTGGACAGTCGTCGAGAATGCTTTCTTCGACTCGTTTTTTCATGAGCAGTTGGTGATACGCGTTCGCAAAACGATGCGCCTCGTCTCGAATGCGCTGAAGCAATCGCAGAGCAGGAGAATCCATTGGAAGTCGCAACGGCAGCGCACGGCCAGGTCGATAAATTTCCTCGTGTTCCTTCGCCAGACCGATGATCGGAAGATCGTGCAATCCCAGTCGCTGCAACTCGCGGCAGGCCGATGACAACTGGCCCTTTCCTCCATCGACGATGATCAGATCGGGTAACCGAACTGCAACAAAGCTCTCCTCATTCCGAACGGAGTCGGGGAATTCCGTGGCATTAAGTTGCAGTTTCGCTGCGGCTTCGTGCAACTTCGGTTCGGTCCGCTCGCCGTGACTCGAAATTCGCGTCAACGCATCCGCGGGGTTCTCCTGCGAAAACTCCGCTGCTTCGGAATTTTCGGCTCGGGCTTCAAGCAGAATCCGCGAATACCTCCGCCGCACGACCTCGGCCATGCTGGCAAAAT
Source organism: Candidatus Udaeobacter sp. (assembly GCA_045809725.1). Taxonomy (GTDB): domain Bacteria; phylum Verrucomicrobiota; class Verrucomicrobiia; order Chthoniobacterales; family UBA10450; genus Udaeobacter. Next base: position 444 of record JBJMXF010000201.1, on the reverse strand, counting down.
CATCCTGTCCTTTCACGGTGCGCACGCGGTAGCGGCGGTAATTGTTCTTGTCAGGGATACCATCGCGGAAACAAACCATCGAGGCCACCACGTGTGTCGTGGAGATGTTCGAAATGTCGAAACACTCCATTACTCGGGGCGCTTCTGAAAGATGCAGTGCGTCAGCCAATGCCTGCACGTCCGCGATTGGATCAATGGTGCTGGGCAAACTGCCGCGCGTAAAGCGCCGTGTCGGTCTTGTTGTGCTGCGCAAGTCCGCGACCATGTTGCGAAGCTCGGCAGCTTTCTCGAAATCCATTTCCTGCGCAGCGGTGTGCATTTGTTCTTCGAGTACGGCAATCATCTCTCGCGATTTGCCTTCCAGGAACTCGCACGCTTGCTCGACGCGCTCGCGGTATTGCTCGGCGGTGGTCTCGCTCAACCGCACCGGCACTTGGTAGGTTG
>JBJMXF010000200.1:0-5014 GCA_045809725.1 Candidatus Udaeobacter sp. | reverse complement strand
GTGTTGTAGCGGTGAACGATCTCACCGACACGCATACCCTGGCGCATCTCCTTAAGTGGGATTCGGTGCACGGTAAATTCGACGGCGAGATCGGGTACGACGAAGAAAACATCATCGTGCGGGGTCACAAAATTAGAGTCTTGAAAGATCGCGATCCAGCGAATCTCCCTTGGAAAAAACTGGACATTGACGTGGTGCTTGAGTCGACCGGCTTGTTCACCAATCGGGACAAAGCCGAGCTGCACTTGAACGCCGGTGCGAAACGTGTGTTGATCAGCGCACCAGCAAAAAATCCGGACGTGACGATTTGCGTCGGCGTGAACGACAATGTCTTCGATCCCAATAAGGACAAAATCGTCTCCAACGCCAGTTGCACAACGAACTGTCTCGCGCCGATGGCGAAAGTATTAAATGACACATTCGGGATCGCGCACGGATTCATGAGCACGATCCACAGTTACACGAACGACCAGCGTATTCTCGATTTTCCGCACAGCGATCTGAGACGCGCCCGCTCTGCTGCAATCAACATCATTCCGTCCACCACCGGAGCGGCAAAGGCGATTGGCGAAGTAATTCCAGCGCTCAAAGGAAAACTAAATGGCGGCGCGTTCAGGGTGCCGACGCCCGATGGCTCGGTAACGGATTTTACCGCTGTGCTGGACAAAGACGCGACCATAGACACGATTAATACTGCGTTCAAAGAAGCGGCGTCAGATAAAAGCTACAAAGGCGTCCTCGAGTTCAGCGATGAGCCGCTCGTTTCCGAGGACATTGTTGGCAATCCGCATTCCTGCATCTTCGATAGCAAACTGACCCTGACGATGGGCAATCGTTTCGTGAAGGTGGTCGGCTGGTATGACAACGAGTGGGGCTACAGCAATCGCTGCGTCGAGTTGATGGAAATGCTGACTGAATAGATTTCGTAATCGTGCTCTTGCTCGTGATCGACTCGAATGAGAAATGAAAATATATTTTGATCACGAAAAATTAGACGTTTACCGCGAATCAATCGCGTTCTGTGGCTGGGTTTGTGAGTTTCTCATCGTGATCTCGGCAAAAGCGGCTGCGAAAGATCAGCTCGATAGAGCGTCGACCGGTATTCCGCTAAACATCGCCGAGGGAAACGGAAAATTCTCCGCAAAACATCGAGCCCGATTTCTCGAAATGGCACGCGGTTCTGTTCTTCAATGCGCGGCGTGCCTGGACGTTCTGCTCGTGCGAAAGCTTGCAAGTGACGAACAGGTTGTTCCGGCAAAGGACCGACTCGGCAGGATCGTACAGATGCTCATTGGGCTACTTCGGAAAGTTTCTGAGCGGGCCAGTGTCTTGCGCGAAGAAGAACCGGGATATTCGATCGATCACGATCACGAGCACGAGCAGGAGCAGGAGCCATAATGGGAAAGGTTTCTGTCCGCGATCTCGACGTCCGCGGAAAACGCGTGCTGGTGCGGGTGGACTTCAACGTGCCGACCGAAGTTCGCGGCGGCAAAATTCGAGTGACTGATGACACCCGAATACGCGAGAGTCTGCCGACCATTAATTACCTCCGCGAACACGGCGCGAAAACTATTTTGATGTCGCACTTTGGCCGGCCCAAAGGAAAGCCGGTTGAGAAATATTCCCTTCGACCAATCGGCGAGTACTTGCATTCCCTGATCCATCATCCCGTCATTTTCAGTCACGACACCACTGGGGACGTGCCAAAGAAAATCATTCACCACATGGAGAATGGCGATATGGCGCTGCTCGAGAATGTTCGGTTTCAACCCGGTGAGGAAGCAAATGATCCAGAATTCGCCAAGGCGCTTGCCGAGTTGGGTGATCTTTACGTAAACGATGCCTTTGGCGCTGCGCACCGCGCGCATGCGTCAACCGCGGGTATAACAAAATTCGTGCAGAAATCGGCCGTGGGTCTTTTGATGGAGAAAGAACTCAAACATTTGCGCGATGGACTTCAGGATCCCGCTAGACCGTTCGTCGTCATCCTGGGTGGCGCCAAAGTCTCAGACAAAATCGGTGTTCTGAAAGCGCTGATGGAACGTGCCAACACAATTCTGATCGGCGGCGCCATGGCGAACACGTTTTTGAAAGCGGAAGGAATTCCTGTCGGCGCGAGCCGCGTTGAATCTGACAAGGTCGGTCTCGCGCGCGAGCTTTTGGAGTTGGCCAAGCAACGCGGCGTGAAGTTTCTCGTTCCCATTGATGTGATCGAGGCAGATGAAATTCTGCCCGGCGCGAATATGCGAAACACCAGCCGTCTCTCGCCCGAGCACGGAATTACGGACGCATGGCAGGCAGTCGATATCGGCGCGGCAACGATTGCCTTGTATCAGGAAGAAATCGTGAAAGGAGAAACGATTCTGTGGAACGGGCCGATGGGCGTTTTTGAAATTCCTGAATTCGGCGAAGGCACAATCGCAATCGCGGAAGCTATGGCGCAATCAGGCGCTACGACCATTATCGGCGGCGGCGATTCGGTAACGGCGGTAAAACAGGCCGGCCTCGGCGGAAAAATGACGTTTATTTCCACCGGCGGCGGCGCAACCCTCGAATTGCTCGAAGGCAAAGAATTGCCCGGTGTAGCTGCGCTTACGGACAAATAACGTGCGTCATTCCGAGCGAAGGAACAGCCTGCCCGCCGTGGCGGGAGAAATCCCGAAGAATCATTGCGCGCTTTCGCTGCGAGATCGCTGCACTTCGCTGCGCATCGTTCGGGAAGACTGGTAAATCCGATGAGAAAGAAAATCATCGCAGCCAATTGGAAGATGAACATGACGCAGGGCGAGTCAGCGCAGTTTGTGGAGTCTTTCCTTCGCGATATTGGCGAAATCAACGATGTCGAAGTAGTAATCATTCCCCCGTTCACGGCAATTCCGAAAGTTTCGGAGGCGTTGGGCAGAGCGCACAACATCAAGCTCGGCGCGCAAAATATGTATTGGAAAAAGAGCGGCGCGTTTACGGGCGAGATCAGCGCTCCTCTTTTGCGCGACCTTTTCGTGCACTACGTCGTGCTTGGCCACAGCGAGCGCCGCACGCTGTTCGGCGAGACCGATGAAATTGTGAATCGCAAAGTGCACGCGGCACACGAAGGGCAACTGCGTCCGATCGTTTGCGTTGGAGAAACACTCGATCAGCGCGACAAAGGCGACGTAGAAAAAATACTGTCGATGCAATTGCGCGGCAGTCTCGCCGGTCTAACGCCGATACAATTGCAGGAAGACGTGATTGCGTACGAACCGGTATGGGCGATCGGTACCGGGCGCAACGCAACACCGCAGCAAGCGCAGGAAGCACATGCATTCATTCGACATGTCCTTGGCGAAATGACTGATGAAACCACAGCCGAACGAGTGCGGATTCAGTACGGCGGCAGCGTGAAACCCGAGAATGCCCGCGAACTGATGAGCCAGGCAGACATTGACGGCGCCCTCGTCGGTGGCGCCAGCCTTGATCCGCGCAGCTTCGCTCAAATCGTGAAGGCCGCGCGGGACGAGTAGAGCGCGAATCGCCTGGCAAGCCGCGACTCGCAATTTCTTGTAGAGGCGTTTGTGTCAAACGCCTGATCGATGACTTCGGCGCTTGACACAAGCACCGCTACAACTGACGGCCGCGTTACTTCTCGGCGAGTGTTCGCGGTTCAGCCTTGTTCAATTCAATGTCGGCAGCGAGCCTCTGAAGATGCACGCTCAGAGCTGCAATTTGCTGTTCCTGTTGCGCCAGCTTTGACTCAAATCGTTTCTGTTGCTTCGTCAGCGTCGTCTTCAATTGGCTGATCGTCACATCCTGCTCCTCAATTTTACCCTGCTGGGTCTCGTTCTTGCGGTGCTCCTTAAGGAACTCATTGAGCAGCATCGCGTTGATCTGCTCGTAGCGGACCGTGTACGGTTTGCCCTCCTTATCTCGAATAATCAGGTCGGGACTTACCTTTTCCACTTCCTCAGCCACCAGCCCAAAGTGCGGGATGCTCTGTGGATCGATCTCTTTCTTATAACGAAAGCTCACCGGCCGGAGCGCCAGAATGGCTTCGCTCGCGTCGCCCATGGGCTTAATCTCATGTTTGAACCGCGCGGAAGAGGTGCTTGTGCCCAGCTTGCCGTCTCCACTTACAAAGACCGCAGTGCCTCCGGACGCAGTTTGTCCAGTTATGCCGGCGATATAAGTGGCTGTGATGAAACCTCGGCCAATGCGAATGACACCGGTGTCGCCGGCAATTCCGTCATTGCCGATGCAGATATTGTCATCGCCAGCGGTCAAATTCTGCCCGGCCAAATAGCCGAGGGCAGTGTTACCGCTGCCGGTGTTGTTCAAAAGCGCCTGGTAACCGCTCGCTGTGTTCTTGAAGCCGGTATCAAGGTTGCGCAGCGCTTGGTAACCGGTCGCGGTGTTCTGGAAGCCGGTGCTATTGTTACGGAGAGCATCAAAGCCGGTAGCCGTGTTAAAATCACCAGTGGTATTCTGCGCGAGCGCCGCCCAACCGCTGGCCGTGTTTTGGCTACCGGTGGTATTGAAAACGAGCGCTTGAAAACCATTGGCCGTGTTGTAGCTGCCGGTTGTATTGTCAAAGAGTGCCTGAAGACCGTTGGCTGTGTTGGAGCCACCAGTGGTGTTACTAAAGAGCGTTTCAACACCGTTGGCTGTGTTGCTACTACCAGTGGTGTTGCTAAAGAGCGCGCCGCGGCCGTTGCCCGTGTTTTGGCTGCCGGTCGTGTTGCTATGAAGCGCGAATGCCCCGTTAGCCGTGTTGAACTGGCCCTCGGTGTTGTTCAAGAGGGCGGCCGCTCCAACAGCTGTGTTTTGAGCGCCACTGGTGTTGAATAAAAGCGTCGCCGCGCCAAAGGCCGTATTTTGGTCTGCGGTGTTGAAAAGGAGCGTCCCCGCGCCACTAGCGGTGTTGAAGCTGCCCTCTGTGTTGCTAAAAAGCGAATGCCAGCCAACGGCAGTGTTCGCTGCGCCGGTGGTGAGACTCTGAAGGGCCTTGTTTCCTTCTGCCGTGGTGAAGTTCGGATAGCCG
>JBJMXF010000199.1:0-21500 GCA_045809725.1 Candidatus Udaeobacter sp. | reverse complement strand
GTGATCGCCGGAATGCGCGAGAGCATCGGACATAGCGTCGGCCGATTCGATTTTGCCGGCGCGCTTCTCGCCGGCGCGGGAGGCAGTTGTCTGATGTGGGCGTTCGTCGATCTCGGTGAAGGACAAATCGGACTAATGCAGGCCGCGCTCATTGGCGCCGGAATTATTTTGCTCGCGCTGTTCGTGTGGCACGAGGGACGCACGCCGCATCCGATTCTGCCGTTAACTTTCTTTCATCATGCCGGCTACGCGTCGTCGATTTCTTCGTCATTCCTCGCATTCTTCAGCGGCTTCGGCCTTAGCTCTTATCTGCCGCTGCAAACTAATGCCGCTTTTCACGACAATCGCGCGATCGTAGGAACGGTGGTGGGCGCGTTCACTATTGGATGGAGCACGTTCGCCTTCGGTACGGGACGATTAGTCCATCGAATCGGCGAACGACTTCCGAGTGTGATCGGAAGTGTTGTGCATATTCTGGGGCTTCTCTTTTTCATGGTCGCATTCGAACACGGCCTCGGGTGGGTCATCGCTGCGGCGCTCATCTCAGGTGCCGGAATGGGACTGCTCTCACCCGCACTCACTGTCGTGGTGCAGAATAGCGTCCCTGTTGCCCGCATGGGCAGCGCGACCACCAGCCAGCAATTCATCCGGCAGATCGGCGCTGCACTCGGAGTCAGCTCGTTTGTTCTGGCCGCAACCGTAGGCGGATTTCGGTTAGGCCTACTGTTAATGATTGCAGTGAGCGCCGGAACATTTGCGTGTGTGCTCGCGCTGCCCGCGCACAGTCTTCACACACGCCAAATTGATGTGAAGTAAGAAGGAGGAATGCTGAAGGAAGAATGGAGCGCGTGGATAACGGCGACATAGATGGTCAAAGCCACGAGGTAGCGATCGAGGTACAACGCGTGCACTTCAGCGAATCCGATTGACTTACGCGTCACGTGGACTATCAGGCTCTAACGCCCAGCAAGCGAGCATCCGGTTTCTCAACCGGTTCGGCGGCAATAGCGAACAAGACCGTTGCCTCTCGCGGTCTAAACACATTGAGCATGGTCAGCTCAAACACACGGGGTGTTTCCCCGAAGGAAATCAGAAATGAAGAAATTAATGTTCGTACTAATCGCGTCGGCCGTTTGCTCGGCTTTCACGATAAACGCGTCGGCTGAGCAAGCCGACCAGGCAACAGCCGATGCCGTCATCGCTATGACGAAAGCGCAATGGGCCTCGGAAATCAAAGATCCGACAGCTGTCGCGGAGCAGTCCAAAGACACGTCGGATGACTACACCGAGTTCAATGGCCAGTATGCCACCCGTCTCGACGGGAAAGCTATGACCTCGCGGCTGTCAGAAGCTTCAGGAAAAGATTCTGGCAAGACGACCGCGGCGGAAATGGCCAATCCTAAAGTCCAGGTCTACAACGGCAATACAGCCATCCTGACTTACAACTACGCCGGCCTTACTCAGGACAAGGACGGAAAAACGACAGCGACCCGTGCAAAAACGACGCGGGTTTTTGTGAAAAAAGGCGACAAATGGGCGTTGGTCCACGCAAACTTCGGGTCGGATCCACTGCCAAAACAATAACCTTAGGAATTTGAAAATATGAAAACAAAAACAATTGGTTTAACGCTGGCGCTTTCGGTCGCGGCAGCCGCAGTATGTTTCGCGAACAACCCGACATTGGGCACGTGGAAACTGAATGAAAGCAAATCCACCTTCGGGGACGGCGCGGGTAAGAGCACCATGGTGGTGTGGGAAAAAGCTAACGGCCAGCAGAAATGCACGGTCGACGGCACTGACGCCGACGGTAAGAAAGTTCACACCGTTTGGGCCGGAAAGCTCGACGGCAAAGATTATCCCATCACCGGCGACGCCACGTCCGATACTCGCTCGTTCAAGCTGAACGGCGAACACAAGATCGACATGGTGAGCAAGAAAAACGGCAAAGAAGTTGGTGACGGCACCATCGTCGTAGCCGAAGACGGAAAAACGCGCACCGTTACAAGCAACATGACGAATGCCAAAGGCCAGAAAGTCACGAGCACGCAAGCTTACGATAAATCCTAGCCTAACAACTCGACGTAAGTTAGAAATTAACAGCGGCCGAACGTGAAAACGCTCGGCCGCTTTTTTTCACACCGTCGTTTTGACGTCAAGAAAGGCAGAGCGGCATCGCGCATGACGCTTGTCCGCCGCACAGTTGACGGGCGGATGGGTTCACCGTTCTCACACCTTGGAAAGCGCTGGTCGTGTCTATACGTGAGTCACGTATAGGGTGCCGGTTGCCCGCATGGGTAGCGCGACCACCAGCCAGCAATTCATCCGGTAGATCGGGGCTGCGCTTGGCGTCTGCGCGTTCGTTATGGCCGCAACCGTAGGTGGGTTTCGCTTAGGCTTACTGTTGATGATCGCAGTGAGCGCCGGAAAATTTGCGTGCGTGCTCGCGCTGCCCGCGCACAGTCTCCACGATGCACAAACTGATGCTTTAACTGACTAACCACGAATAGACGCGAATGGACGCGAATAGGGAGGGAAGCTACAAAATCAATTCCTCTTTATTCCCATCCAATATCCGTTCGCCGCTTAGCACAAGACGCTCCCACTCGAGGCGCGCGTGTTTGAAATTCAGGATGATCCCAACGGGTAGAGTAGTGATCCGGAGATAATTCAACATCTGACCGCGTTCGTGGTCGGTGATGTGGTCGATTGTCTTTGTGTCGACGATTAATTTCTGTTGCACGACAACATCCGGTACATACTCGCCTACCAACTCGCCTTTGTACAAAACCTGGTGTCGCTCCTGTTGCGTGAAGGGAATCTCGCGCAGACGAAACTCCACACACAGGCAGTTCTCATAGATTTTCTCGTGCAGCCCGTGGCCGCGAACGTTTAGGACCTCAATGGCGCATCCCACGACCGCGTACACCTCTTTCTGCAATAATAATTCGCGTCTATTAGCGTTCATTCGCGGTTAAAATCCTGTGTCTGGGCTTGAGCCGATCAGCTCTGCAATTCAAACCAGGCGGGTTTCAGATGGGCCAACGGCTCTTTTAGTTTCGCGAGCTCTGCGGCTGGTCCGTGAACTTCGATGCAAATCAAGTCGGCCATCGCCAGCGCCTGTTCCAGCATCGCACCCACGTTTTGAAGGTGCGCCAGCAGCGCTTCGGCGTTGACATAGCCTTCGCGGCAAAATACTTCGTCGCCGTTGATCGTGAACTCATAGAAAAGATTACCCGTTTCGTTCCGCGTCTTGGCCGCAAACTCCGGAAGGATCGCCTTCAAATACGGCATCTTGTCCGAAGGCACCTTGAAGTAAGGATGCAAACTGACGAATCTCGAAAGCTGATTCATACCTCGATGATAAAGCGTTCCGGAATGCAGAGCGAGCTGCACATATTCGTTAGGCCGATGAGGAGTTCGCTAAGACAAAACTCTGACAGAATGTACAGAATCTTCAGAATACTGAACCGGGACTGACCGAAATTTTGTTGATTTTGTTAATTCTGTCTGCAACCAAGCGATGCTTTCCCGTCATCGGTTTCGAAACAGTATTCTTTGTCGCATCCTGAATTCTTAATTTCGCCTTCTTGCTTCCGCGTCCGGTGCGCGATAAACATCCGGGCGTTCTGCTGACGTTCGCGCTATGCGACGGACTAAGGGTTACAGGGAATGCCCGTATCCTGCGCAGCAACGATCTGCCATTTCCCGGCGCGTTTGAGCCACGTGTCGGTCCAGATCAGGCAATGCTTTGTCTCCTTGCCATCTTTACCCTTTGAGACTGCGCTTTCCGCTCCATACGCGATGGCAATGGAGTCGCCGAAAAATCTCACCTTCACCTCGCCCAGTTGGCAGTCGCGCGAGAGCGCCTTGGTATCTGAAGTGATCGCTTTGTCCTTGTCGTAGCGCCGTCCGCTGGGCGATGTTCCCTGGAAGTCGTCCGCAATCACGTCCTTAAGATCGGGTTGCGGACTACACGCCGAGTTGGCCCACTTCGCCTCGGCCGCTATCATGAACTTCACCGTCTCCTCCTCAGGCGATCCCCATCGAGATTCCTGCGCAAAGCTGGATGAAGCAAACCCGCCGAGAAACAACAGTGCGAGAAGAGATGCTGTGATGATTGAGGCGAATTTCATTGGCTGAGGCTCCGGGTCCGTTTGTATTTCACAGGCCTCGCCGGGCAAGCCTTTTCTTTCGCCTCGAACCAAGACGCCTTCGATGCAGGTAAAGACCGACATCGACGGCTATCCTTGAGTGCGCGAGAGAGCAATCACTGGGTCGAGTTTCACGGCACGACGCGCGGGCCGCGTAAAAGGCTTCTCCTCACGCGGTCTCCGTTTTTCACGCATGTGCTGCACCAGCCAGTTCGGTGACAACGCCAATCGCGGCCAGCGTCATTCCCTGCCTAACGACTAATCCGAGCACATCACTTCTTTGCGCACCAAGCGCCATGCGGATGCTGATTATTTGCCGACGTGATCGGTCGAGTGGACGAACGCGGCCACGGGGTCCGCTCCGGCTACATCTTAGCATCCGGTTGACCTTCTTTCTGCGAACTCTTTGGACGAATGTATGAAAACACTAAAAACTGCTTTGACCATAGTGGCAGTCTTCGCTGCCATGAATGCAACTTCGATGAAGGCCGATCAACCGCACATGCAGCGAGCGCTTGAGCTTTTGCGCCAAGCCCGCGCCGAAATTCAAACCGCCTCGCGTACCAAAGGGGGCTACCGCACGACCGCGGTTGAGCACATCAACCGAGCGATCGATCAGGTTGAAAAGGGCATGTTATACGATCGTCAGAACTAAACTCGCTATTCGTGAATCCGGAGTTTGCTTGCGGCCAGCTCCGAATCTTTGACCGTTGATGTCGATTCGGTTGGCAACACCGAAAGCGGCCAGCGTCATTTCGTGCCTAACGACTAGTCCGAGCACATCACTTCTCTGCGCACCAACCGCCATGCTGATGCCGATTTTTGAACGCGGAGATCTGGGGAGCGGTCGCCGCGGCGACCTGGCGACTCCGAAAGCTTCGCGAGTCGCGAACTTTTTCGCAACACCACCCAAGGATTTGAGACGGAATGGAAGTTCGTCGCGGCAGAATGCCGCGACCAACACACTACAAGTGTGCGCTCCCCAGAATTCGCATCGAACGTGCAGGATTCTGTAGGCGCGAGCGCGATGATCGGATCTAATTCCCTGGCGCGACAAAGTGACGAATCGGACACTTTTGGGAATAACAGTTTAGGGCAAAAAAACCAAGTTCGTGTTGGCGAGATACCAACACCAGCACGCGAGACGCGTGCGCTACCCATTCACGTAAACTTCCGCGCTCTCCTTTACGAATTCCTTCCTCCTTTCCTGCGTTCCTGATTCGATAGCCTTCACCCAAAATGATTGTGCACCTGATTGACGGCCGCGTAAAAGGCTTCGCCTCACGCGGCTCTCGGGGTAGAACACGAGCGGATGTTTTATGTGTACCTGTTGCATTCCACGAAGGACAACGGGTTTTACATCGGCTTCTCAACTAACCTGCGTGCGCGGCTGAGGCAGCATCAAGATGGCGAGAGCTTTGCCACATCTCACCGCGGTCCATGGAAGCTTATTTATTATGAAGCTTACACAGAGCGCGAAGACGCCGAAGGACGCGAGAAATTCCTGAAGAGCGGTGCGGGACGGCGTTTCCTCCGCGCTCAATTACGCCATTATCTCGGCGTAAAAGGCTTCGCCTTACGCCGCGTAAATCAGGATGTACCGCCCACCGACTAATAAACCGCGTGAGGCGCAGCCTTTTACGCGGATCGTGCATCTCGTTGACGGGACTTACGAGCTCTTCCGTCACTTCTGCCGCGTAAAAGGCTTCGCCTCACGCGGTCTCGTTGGGTTAGTCTGACGCGGTGTGGTAGTTCATCTTATTGACGGGACGTACGAACTATTTCGTCATTTCTATGGTTTGCGCCGGTTCACTAAAGGCAAAGACCGCCCTTACGGCGCAGTCGTCGGCGTGCTGCAGACCGTTCTGCAAATCATGGAGAACGAGAGCGGTCACACTTACATCGGCGTCGCGACCGATCACGTGATCGAGTCGTTTCGCAATCGGCTTTGGCCGGACTACAAGACCGGCGCCGGCATCGAGCCCGCATTGCTCGCGCAATTCCATCCGCTCGAGGAGGCGCTCGCGGCGATGGGCGTTGTCGTGTGGCCGATGATCGAACTCGAAGCCGATGATGCGCTCGCTTCCGCCGCGCATCTCGCGTCGAAGGACAAAAAGGTCGAACGCGTCGCGATCTGGACGCCCGATAAGGATCTGGCGCAATGCGTGCGAGGTACGCGCGTGGTGCAGGTCGACGGCCGGCGCAAAACGATTCGCGATGCGGCCGCGATACGCGAAAAATTCGGCGTCGATCCACCGTTGATCCCGGACCTGCTCGCGCTCGTGGGCGATGCGGCCGACGGTTACCCCGGCATCGGTGGCATCGGCGCGCGGACCGCCGCCCAGCTTTTGAACCGCTACGGTCAGATCGAAAACTTCCCGTCAAACATTCTCGGCGAACAACGCGATCTCGCGTTGCTCTTCAAGAATCTCGCGACCCTGCGGACGAACGCGCCGCTCTTTAAGAAGGTCGAGACGCTGCGCTGGCGCGGTGCGACGCCGGCATTCGCAGCCTGGGCGAATCGGATGGAAGCGCCGCGGCTGCTGGAGCGGTGTGAAAAGGCTGCGGCAAATGCACGAGCATTGGCCGCGCTTTAGCGGTGTACATCCGCGAGCGTGCACTTCCGCCAGTCGGTGATGACACCTCACAGGGCGCGTCGCGCCTCCGCTGCGAGCTTGCGCTCCAGAGGTCCGAACGCCAATGGACAGCCGAGGGCCTGTTCGATCGCCGCTCGGCCGATCGCGAGGTCACCAGCGTGGCAAAGAATGATTCCGGCGTGCAGGAGCAGAGCGGGATTTTTGCTTCCTGATTTCAGCGCCTGATGCGCGAGTTTTTCTGCCTCAGCATATTGCTCATTCCGGAACAGCGCCCAGGCCAGCGTGTCCGTTGTGAGTACGTCCTGTCGCATTTCCCAATCCAGCCGCGCAAATCGCAGCCCCTCAGCGGCGTTTCCATTCTCCAAATAGAATAAGGCAAGCGGGCGGAATTGATCCTTCGCACCGGCGCGTTGCGCAGCGAGCATGGCGTCGCGCGCTTTTCTTCGTTGCGCTGCGGCGGCGGCTGTTTGCTCTTGCGCTTCTTCCGCCTCAGCCAAAGCGAGGCGATAGGCCGGTGTCGCGTTTGTCTTCAATAGCGCGGCGAAGATTTGCCGGGCCTCCGCCCAGCCTCCTTGTGCGGCATGCCACTCGGCGAGATGTTCGCGAGCAAAGAAGTAGTTCGGCACGAGTCCCAGCGCCCGCTCGTAGGCATCGCGTGCCTGCTGCGCTTCACAATTTGCGACGTACAAGGCACCGACACGCACCTCCGCCCATGCGCGGGTGGTCGCCGACAGCCTGGTTCTAATAGTGTCGTCGCGCGCCTCGACCATTGCCTCGAGCGCCCCGTGCAAATCACCTTGATACTCGCGCAAGGCGGCGAGACGTGAGAGGGCGTGAAAGCCGCGCCGCGCTTCGAGCATCTCCTGTAGGACTTTGTCGGCCGCGGCCACGTGGCCGAGAGCGAGCTGAATATCGAACAGCGTGCCCGCGGCCTCTATATCCGATGGCATTGCGCGCCGTGCTTCCTCGGCATGCGGCACTGCCTCGGAGAAATGATGGCGCTCAGATAACGCCATGGCCAATCCGAGGTGCGCCTCGTAATTCGGCTGATAATCGAGCGACTGCCGCAGTGCCTTTACCGCTGCGTCCCACTCCCGGGTTGCCCCTGTCTCGCGAAAACGCTCGAGATGAGCCAGCCCAAGTCGCGCGTAGATCGGATATGTGCCCGGGCCGCCGATGCGCGCCCGATAAAAGGCGATCCGCTCCGTAGCGCTCTTCGACGTAGGCCGTTCCGCGGCCGGGGCCGCATTGATCAGCGCAACAACAAAAAGAGCAAAGATCGCGAGCAAGCCACCGCGCCTCATTGCGGCGGATGAGGCGGGGCGAGATACGGGAACAGGCTCAGGAACGGGACGTCGTTCGCGCTTGGAAAGGGGAAGTCGTTCGCGAGCAAGCGCGCATCGCCCACCAGGTCGACCACATCATCAGTAAGTGCGCGCCCGTTCGGAAAAGCCGCCGGCCGCGCAGTATCGTAGATCATCACGTCAGGCGGGACGTGTAATTCCCGCTGCACGCGACGCGGATGGATCACATTGAGCGCGTTGTTCTCGGGGAACATCGACCGCAAAGAACGCCCCGCCAGCTCTTCGAACGGCGCATCTGCGTCTTCTCCCGCAGCGGTAGCCCAAATCAGCAGAGTGCTTTGCCGCGCCACAACGGCCGCGAGCGGAACCTCGAGTACAATCGAGCCCACGTTCCGCCCAATGCGCGGCCCCCGAATGAATGGATCATCGCGCAGTCCTGCGAAGAAATTCAGAATCGGCACCGAATTGGGCGGACCGCCGCGAACCTTTGTCGTAACATGCGGCTGCCCATTGGCAGCGAAGCGAATCTGAAAGGTGATATCCTCGTGAATGTTGTTCGGATTCGGGATCGTGCCGCCCAGGCCGTCCGGATCCGACGGACTCACCTCGGTGGTCCGATCGATGTTGATCTCGTATGTGACATCACTCGGGAAGACGTAGGTCGAAGCGCTAGGCGGAATAGCGGGATTCGTCGAGAGCGCGAGGACGAGCCCATTGCCGACGGTAAACGCGTGCAGGTCGGTAATGTTCGCGTCCTGCCGATCGAAGCCGTTGATCGAGGGAACGTCGGAGTGATCCGATGCAGCCAACGGCAGAACAGCGGCGCAGAGCGACGTCAAAACAAGTAACCAGAGAGAACCGTGGTGCTTCATGGAAGGAGGTTCTACTACTACGATAACGATAACGCAAACGCGCTCGATTCGTAAGATACTCAGGAATGAAAAGCCTCGCGAATTGACTGAAATGAAAAGATTGCCCAACGAGGCGCGACAGAAAAATAATCATCAACCAAGTGATTGAGGCTACGCTTAAATCAAAAGTTCGTGTTGGCGAGACGCGTGCGCGACCCATTCACCCTAAACGTTTGCGCCTTGCTCCAGGACCTCTTTCCTTTTTTCCTAATCCATGATTCAATAGCGGCACCATTCGTTAGGCCATGCGCGGCAGCGACGGGACGCATTGATCGAGCAGATCTTCACGTACGCTGAAGCTCCCCCGGAGAAGTTTCAACCAGTCGCCCGCAATCTCTCTGTACTGAACTGCGGTCGCTCAGCCCATCCGGCAATCGTTTTCGTGAGCAACTCCAGGCGCTGTTGTCGCAGCGCGAGATCATGTTTCAATTGCCGCTCCACGCGTAGCCGCAGATCCTCTGATGGACCTCTTCGGGCGAAGTTCCACGAATCTTCGCGCCCGGCTTCGACCAGGCTTAACTCCAATGCGCGCACAGACCGTGTCAATTCACCAAGGACCGAGCGCATCTGCGATAAGGTTGTGCCAGCGCCGGGCGCGTCCGACAAATCACTGAGCGCCAGCAGAAGTTCCATGCGGGCAACGTCACCGGCCGCATACGCCTCCTGGACTTCATGCCAAAGCGAAGAGACCGACGCATCCCCATCGGCGCGCAAGTCGGGATGTAATCGACGCACCAGCCGCCGATAGATTTCCTTTACGCGCGGATCAATCGTCGCCGGTTCAGTTGCGTCCGCCTGCTCCTCATCAACCGCGCGACGTCGCGCCCCCGCCGGCCGGGGAGCAGCTCGGCTCGGGGCGCTTTCTGGCTTAACGAACATATGCGACTTAAAAACTTCAAAGCTGCTCGAATACACCTCGTCATCCATCTTGGTCGGGTTGGTGCCAAGAAATGTTCGCACCCATTCTTGAAAGAGAGCTTCCTGCTCGAATTCGCTCAGATGCGGTGTCGGTTGCGATCCATAAGAGAAAGTCTCCCGCTCATCGGCGACGCCGGGATTTTCGCGTCGAAACAGCACGCGGCGGTAGGCGCTGTGCGGATCCTGGATGTGTCGCCGCATTTCAATCTCCACTTCATGAATCAGATTTTGCGCGTCCCGAATCTTATCCTCGACATCGCGCGCGGTGCTAAGCAAGGCGCCAAATTCACGGGCCCGCCACCGGAGGAACGCAGGTTTATCCTGCCGTTCAAACTGATGCCATCCAAGGCGCGCTCGCTCCAAACGCGCCATCATGTCGGTGCATTCGGCGGCGGCATTGGCTCGCAGCGGCGCTTGATCAATCCAAACAATCTCCAGGCGATCTCTACCGGAAGCTGTCACGGCGCGTGCCCGAGTGATGCGTTGAGATGAGTCTGCACGGATCATTCCCAGAGCTTACCGCAGGCATGTCGGTCAACAACATCGCTCCCGATTCTAGAGAATTGAAAGTTCGTTTCGGCAAGATGCCGAAACCAGCACGCTGAAAGCGCGCGCTCCCCAGACTCGGAAATGCAGCACCATTTTTTCTTTCGCTTTTATTCGCGTGTTTCGTGGGCTAACTCAGAGATCGTTTCGGCAAGCCGCCGCCGTAACGCGGGTGAAGGAGCGGCCGGGCTTTCCAACCAGGTCGGCGCGGCGACCGCTCCCCAGACTTACGTCTTCGCGTAAATTTCTGCGCCGCTCTCGACGAATTCTTTGCCCTTTCCCTGCATTCCCGATTCGATCGCTTCTGTACTTGTTAGGCCGTGCTCTGCGGCGTACTTGCGTACGTCCTCGGTGATCTTCATGGAGCAGAAGTGCGGCCCGCACATGGAACAGAAATGTGCGGTCTTGGCGCCTTCTTGCGGGAGCGTCTCGTCGTGAAACTCGCGTGCAGTCTCCGGGTCTAACGAGAGATTGAATTGATCTTCCCAGCGAAATTCGAAACGCGCTTTGCTGATGGCGTTGTCGCGGTATTGCGCGCCGGGATGGCCTTTGGCCAAATCGGCGGCGTGTGCGGCGATCTTGTAGGCGATCACGCCGTCTTTCACGTCCTTCTTGTTAGGCAACCCGAGATGTTCTTTCGGCGTGACGTAGCAAAGCATGGCGCAGCCGTACCAGCCGATCATTGCCGCGCCGATCGCGCTGGTGATGTGATCGTAGCCGGGTGCGATGTCGGTCGTTAGGGGACCCAAGGTATAGAACGGCGCTTCGTCGCACCACTCGAGTTGTTTCTCCATGTTCTCCTTGATCATGTGCATCGGGATGTGACCCGGGCCTTCGTTCATCACTTGGACGTGATGTGCCCACGCGCGCTGGGTCAGCTCGCCTTGCGTGTAAAGTTCGGCGAACTGGGCTTCGTCGTTCGCGTCGGCGATTGAGCCTGGCCGAAGACCGTCGCCAATGGAAAAGCTGACGTCGTACGCGGCCATGATCTCGCAGATCTCATCCCAATGTGTGTAAAGAAAACTTTCCTGATGATGCGCGAGACACCACTTCGCCATGATGCTTCCTCCCCTCGAAACAATGCCGGTCGCGCGTTTCGCCGTCAACGGGATGAAGCGCAAAAGCACGCCCGCATGCACCGTAAAATAATCCACACCTTGCTCGGCCTGTTCAATTAACGTGTCACGATAAATTTCCCAGGTCAGTTCCTCCGCGCGACCGCCAACTTTCTCGAGCGCCTGGTAAATCGGAACCGTTCCGATAGGCACTGGACTGTTGCGGATGATCCATTCGCGCGTGGCGTGAATGTTCTTTCCGGTGCTCAGATCCATGACCGTGTCGCCTCCCCATTTCGTGGCCCAACGCATTTTTTCGACTTCTTCCTCGATCGACGACGCCACGGCGCTGTTGCCGATGTTCGCGTTGATTTTTACCAGGAAATTGCGGCCGATGATCATCGGCTCGGATTCGGGATGATTGATGTTTGCGGGAATGATCGCGCGGCCGCGCGCGACCTCGGAGCGGACGAATTCCGGGGTTATTTCGTCCGGGATGTTTGCACCGAACGCGTTGCCGCGATGTTGATGGAATAAGGTAGAGCGAGCCTCCGGCTTGCTACTAAGGTCGGATCGCAAGCGGGACGCATGCGCTACTTTTCCATTCTCGCGTATGGCGATGAATTCCATTTCGGGCGTGATGATGCCCTGGCGCGCGTAATACAATTGCGTAACGGGTTTGCCGGCCTTCGCCCGCAGCGGCCGCCGCGCGCCGAAGTTTGAGGTTTGACTGGAGCTTGGATCTTGTGGTTTGGAGCTTCCATTGCGGCGTTGCGCATGCTCGGCATGCATCTGTGAGAGATACCCGTCGTCCAGTAGCGTTATCGCGCGACCCGTAATGGTTTCCACGTCGCCGCGGTCGCGAATCGATTTCAGGCGAAGAGGCGGAAGTCCTTGTGTGACATCGCCGTGAAAATCCGGATCACCCCATGGGCCGCTCGTGTCGTACACGCGCACGGGTTCGTTTACTTCAATCTCGCCAGAGATCGTCTTTGTCAGCGCAAGTGAGATTTCTCGGAACGGAACCCGAATGTCGGGATGCAGGCCGCCCGGCATGTAAACCTTCTTTGAATTTGGGAGCGGTTTTTCGACAGAATGAACCGAATCTACAGAATTTTCACCATTCACGTTTTCGGAGGTCATTTTTTCCATTCTGTTGATTCTGCCTAACAACAAGTCATGCGCGGAAAATCGCATGACTGAAATCACCAGTCCGGCACCGGACCCTCGCTCCCTTCGGCGGCATTACCCGCATCAGGTTCAAGGGGTCGTCCAACTTGGACCTCTCAGCCATTGCGGCTCCCCCGCAGTACGAAGGAAAAGATAAAGGAAGAAGTAAAAAGTAAAAGTGGAATGTTGCGCGATCAAACCGCAGGACACACCACAAAACTGCGAGTGCGCCACGCGATGATCCAGCCGC
Organism: Candidatus Udaeobacter sp.; assembly: GCA_045809725.1. GTDB lineage: Bacteria > Verrucomicrobiota > Verrucomicrobiia > Chthoniobacterales > UBA10450 > Udaeobacter. The sequence goes on along the minus strand of JBJMXF010000199.1, from coordinate 8,598 downwards.
CAAACAGAACGCTGATGGCGAGAATGCCGCTTCCCGCGAGGTCGAACCAAGCCGGACCAAGTCCTTTCGCCAATACCGAAGCGGTATCAAGCGCCAGAAATAACAAAACAGCAGCTGCGTGTCCCAGCGGGAGTCGTGGCGCCACGACTCCAGCTACAACTCCACCAGCAATACCGGCGATGATCGCGCCAATTGTTCCGAGAATCATTTGGCGCGGATTGGAATCAATCGTCACCTGACCCACGAAGACGTTGAACGTGAGAATTGTTCCGGCGGCAACAATCAAATATCCGCCAACTACCGCGGTGACGCTGCGAAGAGCGAAAAGAAAACGGTGCGGCATCGGACATTTTACCTCAGTGCGCGCCTCTGGCCATAGGCAACGGCGAACCGAACGCCTGGAGCCAAACTGCCAACGAGAATCTATCCCCCGCCGGTCCCCGCCTTTACGTTGGTGTGAAAAATGGCCATCCATTTGCCATTCTCCTGTTTCCACACGGTGCCGGCATTGTAACTACCAGATATATCCTTGCCGTCGTAAGTGCCTTCGAGTTTCACCTTGTACGTCGCGACGACGACATCTTTTTCATCGGAGAACATGTCATAGCCACTGATGTCGAACGACTTCATGTCCCACTTTTTCATGCCGTCCAATTCCTGCTGCATATTCATAACACCTTCATCGTAAACGCCGCGAAAATCCTTATCGACGACGTTTTTGAAGCCCGCTTCGTTCTTGTCTTTGAACGCCTGCCAGGCAGCTTTTTCCTTTGCTTCCATCGTGGCCTTGTCCGGCGGCGCGGCATTGGAAACGGCGATCGTGGCGAGTAGGGCGGTCATTAAGTAAGTGATTTGCTTCTTCATAAATCCTTTCGTTAGGTTGAGGATCATCGCGCGACGTTCGGGCAGAGGTCAAGACCGATCATTACTCAAATGCGCGCTGAAAAGTACGCATGCGGCCGCTCAAATCTCAGGGAACAATAGGAGCGGTCTCAAGAGATGCTGTCGGCGCAGGAGTTGAAGGCTGCGGTTGCGTCTGCGGCTGCGAGAGCAAGGCGGATCGACCGACCAGCTGGAGTAAGCTCGCATCTGCTTCTTTCATACTTCCTTCCTGCTTGACCGGTTCAACTGGCGCCGACTTCGTCTGGCGGCTATAATCAGCAACGATCATTGGCGGCTGTTTCTTAATCGGCAGCGCCTGGTAGTTTTCGATTCCTATTCCGATCGCGCCGGCGAGTTTTTCGCGCCAATCTTTGTTCGAGATCAATTTGCTTTCGCCACGCTCCGTCAAAAATCCGCCTTCGACCAGCACCGCCGGCACTTTCGTCAGGCGTAACACAGCGAACCGCGCCCGTTTAATACCGCGGTCGTACTCGGGGATATGCCCAAGGAGCGAATGATAAATGCAAGCCGACAGCGCGGTGCTTTGCGCGTCGACCGTACTGCCTGGTTGCATGTTGTAAGCTTTCGACGAGATGGCGCTGTCGGAAGTAGACGGCGCACCACGCGGCGTAAAAGAAAAAATCTCAAACCCGGTCGCGTTCGGATCGTCGCCGCTGCCGTTGAAATGAACGCTCACGAAAATCGAGTTACGTGCAGAGTTGGCAATCTGCGCTCGGACTTCCAACGGCACGAAATAATCGCCTTCGCGAGTCATGACTACTTTGAATCCTTTCGCCTGCAGAATCGGGCGGAGCTTTCGCACGACGTCTAGGGCAAAATCTTTTTCCGCCCCGTAACGGCTCACCTGCCCTTTGTCGTACCCGCCGTGGCCGGGATCTAGAACCACGGTCTGAACCTTGCCCACATCTGGGACTCGATGCGGCCGCACGAGCGGCTCAATCGTTTTCGCGACATCGGTCCGCGTGACCAGAGATTTTCCATCGTGTTCGATCACGGGGAAGCACAACCAACTCCGAGCGCCGTTGATGATGGCTTCCCTGCTGCCGCTGACAAACTCCAGCGGGCGATCAGCGGTCTCTTTTTGTATTTTCGATCCTGACGGGACGACCTCTGCGGGCATTTCGTAAAACTTCGAAATGTTGTCTACGCTGAGATAATCGTGGCCATCTACTTTAATCACCTTCCAGTCGGCGGCAGCAATCGCTGTTGAAGCTCCGACGGCGAAGGAAGCAAAGGCAAGAGCGACGATCAACCAACGCTTCACCAGGAGGGGCATGCAGCGCTATCGTATCAAAAACCGGGTCCACCTCAAGAACTGACGACTTCGAAGTCTTCAATTTTACGAACTGACCCGCCTCCGCTGAACGCATCGGGAAGCCGCCAATTTCGCTTTGTCCAGCCAAAGTCCCAATTGACTTGCGGATTTTTCGCGCTAAACACCGGAAATGTTTTTTCCCAATCGGCGCGCTTCCCACGGTCCGATCGCATTATTCCTCGCGGTAACTCTGACGCCGCTTGCGATGGACGCATCTCCGCAGAGCAAAAAATTTCCGAAATGTTGCGTCTGGCGCGTGACTAACGCGAAGGCGCCATTTTATTTGGTGGGCTCAATTCACGCGCTGAGCAAAAAAGATTATCCGCTGCCCAAGCCTTATGACATTGCGCTGAAAGACAGCTCCCGTTTTCTCTTTGAATTCGACCCCAGCCAGCACGCAGAATTTCAAAAGAAATTTGAAGCCGCAGCCAAGTATCCTCAGGGACAAGACCTGCGGTCGAAGATTAGCCCGAAGCTGCTGGCGTGGCTTCGTAAAAACATGTTTACTGTGATACCCGGTGTTCGCGGCGCAGACGGTGAGCGACTCGCGAGCTTCGACAGCCAGCTTCATTACAAGCCCTGGTGGATTGCTCAGCATCTAGCCGCACCCGCATCGTACAGCAAAGCATCCGCCTCCCATGGCTTGGATAATTATTTTGTGGATCATGCGATGAAATTGGGAAAAGAGATCGGCGGGCTGGAGTCGGTGAACGAGCATGTAGCGGTGATGGGCGGGCTGTCCGATCGAGACAGCGAGTTCCTGCTGCAGGACGCGCTAAGTCAGCCTGACAATGCCGACAAGGAGTCCGGCAGGATGTACAAAGCGTGGCGGAAGGGCGACACCGATGCGCTGTGGGCAGGCGACACTAACTTGCGCTCAAAAGCGCCGAAGATTGCGGCGCGTTTCGTCGATGATCGCAACGTGAAATGGGTTCCGCGAATCGAGGCGGAACTGAAAAGCGGCAAGCCAACCGCCGTCGTCGCGGGCGCGCTTCATTTTTCCGGTCCACGCAGCGTGATCGCGCTATTGCAACAGCACGGGTACGTGATCGAGCAGTTGTAGCCGTGGTTGTGGGTAGCGCACGCGTCTCGCGTGCCGGCGAGCGCGTCCTCGCGATCGCGAAGTTTTCACCTAACGCATTCATGTTCACGGTGACTAGAATAATATTGTTTCGGCATGCGCCGCCGTAACGGATGCCCGCCACGGCGAGTAAACTGTGCAACGGCCGGGCTTTCCAACCAACACGCGAGACGCGTGCGCTACCCGGATTCGCCGTCGTGCTTCAACGTAATTGCACCTGCGAGGTCTAATCTCGGTTAACGACTAGCAGAATTCCGATCCCCACTTATGAAATCGTTTATAACCATGATCACTTCGGTTGTTTGTTCGTTAGTCGGCGTTATTGCCGCGCCCGAGGAACAGACCGCGCAAAACCTCCAGCCGCTCGACCCCAGCAGCAGGGATTCATCTGTAAAACCGGGCGACGATTTTTTCCTATTCGCTAATGGCAACTGGATTAAACAGACGGAGATCCCGCCTGAATATTCCCGATGGGGCGCGTTCAATGAGTTGATCGAGCGCAACAACGACGCGTTGCACACTATCGCGGAGAAGGCCTCTCAAACACAGGTGGACCCGAAGCTTGCGCCGGAGACACGCAAAGTCGGCGATTACTACGCAAGCGGCATGGACGAGAAGGCGGCCGAAGCGGCGCGCACGACACCGCTGACCGACGAGTTCCAGAAAATTGAAGCGATGAAAGATCGTCAGGATGTGCTGAAGGAGATCGCGCACCTGCACAGCATCGGCATCAATGCATTTTTCAATTTTGGCTCGGGCCAGGACGCGAAGGACAGCAATCACGACATCGCCCAGGCAGTGCAGGGCGGACTCGGCATGCCGGATCGAGATTACTACACAAAGCAGGACGCGGATATGAAAGAGAAGCGCGAGAAGTACATCGCGCACATTACAAAGATGCTGACCTTGTTAGGCCAGCCGCCGGAAAAAGCTGCGGAAGACGCAAAGAAGATCATGGCGCTGGAAACGAAACTGGCCGAAGCATCGCGCACGCGAGTGGAGCTGCGCGATCCAATCAAGAATTATAACAAGATGCCGGTCCGACAGCTACAGGATCTGACGCCGGACTGGAAGTGGAGCGATTACTTTAACTCGATCAACTTGCTCGAGCCGGGCGACGTGAACGTGCATCAACCCGAGTTTTTCAAGGCAATAAACAATTTGTTCAAATCTACGTCATTAGATGATTGGAAGGCGTATCTCCGATGGAATCTGATCAGTGCGACGGCGCCATATCTTTCCAAGGATTTCGTCGACGAGGATTTTGATTTTAACGAGAGGGCGCTGCGCGGTACCCAAGAGAACAAGCCGCGCTGGAAACGTGTCGTCACTTCAGAGGACTCAGACATTGGTGAGGCGCTTGGCAAGCTGTACGTCGGATTTTATTTCCCGCCCGAAGCGAAGGCGCGCGCACTCGAACTCGTAAACAATTTAAAGGAAGCACTCGCCGACCGAATCAAGACGCTGGATTGGATGGACGAGCCGACAACAAAGGAAGCGCTCAAGAAACTCGCGGCGATGAACGTCAAGATCGGTTATCCCGATAAGTGGCTTGATTATTCATTGCTGGAAATCGATCGCGGCCCGTTCGTTATGAACACGCTGCGTTCCGAAAAATTCGCGGCCGAGCGGGACCTGCAAAAGATCGGCAAGCCAGTGGATCGCACCGACTGGGGGATGACGCCCCCGACTGTAAATGCGTATTACCAGCCGACCATGAATGAAATCGTGTTCCCTGCAGGAATTCTGCGGCCACCGTTCTTCTACTCGAATGCAGACGACGCGGTGAACTACGGCGCGATCGGCGCGGTGATCGGCCATGAAATGACACATGGGTTCGATGATCAGGGGCGGCAGTTCGATGCAGTTGGCAATCTGCGCGATTGGTGGTCTAAGAAATCGGCGGACGAGTACAACAAGCGCCGCAAAGCAGTTGTAGATCAGTATTCCGAGTACACGCCGATGCCGAACCAGCATGTGAACGGCGAGCTCACCCAAGGCGAAAACATTGCGGACATAGGAGGAATAAAGCTCGCTTACGCCGCATTGCAGAAAGCGCTCGACAAAAATCCGGAGGATCGCAACAAACAGATCGACGGCCTCACACCGGAGCAACGCTTTTTCCTGTCGTTCGCCGCGATCTGGCGCTCAAAAATTCGTGACGAAGACCAAAAGCTGCGGCTCACCACCGATCCACATTCGCCGGCACAGTTTCGCGTGAATGGGCCGCTGGCGAACATGCCGGAATTTCAAAAGGCGTTCAACATTCCTGACGGCTCTGCGATGGTTCGGTCGGCGGACAAACGCGTGAATATTTGGTAAGGGTCCATTGTAGGGCGTCTGTGTCAGACACCAACGCATGTTATAACACCGCGCTTCAGTGCGGGACTCTAACCATCTCCATTAACACCGCGCCTCAGCGCGGTGCTTGCGCAGTAAGCCGTTCTACAAACCGTTTAAACGGTTTTTTGGCGCTTGTTAGTTGCACACCGGGCTAAAGCGCGGTGTTAATGACAGGGCGACTCCTGACTTCGATACCGCGCGCAGAGCTCCCTCGTGGCATCCATGCAATACCGGAACGTGATCAGCGTGGGCATGTAGATCGCACTTTGCTTCGCAATATCGTCGTGATTCAAAGAGCCATCACACCGCCTCTGCAGCCCGGCTGTCATCGGTGCGTTTTTCCATCACATGCGCAGCCCAATCCAGCGCGGACACATCGCTTTCGCGGCGGTCCACAAAAGGTTTGCCGGCGAGAATTGCATCCGCGAATTCTTGTTGGCGCGCTAACTCGAGCGCCAGCGGCTCGAATACTTCGCGATGTCCGCGATCATCCGCGTAGTCAAACAATGCGTTGTAACAATGGCGCTCGTCCTCCCATCCAGGATGGTTCACGATCGGATAGAGGCACACGCCGTGTACTGGAACGCCGTTCGCAATTGCGGCGAATACTTCGTTGCACAGATATCTTAGCCATGCGGGGCGCGTCTCATCTTCAATACCAGTTTCCGCAACGAAGAGTGGTTTGCGGTAATGCTCGAAAGTTTCCTGAAGCAAATCGCGCACATGGCGGTAGCGCGGATCGGAAGGCACGATCATCGAGCCGCCTTCTCCTGGATACGTCCACTGATTATGAATGTAGTAGTTGACGCCAACTACATCGATGAGGTCCTCCTTGCCGCCGAGTTCAGGCGACTGCCGGCCCGCGATCATGTCATAGGCTTCAAATTGGCTACGGTGATACGCATTCGCCGCGGCGACATTTTCCGGCGTGGGATTCGTCGCGAGTACATTGATCATTGGGTCGATGTGGAAAAACTTGATGCGCGGATTGATTTGACGCATCGCCCTAATCGATTCAACAGTCGCGCGCACAAGCTGCTGCTTCAGTTCATTGCCGCGATCTCGCGCGAAAGGATTGAAAATGCCTCCATCTCCGCCGGCCCAGGAGAAGAAGGAGATTTCGTTGATCGGACAAATCAGCGGCGCGTCAATTTTCTCGCTGAGCTGTTCTGCAGCAGCCGTTGCAAACGTCGTAAAACGAGTCACAAACTCCGGGCTGAAAATGTCGATATCGTCGGGCCATCCATAATGCCAAAGATCCCAGAGGACCTGCGTGCCTGTTTCACATGCAGCGTCGATGATCGTCTGTGCAGTGGAAAAATCGAAACGATTCGGTCGCGATTCAATCAAATGCCAGCGTAGACCCTCTCGTACCGAAAAGATTCCGTACTCTTGGAGTAATTTGAAGTCACTGGCGGCGAATTCGTCATGTCTCGTGGCATGGACAAGATCGAGCCGCTTGCCGTTGCGCAAACGATGGGTGGAACATTCGAAGCCGCCGAGAAAAAAACTCTGAAACAAGCGCATATCGCCTCCTCAGCTTAGCAGTTGCGGCGAGCAGGCTAAACGCGCTGAAGCACGCGTTCGGATTGCGGTTCGATGTTACTGTTTCGATCGGAACCAATATCTTCTCGCGTCAATTTACGATAAGTAGTCAACGCCTGACCAATCACCTGATCCATGTTGTAGTAACGATACGTCGCCAGCCTGCCTACGAAATAAACGTTGCGGTGTTGCTCAGCTAACTGGCGGTATTTCGCGTAAATGGCCGCGTTCGCCGGTTGCGGCACAGGATAGTACGGATCGCCGCTAGTCTGTGGAAATTCATACACAATACTTGTTCGCACATGACTCTGACCGGTTAGATGCTTGAACTCGGTCACGCGGGTGTAGTCAAACTCGTTAGGATAATTCACCACGGCCACAGGCTGGTGCCATTCCTCGTCCAAAGTCTCATGCTCGAATCGAAGTGACCGGTATGGCAGCTTGCCGTAGCGACATTCGAAAAACTCGTCAACGGGCCCTGTGTAGATAAGATTTCCGAAGCTCACCTCCTTCTGCAATTCGCGATAGTCGACCCCAAGCGCCAGCGTGATGTTGTCGTGGTCGAGCATGTTTTCGAACAGCCGCGTGAAACCATGCTTCGGCATGAACTGGAACTTGTCGGTGAAATATCGATCGTCCCGGTTTGTCCGCACCGGAATACGAGCAGCCACCTGAGCATCAAGCTGCGACGGATCGATCCCCCACTGTTTGCGTGTGTATTTGCGAAAAAATTTCTCGTACAAATCGCGCCCCACCCGGCTGAGCACGACTTCTTCTGAGGTACGCGGAGACGCACACGGAATTGCTCGGGCAGCGAGGAATGCTTCCACGTCGCTTTCCGTAAGTCGAAGTCCGTAAAGCCGATTGATCGTGTCGAGATTAATTGGAATCGGCAACAGTTTCCCCTCTACGCATGCAAGCACGCGATGCTCATATTCGCGCCACGCGGTGAAGCGCGACAGATAATGGAATATATCACGCGAGTTCGTGTGAAAAATATGCGGACCATATTTGTGCACAAGTATACCGGAGGCATCCAAATGGTCGTACGCGTTGCCGCCGACGTGATCGCGCCGATCACATAGCAATACAGACTTGTTTGATCCGGCTGCGAGCCGTTCCGCCAGCACGCTGCCCGCGAACCCTGCGCCTACGATGAGATAATCAAACGAGTAGCTCACGCGGCGTTTACGTTTAAAGCGCGGCGGCTGCGCAGCGCGTCTTCGATGTGTTGTTCCAGGCGAGCGACAATCGATTCCCAGGAGTTTTGCTGTGCCAGCGCAAGACCGCGCTCGATTTGCCGCGATTCGGGCTGTACAACGGCACGTTCACAGGCATTCGCAAATGCTGTAGCGTCGTTCGCGATCGTAATAACATCGCTGAATTGAGCGACGACGTCCTCTACTGGAGT
>JBJMXF010000198.1:0-9560 GCA_045809725.1 Candidatus Udaeobacter sp. | reverse complement strand
CGTGAACCCGCTGTCGATTTTATTCGCGTACTCTGTGCGATAGCTTTGGTCGAGCGACGGCAGCACTGCTTTCACCTGCGACAGGGTGATGTTCGGCTTCATCCGGCCGATTACCCGCAGAAAACTTGTGCCGCGCATCATCCGTTCATACGTGAACCCCGGAAGCTGGAACGGCTTGGTTGTCCAGACTTCTGCGATCGGGTTCCCGCCGAACCAGGTGGCCGGCATGTTCGGCAATACGCCTACGATCGTGTGCGCGGTGCCGTCGAGTGCGATGCTGCGGCCGATCACGTTTGGATCGCCGCCGAGGCGTTTCTGCCAAAAATTTTTGGTGACAACCGCGACATCGGCGCCCTCTTCTTCCTGCGGCAAAAAATTGCGTCCAAGAATTGGACGGACACCGAGCAGGTCGAAGTAGTTCGAAGTCAAACGCCCACCAAAAACCTGCACCGGATCGCCAACACCGGTGAGTGTGAAAAGAAAGAAATTCTCCGCCGCTAATCCATCGAACACTGTTTGGCCGTCGCGAAAAAGCTGGTAGCGCGGTGCCGAGACGCCGATATCGATTAGATCGCGCGATTTATCGCCGCCGAGGACGTGCACCACGCGCGATGGTTCTTTGAACGGTAGTCCCCGCAGAAATAAATCGTTTACCAAACTGAAGATTGCTGTGTTAGCACCGATGGCGAGCGCGAGCGTAACCACGGCGATGATGGTGAATCCTGGCGTTTTAGCCAGCGTCCGGAGCGCGTATTTGAAGTCGGATATCATAAGATTGGATTTGTTAGGCCATAATTATGGGGAGCGCGGCGGTTTCATTCGGCACGAAGAGCAATAACGGGATCAACGCGGGACGCGCGACGCGCGGGTAGCCAGCATGCGATCATCACCGCGAGGCCGAGCACGATCGCTGCGCAAATGCACGCGATGAGATTCGGCGCAGGCATTTCGGCCCACTGGTTCTTGACCAGGTGCACGATTCCGTAAGTCGCGAGCGCGCCGGCAGTGAAGCCTAACGAGAGCAACACTGCGCCTTGTCGCGCGACGAGCTGAATGATTTGACGCGCGGTGGCGCCGAGCGCGCTGCGGATGCCGAACTCGCGTTCGCGGCGCGCGACCTGAAGCGCGAGCAGGCCATACAAACCCACGGCGGCGAGAACGAGCCCCACCAGTCCAAACGATGAGACGAGAACGAAGATGAATCGCTCGGTCGTGCGCGAGCGCGCGACGGCGTCGTCGAGTAAGAGGAAATTGTACGCGGCGAGATTCGCGTTCGCACGCGCCAGCGCGGCGCGGATCGTTGGCTCGTTAACCGAGCGGCCATCGGTGTGCAGAATGAAAGTGATATCGTCGAGCGGCGTCGTCGCGTACGCGAGCATTTGCGCGAGTGGCCGCGCAATCATCCCGAGTACTTCGCCGTCGCGCGGGTCGGCGATCGCTTTCATGTCGCCGACAACGCCGACAATCGTGAACCATGGACGAGTTCCATCGAGCCGTCCCCACCGAATGCGTTTCCCAATCGGCGAATCGTTAGGCCAAAAACGTTTCGCGATACTTTGGCTGACAATGCACACGAGCGGCGCGTCGGCAGTGTCGCTCGCCTTAAAATCGCGGCCTTGCAGAATGGGTTGCCCGACGCTCTGAAAATACCCGGGCGCGGGAACGCGCGAATATGCGGTGTATACTCCGCGCGGCTCAGGCGCGGGCGCGCCTTCGGCGTTGAAGAGCATCAGTGTCCACGGCGCGTCCATTGGCGACGGCGACACCACGGTGGCGGATTTCACTCCGGGAATTCTCTGCAACTGCGCCAGCGAAGCTTCCAGCACGTTCTGTTTCGCCGCGGAGGTGGGAAAGAAGCGATCGGGAACAGTGACATTGAAGGCAAGGCGGTCTTTCGTCTCAAACCCCCAGGGCTCGTCGATCAGCTTCCGAAAATATTGAGTCGCGGTGACGCTCGCTGTCAGGAGTGCAGCGGCAACCGCAAGCTCGATCACGACAAATGAACCAAGCAATCTGCGCGCGCTGCGGTCGAGTGTTGCACCACGTGACGTGACACTCATTGCACCGCGCAAATCTGTGCGAGCTGCGCGGATGGCAGGCAGCAAACCAAAACCCAGACCGACCAGTGTCATTATACCGGCTGCAAACGCGAACACCGGCAGATCGAGCCGGGCCGAGTAGTCGAATTCGCGCATCGCGCTGCCAGTCGCGTCCGCGCCTTCCGGGCTCAGTGCGAACAGCGTTGGCGTGATCCAGAGTGCGATAAGCAGACCCAGCGCGGTTCCGACTAAAGCGAGCAAAAGCGCCTGGATAAGTTGTTGCCTAACAAGCCGTGGTCTGCTTGCCCCCAGCGCAGCTCGCAATGCAAATTCCCCTTCTCGCTCGATCACCCGCGCGAGCAGTAGACCGGCGAAGTTCGCCGCGGCGATCAGCAGCGCGCAGATTGCCGCCCCGACGATGACGAGAATTTTCGGTCGCAAATCCATCACAAAACTTTCGCGCAAAGGGGGGGTGTAAGCGGCGCGCGCGTTCGCCGGATTCGGATCGTCGCGACTGATCCTGGCGCACATGCGCTTCACCGCTTCTTCCGCTTTCACCGGCGTGACGCCGGGGCGCAGCCGCGCGAGGCCATAAAGATAATGGTTATTGATCGTCGCCGGATTGTCGGGCTCAAGTGCAAGCGGCAACCACAAACTTGCGCGATATGGATGCCGGAATGCTTTTGGCATCACTCCGATGATGGTTCGCGGCGTTCCATCAATCACGATCGTACTGCCGAGCACGCCGCGTCGTGAATTCAGCGTGTTGCGCCAAAAGTCGTCGCTGATAATGGCGACCGTCGCTGCTTTGTCGGTCCCTTCTTCTCTTGTGAAGTTCCGGCCCTGCGACGGCGACAATCCGAGGACATCAAAAAAGTTGTGGGTGACACGCGCGCCAGGGACGGTCTGGGGGGTCGAACCGCCGTTTATACTAACCACTGAGGCGTCGCCGGTTCCGCCGGCAACATCTTCGAAAATATCGCGCCCGAACTCCTTGAAGCGCGCAGTCGTGCGGTCGCTCAGATTCAACGTTCCCGAACGCGCCCCGTTTTCATCCAGAGCTTCGTAGATCCTAACGAGTCGATCCGCATGTGGGAAGGGCAGCGGACGGAGGAGCACGCCTTCCACGACCGAAAAGATCGCAGTATTCGCACCGATCCCCAGCGCGAGCGTCAGGACCGCGACCAGAGTAAACCCGGGCGATTTAAGAAGCTGGCGAAAAGCGAACTTGAGATCGTTCATGTGATTACGGTGGTCATTCGGCACGAAGGGCGGTAACAGGATCAACACGCGCCGCGCGGCGGGCTGGGAGCCAGCAAGCGAGAAACGCAACGCCGGCAATAAGGGTCGCGATTGCAGCGAAAGTAATGGGATCGGACGCGGCGACGCCGTAAAGCAGGCTGCTCAGAAAACGCGTTGCCATGAATGCGCCGACCAGCCCGATCGCCATGCTGATTGCGACCAGCAGCATCGCCTGGCCAACGATCAACCGGAAAATATTCGATTGCGCTGCGCCGAGCGCGATCCGGATTCCGATTTCGTTTGTGCGTTGCGAAACGGAATAAGCAAGCACGCCGTAAATTCCAATGGCCGTGAGAAGCAGCGCAGTTCCTGCGAAGATCGATAATAGCAAGGCGTTGAAGCGCGGCTTGGCCAGCGTTCGCGATATGTATTCGTCGAACACGCGAACGTGAGTGAGCGGAACATCGCGATCGACCGAGGCAAGCTGATCACGCACGGCGGCGGTAACGGTGGCGGCATTAGAAAGGCTGGTGCGCGCTACGATAAAGACGAGGTTTACCGGAATTTGCGTGGCCGACACGTACATTTCCGGCGTGAAATCTTTCTGCAGCGAAAGATGTTTTACGTTCCCAACAACGCCGACGATCTCACGCATCTTCGGCTTGTCATCCCCGACACTCCAGCCTGGCTGGATCCGTTTGCCGATTACACTTTGTCCCGGAAAAAATTTCTGGGCGAAGCGCTCATTCACTATGACAACGGGAAGCGAGTCAAACTTGTCTGTTTCCTTGAAAACTCTGCCCTGCAAGAGCGGGATGCCCATCGTCTCGAAATAATCCAGCCCGGTGATGCGCATGGGAGCATCGTTCCGTTGTCCTTCCGGCAGCGCATGCTCTTCCATGTCGAAATCAGTCGTTATATTACTTCCCGTCAGCGGCAGAGGCAGAATGATGCTGGCGGAATTGACGCCTGGGATAGCTCGAATCTTCGGAAGCAACTGATCGAAAAATGCGTTCACGTTCGCTGGTCGCGGATAGGCTGTGTCCGGCAAATTGACGCGCGCGGTGAAAAGATTTTCGGTACGCAGACCGGTCTGGACGCGACCAAGCCGGGCGAATGTTTGAATCAATAAACCTGCGCAAACCAGCAGGATCAGGGCGAGCGCGATCTCCCCCATCACGAGTCCATTACGCAGACGATGTTTGTGTTCGCCTCCGGTGCCGATTCGCGCACCTGTCTTCAGTGCGCTGTTCAGATCGACACGCGACGCATGCCACGCCGGCACCAACCCAAAAACAACGCCCGTAGCGATCGACATGAGTAGAGTGAAGGCAAGGACTGCGCCATCAAGTTGGATTGCACTGAAGCGCGGAATATTTTGCGGCACCGTCACGATGAGCGCCTCGGTCCCCCAGTTCGCGATCAACAGACCGAGCAACCCGCCGATTCCAGCAAGCAACAAACTTTCCGTGAGTAATTGACGAACGATTCGCCTGCGACTTGCGCCCAGCGCCGCCCGCAAAGCGATTTCCTTTCCGCGCACGGTCGCGCGCGCGAGCATCAGATTCGCAACGTTGGCGTTGGCGATGAGCAACACGCAAACTACCGCACCGAAGAGCACGTAAAGCCCAGTGCGCACGTCCCCCACCAGCTCATCACGAAGCGGAGCGACGGCAGCACCAAATTGCGTGTTCGTTTCCGGATATTGTTTTTCCAACGCAGCTGCGATCATTTGCAGATCGGCTTCGGCCTGCGCCACGCTTACGCCCTGTTTAAGTCGGCCAAATGCCAGAAGCATGTGATTACCGCGTTGTTCTGTGTTCGGCTTGGTTCCGTCCGCAGTCGCTGCGTCTTCCGCAAACGTGACGTACATCTCGACGGCCGGCGTTTCGAAAGGAAATTGAATTCCGCGCGGCATGATTCCGATGACCGTGTAGGAATGGCCTTGGATGCGCAGTGTGCGACCGATCGCGGTTTTATCCCCATTAAAGAGCCGCATCCACGAATCGTGAGTGAGAATGACCTTGAATCCTCCCGGTCCGCCTCCGGCTTCTTCATCCTCGCGAACAAACGCGTGGCCGATCGCCGGTTTCACGCCAAGGACGTCGAAGAATTCCGCGCTGACCTTTAATCCCTGGACATTTTGCGCACCTGTTTCGTTAACCAACGCATAACTCCCGCCGCGATAAATGGCCATGCGGTCGAAAGTCCGATTTTGTTTTCGGAAATCGAAGAAGTCCGGATAAGAAAGCGAGTTGAACTGGTGGAATCTGTCCGGGTCCCTCAGATTTGTGCTGCCAATCGCAACAAGCCGATCCGGCGAAGGAAATGGCAGTGGTTTCAATAACACCGCGTTGACCACGCTGAAGATGGCGGTGTTCGCGCCGATACCAAGGGCCAGCGTGATCACCGCGACAAAGGTAAATCCCGGCGATTTGCGAAGCTGGCGAAAAGCTAACTTGAGATCGTTCATATCATTCAGTGCGCAGCGCAACGATGGGATCGACGCGTGACGCGCGGCGAGCCGGAATCCAGGAAGCGAAAAATGTCGCAGCGAACAGAAGCGCGCCGACACCCAGATAAATTCGCGAATCGATCCCTCTCACGTCGAAAAGCAGGCTTTGCAATGCGCGCGACAAGGCAACGGCTGCAACCAAACCAAACGCCGAACCGATCAACAGCAATTTCAGACCGTGCGAAAGAACGAGCGCGCGAATCTGCGCCGGGCGTGCGCCAAGGGCCATTCGTATGCCTATTTCACGGACGCGTTTGTGCGTCGTGTAAGCGAGAAGCCCGTAAAGGCCGATCGTCGCGAGCGCAAGCGCGAGTCCAGCGAAGACGGAGAAAAGAAAACTGAGCAGGCGATGACTTCCCCAAGTTTCGCGCACGCGATCGGTCATCGGACGCGCATCGAACACCGGTAGCGAGGGATCGACCGAGGCTGCGGCGTCGTGAATCGCGCGTTCGAGCGACGCAGAGGCCATTGTCGATCTTATGAACAGCGCGAGGCTTGTTCGCTGAGCCTGCCCTAACGAACAGTAGATCACCGGCAGCGGGGCCATTTCGTCAATCGCGTGGAAACGCATTTTCGCGACGACGCCGACAATCTCGCTCATGACCCAGCCCTCGCCGTCGTTGCCCGCGTCAACTCCGAGGCGCTTGCCGATCGGATCCTCGCCGGGAAAATATTGTTCGGCCATCGCTTGATCGATAACAATGACCCGCCGCGAATTTTTTGTGTCGCGCTCGTTGAACGTACGGCCGCGAACAAGCGGCACTTTGAGAGTCTGAAAATAATCGCCGCCGACCACTTCAAGATCGCTGTTCAACATATCCGAAGGTTGTGGGCGCGGGTTCTCTTCTCGCCAAAAACCAGTTTGCCAGCCGCCCATGAGCGGCCCGTTCGAACTGATCGCCGCGTTTTGCACACCCGGAATCGCGCGCATTTTGTCCAGAAGTGCCTTGGCGAATGTGTCGACCTTTTCGCGATCGTTGTAGACACGCCACGGCAATTCGAAACGTGCGGTGAAAAGAGCGCGCGGCTCGTAACCCAGCGAGAGCGATTGAAGCCGCGAAAAACTTTTCAAAACCAAGCCTGCCGCGATCAACAGAGTGAGGGTGAGTGCAATTTCGCTGATCACCAGCCAATCCCGAGCACGTTTGGCCGATGGCGGATCGCCACTGCCTGAAGATCCTTCTTTCAACGCAACCTGGACGTCCGCGTGCGAGGCCTGCCATGCCGGCCACAATCCGAAAAGCACCGTGGTGACCGATGCGATCAAAAAGGTGAATCCCAGCACACGTAGATCAAAGGAAACTTCTTGAAACCGAGAAACGTCCTCCGGACTCAGCGCGACTAATCCGTTGCGAACCCAAACCGCAAACAAAAAGCCGAGCGCTCCGCCAACAAGCGCCACTAAAAAACTTTCAGCTAAAAGCTTTTTGATGATTTGGCCGCGGGTCGCTCCGACTGCGGCGTGGATTGCGAATTCTCTCGCTCGCGCCGCACCTCGCGCGGCGAACAAATTGGCTAGATTGGCGCAAGCAATTAACAGAACAAGACCGACAGCTCCGAGCAGCAGGCCGAGATTTGTCCGGTACTTGCCAACCAAATTATCAAGCAACGGCGTAACGACGGCTGTTTCTCCGCGGTTTGTGTCCGGATACGCTTTCTCCAGACGCGCAGCGATCCCTTTCATTTCCGTCTGTGCTCGCGCAACCGTCACGCCGGGCTTGAGCTTGCCCCAAACGTAAATCATTGGATGGACCATTCGAGACATCCACCCGCCGTTGTTGCTGCGACGCATCATTGACAGCCAGACATCCGTATCCTGCGGTGACGTCATTTGCCGCGGCATGACGCCGATCACGGTGTAATTCTGATCGTGAAGGGTGATTGCATGCCCGAGAATTTTTGCATCGCGATTGAACGCGCGCTGCCAAAGCCGATCGCTAAGGACGACTACCGGTGGCGCCCCAGCTTTATCTTCATCTTCGCTAAACGTCCGTCCGATCTGGGGCGGCAGTCCGATGATGTTGAAAAAGTTTCTCGTGACCGCAGCGCATGAAACGCGCTCCGGGTCGCGTCCCGGAATTCCGCTGAGATTGCGCGATTCCTTATGAGTCGCGGCGAGATGTTCAAAGACCGTGTTGTCCTTTTGCCAATCAAAATAATCCGGGAGCGCAACCGAATAATTCTGTCCCGGCCCGGACGATTCGTTTAGGGCCATGATCCGGTCGGCATCCGGATAAGGCAGCGGCCGGAGCAAGACGGCGTTGACGATGCTGAAGATCGCAGTGTTCGCACCAATACCGAGCGCGAGTGTAAGGACGACAATCGCCATGAACCCAGGCGATTTGCGAAGCTGGCGAAATGCGAATTTCAAATCATTCATGTGTCACTCAGTTCGCAGCGCGACGATCGGATCGACGCGGGTGGCGCGGCGAGCTGGTACGCAGCAGGCGATTAAAGCGACGACCACCAGCGAAACTATGGCCGTAATCACAGCCCCGGCATCGATTGCGCCTACGTTGTAAAGCAGCGACATCAACGCGCGGCCGGCAGCAATCGCTCCGATCAGTCCAATTCCAATACCGACTGCAATCAGTGTCATGCCCTGGCTGAGCACGAGCTTGAAAATGTTGGCGCGCTCCGCTCCGAGGGCCATGCGAATCCCGAGTTCGCGAGTGCGTTGTGCCACCGTGAGCGCCATCACACCGTAGAGACCCACGCTCGCAAGCACTAACGCGAGCACGGCAAACGCGCCTAACAAGACCATCATCAAACGCCGCGTTGCCAAACTTGAAGCGATGGCATCATCCATAGTGGTGATGCGGCCGATCGGCTGATTCGGATCGAGCGATTCCACTTCACGCTTCACCGCGGACACGATGGGAGTGATGTCGCGCAAGCTTGTACGAACATGCAGCTGGTTTTCCGGCTGCGGGTCCTGGGATGCCAGCAGATATTCCTGCACGAGATGCAGCGACTCCACATTCAATTCGCCGGGAGCTTCATTGCGCGTTCGCGGAACAACGCCAACGATCGTCATCGGCGGCGCATGTTCGTCGAGTGTGTCGTTGTCATCGATGTGCTGTCCTATGGGATCTTTTCCTGCGAAATATTTTTGCGCGAACGACTCGTCGATGATGACGGAGCGCGAGTGTCCTTTTTCACCGGGTAAATCTTCCGGCCCAAATCCTCGACCGCGAAGGATCGGCATTCGCATCAGGCGAAAGTAATCTGGCGAAACCACACTAGTTTCCGCCGTCGGCCTTTGGTCGGCCGGAACCGGCGGAGTGCCCGTTATATGGAAGAAGTTGTCATTTTCAGTGTCGTCGAACGGGCTGTTCGAATTTATAGCCGCGGCCTCGACGCCGGGAATACTTTGCACGCGTTGCAGCAGTTGTGTCCAAAACGCGTCCCTTTGCTCGCCTGTCGTGTACTTCGCGAGTGGCAATGAGAGTTCAAAATTTACAACGCCATGCGGCTCGAAACCGAGCGGCGCGTTTTGCGCGTGCCAGAAGCTTTTCAACGTCAATCCTGCACCGGCCAGCAGAACAATCGCCAGCGCGGCCTGCATGATCACCAGGCCGGACCGCATACGTTGTCTATTTAAACCGTCGCTGGAACCGCGACCGCCCGCTTCATGCAGCGCGAGTGAAATGGATTCAGAGTGAGAGATTCTCCAGGCCGGCCAGACACCAACAAGCACTCCCGCCAGTACAGCGGCGAATGTGGTAAAGGCGAGCACGTGCAAATCGATCTTCGTTTCGTGA
>JBJMXF010000197.1:0-4434 GCA_045809725.1 Candidatus Udaeobacter sp. | reverse complement strand
GCGATCAAAGACATCATCAACGTGATGGGGCAGCCGTGCACATGCGCATCAAAAATCTTGAACGGATATCGCGCGCCGTACGATGCGACAGTGATTCAAAAATTGCGCGCAGCGGGCGCGATTCCATTCGGCAAAACCAATCTCGACGAGTTCGCCATGGGCTCGTCCACGGAAAATTCCGCGGCTAAATCGACGCGCAATCCGTGGGACCTGTCGCGTGTGCCGGGAGGATCCAGTGGCGGTTCCGCGGCCGCCATTGCCGCAGACGAAGCCTTCGGTGCGCTCGGGTCCGACACTGGCGGTTCGATTCGGCAACCGGCTGCGTTTTGCGGTGTCGTCGGGCTCAAGCCAACGTACGGGCGAGTTTCTCGCTTTGGTCTCGTGGCGTTTGCTTCGTCACTCGACCAAATAGGACCGGTAACAAAAACCGTGCGCGATAGTGCGCTGATCATGAACGCGATCGCCGGCCATGATCCGCAAGATTCCACATCGCTCAACAAGCCGGTGCCGGATTACATGGCGAGCTTGGGAAATGATCTGCGCGGCGTCCGGTTGGGCGTGCCGAAGGAGTACATGAGCGAAGGAATCGATTCGCAGGTGCGAGTTGCAATCGACGCCGCAATCAAACAGCTCAACTCCCTCGGAGCGGAAATTGTTGAGGTTTCGTTGCCCAGCACTGAATACGCGGTCGCGACTTATTACATTATTGCCACTGCGGAAGCTTCTGCGAATCTCGCTCGCTTCGACGGCGTGCGTTACGGGTATCGTGCTGAAAATCCTAAAAACGTGCTCGATCTTTACGGCCGCACGCGCGAGGAAGGTTTCGGCCCGGAAGTGAAACGGCGCATCATTCTTGGCACTTACGTTTTGAGCTCCGGTTATTACGACGCCTATTACTTGCGCGCGCAAAAAGTCCGCGAACTGATTCGCCGTGATTTCGTCAGAGTTTTCGAAAACGTCGATGCCGTAATATCGCCGACCTCTCCCGTAACAGCGTTCAAGTTAGGCGAACGCGTCGCGGATCCTTTGCAAATGTATCTCGCCGACGTTTTCACTATTGCGGCCAACCTGGCTGGCATCTGCGGAATCAGCGTACCGTGCGGTTTCGCCGAGCTCGATGGACATCGTCTGCCGATCGGTATGCAGTTGTTAGGCAAATCCCTGGAGGAAGCGCGCATTCTACAAATCGCGCACGCCTACGAGCAAAGCACAGACTGGCACAAAGCGCGTTCACCAATTGCCTCGAAAGACGCCGAGAGCCTAGCAAGCTCGGCGCAATAGGTCGGCGATCCGTGTAAGTCGTCGAAAGCGGCGGAGCACCGCCGCACTCCAAAACGCAAGCGATAAATTGCCGTTCGATCCCCGGTCACGTTTTGGAGTGCGGCACTGCCGTGCCGCTTTCCATCGCTGCGGGCTACGTTGTGTAGCAGTTTGTTAAGGGCGTCGCTCCCGAATGGATTGGAGGATTTCCGCGATCGCTTCTGCGCGCGGTTTGGCGCCGAGATTGCCTTTGCCGTGAACGCGGACGCTCACGGCGTTGGCTTCCATGTCGCGTTTGCCGATGACGAACATGGTGTGCACTTTCATTTGTTCGGCGCGCTGGATTTTGCCGTTGATCTTGTCGTTGCTGGCGTCGATTTCCGCGCGCACTTGATGCCCGCGCAGTTCGTTCAGTATGGATCGCGCATAATCGAGTAATTTCGGATCGTCGCCGATGGTGAGGATGCGCACCTGCTCGGGTGACAGCCAGAGCGGGAAATTTCCGGCGTAATGTTCGATTAAGAATCCAATGAATCGTTCATGTGTGCCAAGCGGTGCGCGATGAATGCAGATCGGGATCTTGTCGGTGTTGTCGCGAGCTTTATAGCGAAGATCAAAATTGCGCGGCTGCGCGAAATCCACCTGGTTGGTGGCGAGCGTGAACTCGCGTCCGATCACGCTCCAGACCTGCACGTCGATCTTCGGCCCGTAAAACGCAGCCTCGTTAGGCACTTCGACATAGTCAATTCCGGAACTTTTTAACACGTTTCGTGTCATCTCTTCCGTCTGCTCCCAAAGCTCCGGTTCATCGACAAATTTTTGCCCGAGCTTTGATGGATCGTGCGTCGAGAAACGCATCAAATATTTCTCGATGCCGAACAGTTTGAAATAATTCAGATACATTTCGTTCACGGCGTTGAACTCGTCCTCGAACTGCTCCGGTGTCATGTACAGGTGCGCATCGTTCATGTGCAGCAAACGCCCCCGCATTAATCCAAACAACTCGCCGCTCTTCTCATAGCGGTAACACGTGCCGTATTCCGCCAGGCGCAATGGCAGTTCGCGATAGCTTCTTGGAATAGACCCGAACAGCTTGTGATGATGCGGGCAGTTCATCGCTCTGAGGTAATACTTCGTTGAAACGTTGGGGCGTTGAAGGATTGAAGCGTGTTCGTCCGCTTCCCGGTTCAACGCATTTCGCTTTAACGCTTGAACGTCTTCAGCCAGTTCCATTGGCGGAAACATCGACTCGGCGTAGTACGGGAGATGCCCGCTCTTCAGGTACAGGCTTTCGCGCGCGATGTGCGGCGTAAGGACACGCTGATAACCAGCCGCGAATTCAGTCTCCTTCGCGAGCTTCTCCAATTCCTCGGCGATAACTGCGCCGCGCGGCAGAAACATTGGCAAGCCAGGGCCCACGTCATCGTCGAAAACAAACAGTTCCAGTTCGCGACCAAGCTTCCGATGGTCGCGCTTCTTCGCTTCCTCGAGCATCGCGAAGTACTCGTCGAGTTCCTTCCTGGTTTTGAACGCGGTGCCGTAAACGCGCTGGAGCTGTCGATTTGCTTCGTCGCCCTTGTAATACGCGCTCGCAACTGTGGTAAGTTTGAACGCGCCGATATTTCCTGTGCGCATCACGTGCGGGCCAGCGCAGAGATCAATAAAATCGCCGTTGCGATAGAGCGAAATCTTTTCGTCGGGCGGAATGTTTTCGATGATGTCGAGCTTGAATTTGCTTGGCTCGGCTCGTTCGGCCAACGCGGCAAGCCGGCCTTTTTTGCCAAGCGCCAGCGCTTCGTCTCGCGAAACCTCGATTTTTTCGAACGGATGGTTCGCTTTGATTTCGTTTTTCATCTCCGCCTCGATCTTTTCGAAATCATCGGGCGAGAGGCGGTGCGGAAGATCCACATCGTAATAAAAGCCGTTCTCCACCGGCGGGCCCGCAGCGAATTGCGCTTCCGGCCAGATTTTCAAGATCGCGGTGGCCAACACGTGAGAGGCCGAGTGACGGAGGCGCTCCAAATCGGTCATTTGGTCCCGTTGTTCTAAAGTCTTGCGTTCGTCAGCCATTTATCCAGAGATTCCTCGACTTCGCTCGGAATGACAAGTGGGCGAAGAGGATGTGGAGAGATTCCTCTCAGCCTTCGCAGAAAGCTACGGCGGGGCAAGCGACTTCGGCCTTCGCTGAGCTGCGGGGTGGCGGAGTCCTGCAAAATGACAAAGGCAGTCAACGACGAAGCACAGGAAGGAAACGCGCTCCTTTCGCAGTTGCGCAGGCGGCGTTAACTTTCGCGAATGCGAATGATCGGGCAGTATCTGCTTGTCGCTGCGATCGCGGCCACGGGCTGCGGCCAACAGACTCCAGCCGCTGCCGATTTTGCAGCGCAGCGACAGCGGATGGTCGAGCAACAGTTGAAACCGCGCGGTATCAAGGATGAGCGCGTGCTTGCAGCCATGGCGAAGGTGCCGCGCGAGGAGTTTATTCCCGCGAATGCGCGAACCGACGCCTACGAAGATGGGCCGTTGCCTATCGGTTACGATCAGACCATTTCGCAACCGTACGTCGTGGCGTTCATGACAGAGCAACTGCGACCGAAACCAAGCGACCGCGTGTTAGAAATAGGGAGCGGTTCGGGTTATCAGGCGGCGATTTTAGCCGAGCTCGTGGCGGACGTTTACACCATCGAAATTGTCGAACCGCTGGCGAAGAGCGCAGAAGCGACGGTGCAGCGTTTGGGCTACAAAAATGTGCATGTCAGGATCGGCGACGGTTATAAAGGCTGGCCCGAAGAGGCGCCCTTTGATGCAGTCATCGTGACCTGCGCGCCGGAGAAGGTTCCCCAACCACTTGTCGATCAGCTCAAAGACGGCGGACGCATGGTTATTCCGGTCGGCGAACGATTCGCCCAGCAGCTTTATCTGCTCGAAAAGAAGAACGGCCAGTTAAAAGAAAGCGCCACGCTACCGGTTCGGTTTGTGCCGATGCTGCGCGGCACGCGAAAGGAATGACTCGGACAGTCATTCGGAGCGAAGTCGAGGAACCCCGCGCGGCGTAACTTTGCGGTAGTTTTGCGGGATGTCTCGACTTCGCTGGACAGGACTGCGGTTACTGACCGCTGTTCATCGATCACTGACGAATTCCCGAGATCCTTCGCTTTCCTCAGGATGACAAGC